>NZ_JBIYDV010000002.1:0-409157 GCF_044909215.1 Bacillus sp. RC252 | reverse complement strand
CTTCAAACGAAAAACACCTCCATTGAATTTGCATACTTAGTATGCGAATTCAGGAGGTGTTTTTTTCATGTACCACTATTCGGGTTCACTTCAAACATTGTCAAAAATGTTTTTTCGGTTTTTTACTTTAAATGAATAGAAAAGACTGGAATTGATATCATAAAAGAGTTATAGTGAAATATTCGAAGGGAAATATTAGGAAGTAAGGAGATCAATACAGTTGTATAAAACATACGCAAATGCAGATAAATATGTTACATTCTACCTATGAAACAATATAAATCAAAAGAATTCGCTGAAATAATCAATGTGTCTGTAAGAACTTTACAGAGAAGGATAACGAGGGTGTATTGACTGCTTACCGAAACCCTAAAGGAAGAAGATTTTATACAGATAAACAGTATAAAGACTATATGGGGATTCAAGAAGAAAATACCGGAGGATAAAGATTTATGAAAAGAGCATATCTAATAGAAATCCATCCGACAAAAGAACAAATACCTCGAATAAATCAGACTATTGGTGTGTGCAGATATGTTTACAACCTGTATATCTCTAAAAACAAAGAGTTGTATGAAGCCGAAGGAAAGTTTTTAAGTGGGTATGACTTTTCAAAATGGTTGAACAATGTCTATACAAAAGAATGTGACCAGTGGATAAAAGAAGTATCAAGTAAAGCTGTAAAACAAGCGATTATGAACGGGGATAAAGCTTTTAAGCGATTTTTTAAGGGTTTATCTAAATTTCCACGATATAAGAAAAAGAAGAAGCAAGATGTGAAGTGCTATTTTCCTAAAAACAACAAAACAGATTGGACAGTAGAAAGGCATAGAGTAAAAATCCCCACAATTGGTTGGATAAGGTTAAAAGAATATGGGTATATTCCCAAAAATGCGATTGTAAAAAGTGGAACGATAAGTAAAAGAGCAGGAAGATATTTTGTATCCGTGCTTTGCGAATTGGAAGAAACAGAAACGAAGCCAACTTTCAAGCAAACAGGTTTAGGTATTGATTTAGGGGTGAAGGATTTCGCTGTACGTAGCGATGGAAAAACTCACAAAAACATCAACAAAACAATAAGAGTAAAAAAGATAGAAAAACGGTTAAGACGTGAGCAACGTTCTTTATCGCGTAAATTTGAAAATATAAAAAAGAGAGGTGAAAAATCTGTTACTAACAAAAGAGCGAATATAGATAAAAATATTCTTAGAGTGCAAAAACTACATGCCAGGTTAACAAATATTCGATTAGCGTATGTAAAGTCTATTGTAAATGATGTGGTGAAAACCAAGCCAACATTTATTACAGTAGAAGATTTGAATGTGAAAGGTATGATGAAGAACAAACATCTATCTAAAGCAGTTGCGAAGCAATGCTTTTATACATTTCAAACATGGTTATTGGCGAAATGTGAGGAATATGGAATTGAACTACGTCAAGTAGACAGGTTCTATCCCTCGTCGAAGTTATGCTCATGTTGTGGTCAAAAGAAAGTAGACTTAAAACTATCCGAACGAGTATATGAATGTGACTGTGGAAATGTAATAGGTAGAGATTTGAACGCGTCAATCAACCTTTTACAAGCAAAAAAATATACAATACTAACGTAAATAGATTGTATATATGTACAGTGGGCTACATCGGAATTTATGCCTGTGGAGTGTTACAGCAAACTGTAGTAGCGAGTTAGTGGCGAGACAGGACACGCAGAAGCAGGAATACTCTAAGAATGTACATTTGTCTATATTCTTAGTAGCAGAATGAAATATGTCATATGAATTTTTATTCAAATTAGGTTTAGCACTCTTTTTAGGATTATTCATCGGAATAGATAGGCAGCTAAAGAATAAACCGCTTGGTGTGAAAACAAGTATGGTTATTTCCGTAGCGAGTTGTTTAATTACAATGGTTTCAATTGAATCAGTGAATGTTTATTCTGTACCGGGTCATACAAACATGGACCCAATGCGTCTCGCCGCTCAAATTGTTAGTGGGATCGGTTTTCTTGGAGCAGGGGTAATTTTACGAAGAAATAATGACGTTATTTCAGGATTAACGACGGCTTCTATGGTATGGGCCGCGTCAGCACTAGGTATTGCGATTGGTGCAGGGTTTTATATACAAGCGACGGTTGCTATGATTTTAATTATATTAGCGATTAACGTACTTCCGCAAATTGTGAAAATTGCAGGCCCTTATTCATTAAGACAAAAGGACTTATCCATAAAAATTACCGTAAACAAACATCGAGAGTTAGACGGGATCTTTAAGCAAATTAAAAATTTAAATATGCAAGTAAAACGAGTGAAAATTAAAGATATTGATAATGGGGCATCTCAGCAATTGGAAATGGTCATTTTAGCTCCAGAAGATTTATATACAACTGAATTATATAGTTCTTTAAAAGAAATCGATCATGTTGTTTCAGTAGAAGTTGAAAGTAGATAAAAAGAGTGATGAAAATTCACTCTTTTTTTAATACATACAAAACATTTTGCTATAATTATTTTCTAAGGGGGATGAGTATGGTGGAGATACATATTAGAAGGGCAATAAAAGATGATATTTCGGCAATTGCAAAAGTGCATGTGGATAGTTGGAAAACGACGTATACTGGGATATTCTCTAATGAAATTTTAGACAATATAACGTATGAACAACGAGAAAAGCTATGGGAAAGTATATTTCAAAAAGAAGACGGGCATCAATTTACGTTTGTAGCAGAAACGTTAAATGGTAAAATAATTGGATTTATCGATGGGGGGGTTGAAAGAACAGGTACATATAATTGTGATGGGGAATTATATGCAATATACATTTTACAAAAATATCAAGGAATGAAGATAGGACAAAGATTATTTCAAGCATTGCTATCGGAATGTAAAAAAGATAATATGCAATCTCTGTTAGTTTGGGTTGTTGCTAATAATCCTTCTAAAAAGTTTTATGAAAAATATAATCCGGAAAAAATTGACACGAAACTTTTAGAAAGACTAAATGTAGAAGAAATAGCATATGCTTGGCGAGATATGGATTGTTTATACAAATCACTATCAAATTAGAATACGATAATATTATTATGTAAACTTAATCTGCGAGAATGAAAAAATACATCAATTATTATATTGGTGTATTTTTTTGTTGCCGGATTAAATGTTTTGAAAAGGTGAAAAGTTTAGCTAGATAAAAAAATTCTGAAATATTTCTTGAAATGATTATCATTATCAAATAGAATCATAGTTGATAATAAAATTCAACTGTCAGAAGTTTTACAAAAAAATGATAGTGTTCGTCTAAAAGAGGAGGAGCAGTATGCAGCATGCGAAACAAATCGCGGAACATGCAACAATACAAAGCTTTTTAAATTGTTATTTAAGAGAAACAGGAAGTGGAGAATGGATTACGGAGGATAAAAGGATGGAAAATATTTTCTGTCATTCATTTCAAAGAGACGCTATCCCCACTTATTTATGCTGTCGGTTATCGGCACAAAACGTTACTTTGTATGGGGAAGTTATATATAAATCGTCAACGGACCGTCATCTATTTGGAGAACAATTTTATTACCAAATTGGCGAAAATAAAAATGTTATTAAAGCAGATTATATTACGGTTATTATGTTTTTAATAAAGGAAATGTCTATTAACTATGGAGAAGGTACGAATCCTGATGAACTTATGCTTCGAGTTATTCGCAGTTGTCAAAATATTGAGGAATTTACAAAAAAGAGAGCAGAAGATACATCTGCATTATATGGTTTCCATACAACTTTTATTGAGGCGGAGCAATCTTTATTATTTGGACATTTAACTCATCCTACACCAAAGAGTAGACAAGGTATATTGGATTGGAAAAGTTCCATGTATTCTCCTGAATTAAAAGGGGAGTGCCAACTTCACTATTTTCGGGCACATAAAAGTATAGTAAGTGAAAAGTCATTGTTACAAGATTCTACAACGGCGATGATAAAAAAGGAATTAAAGAACGATGAAAAGGTAGGTCAAGAATTTATTGAAGAGTACTGTCAAGAAGATGAATATTCATTAATTCCAATCCATCCGCTGCAAGCAGAATGGCTATTACATCAACTTTATGTACAAGAGTGGATAAATCAAGGAGTACTTGAGTATATGGGTCCCGTAGGTAAGTGTTATATGGCGACATCATCACTTAGAACGCTATATCATCCTCATTCGAAATATATGCTTAAGTTTTCATTTCCGGTGAAAGTAACAAATTCAATGCGCATTAATAAGTTGAAGGAGCTTGAGAGTGGCCTTGAAGGGAAGGAAATGTTAAATACGTCAATTGGTGAAGTACTAGAAAAGTATCCAGGTTTTGATTTTATTTGTGATCCAGCCTTTATTACCTTAAATTATGGAGCAAAAGAGTCTGGATTTGAAGTGATTATTCGAGAGAATCCTTTTTATAGTGAACATGCAAATGACGTTACTTTAATTGCAGGACTAGTTCAAGATGCTATACCGGGAGAACGTACTCGTTTATCGAATATTATTCATCACTTAGCGGTTTTAGAAGGTAGAAGCTGTGAAGAAGTAAGTTTAGAGTGGTTTAGACGATATATGAATATCTCTTTAAAGCCGATGGTATGGATGTATTTACGTTATGGCGTTGCATTAGAAGCGCATCAACAAAATAGTGTTGTTCAATTGAAAGATGGTTATCCAGTTAAGTTTTACTTCCGTGATAATCAAGGTTTTTATTTCTGCAATTCAATGAAGTCAGTCCTAGATAATGAACTAGCGGGTATTGGAGAACGTACTGGGAATTTATATGACGATTACATTGTAGATGAAAGATTTCGTTACTATTTAATTTTTAATCATATGTTTGGACTAATTAACGGTTTTGGTACAGCAGGATTAATAAAGGAGGAAATTCTTCTTTCGGAATTAAGGTCTGTACTTGAAGCGTTCCTTCCATATAACCGCGAACCTTCTACATTTTTAAGTGAATTGTTGGAAGAAAATAAATTGGCATGTAAAGCAAATTTGCTAACGAGATTTTTCGATGTTGATGAACTGACAAATCCTTTAGAGCAAGCAATTTATGTACAAGTAGATAATCCACTCGTTAGAGAAGTGGCTGTTCGTTCATAAGTAGTGCTAAAATTTCACGTAATACAAATAATGGAATTTGATATTCCGTATTATAGCGGAGGGATTTATGAAAGAAGAAGTTTATCACATAAAAATATTGAAGGCACTCCAATCAAAAGAGTACATTTCAGTAAGAAGAAGAGTATTCCGGCAATTAGTAGAATCGTTAATTTATGAAGAAATCATTACGCCGATTCGTATACAAAAGGGAGAGCAAATACTTTTTATTATACAAGGTCTTGATGAAAAGGATCAAAATGTAATGTACCAATGCTATGGGCAAGAACGTATGACATTTGGGCGTATTTGTTTACATGACTCATTAATAATGAGAGTTCAAGATGAGGAAGAAGAAATACAATCAGTTTCACAATTTTTACAGGAGATTTTTCGGATTATTCAAGTGGATCGAACGAAATTGGATTCTTTTATTCAAGAATTAGAACAAACAATCTTTAAAGATACGATTGCACAATATGAGAGAAGTTGTGAAGAAGACTATCTTGCGAAATCTTATGATGAGCTTGAAAGTCATTTAATAGATGGACACCCGTATCATCCTAGTTATAAAGCACGCATCGGGTTTCAATATCGTGATAATTTTCAATATGGATTTGAATTTATGCAACCAATGAAAATTATATGGATTGCAGTTCATGAGAAATATACGACTGTAGGATATGAAAGTGAAGAGAGTTATAACTGTACCTTTAAAGAAGAAATTGGTGAAAAGAAAATCGAAGAGTATATGGATCGTATTCGAACAATGGACTGTGATTCGAAGAAGTACATGTTTATACCTGTTCATCCTTGGCAGTGGGAGAACTTTATTATTCCGAATTATACTGACCATATACAGGATAAATATATTATTTATTTAGGGAAATCAGAAGATGATTATTGCGCGCAGCAGTCGATGCGGACATTAAGAAATGTTACGAATCGAGAGAAACCATATGTAAAGTTATCAATGAATTTACTCAATACTTCAACTATCCGTACATTAAAACCACATTCGGTTGTGAGTGCACCTGCTATATCGAATTGGTTAAAAGATATAGTAAATCATGACCCTTATTTAAGGGATGAATCGCGTTTAATTTTGTTAAATGAATTTTCGAGTGTTACGTACGATGCGAATAAAAAAGCTACGTATGGCTCATTAGGATGTATTTGGCGCGAAAGCGTTCACAAATATTTAGATAAGAAAGAAGAGGCAATCCCATTTAACGGTTTATATGCCAAGGGAAAAGATGGGACACCAACTATTGATTTGTGGTTAAAGAGATATGGAGTAGAAAGCTGGTTACAATTGCTTATTCAAAAAGCAATTATCCCAGTTGTACACCTCGTTGTAGAGCATGGAGTCGCATTAGAATCACATGGACAAAACATGATTTTAGTTCATGAAGAGGGAATACCAGTCCGTATTGCACTAAAAGATTTTCATGAAGGACTGGAGTTTTATCGTCCATTTTTGAAAGAACTCGAAAAATGTCCTGACTTTACTAAAATGCATAAAACATATGCGAATGGTCAAATGAATGATTTCTTTGAAATGGACCGTATTGAATGTTTACAAGAAATGGTTTTAGATGCGCTTTTCCTATTCAATCTAGGTGAACTGGCTTTCGTGCTGGCAGATGAGTATCAGTTGAAAGAGGAACAATTTTGGATCATTCTTGTTGAAGAAATAGAAGATCATTTTGAAAGATTTTCGCATTTGAAAGAACGTTTTGAAGCATTACAATTATATGCACCTACATTTCATGCAGAGCAATTAACGAAGCGTCGTTTATATATGGATGTGGAATCGCTTGTTCATGAAGTTCCAAATCCATTGTATAGAGCAAAGCAACTTACAATACAAAAATCAGTTGTTACAGGGGGAAATCATGCTAATCGTTAATAAACAAGAATTTAGCAAATATGATTTTGAATTGAGATTACAAGGTTACGAGGGAGTGGAACAATTTCAAGAAGCAGAAGGAAATAGATTTGCACTTTGTCTGAAAGATCCATTCGATATTATTACGCTTGTGTTTTTCCTAAAAGAAAAAAGAGCATCTGTACTACTTATTCATGAAGATACGCCAAAGGATACAGCTATTGAAATGGCAAAGCGCGCAAAGTGTACTGCACTTTTATACGGAGAAAGTAACGACTTTACAAAATTAGAAGTTCCAAATCTATTACAAGAAGAACCGTCTTTATTGCAGTATAGTTCAGGTACAACAGGAGAGCCAAAACTGATTCGTAGAGCATGGACGGAAATTGAAACAGAAATTGCCGCTTACAATGAAGCTTTAAAATGTGAAGAAGACGAAGTGCCAATTGTAATGGCTCCAGTTTCACATTCATACGGATTAATTTGTGGCACGTTATCAGCAATTACGAGAGGTAGTAAGCCTATAATCATTACAAACAAAAACCCTAAATTCGCATTAAATATAGTTCGTAATACCGAAAAACATATCATATACGCAGTACCACTTATGTTACATATTATGGGGAGTTTTCCACAAGGGACTTTTCAGTTTCATAAAATTATGACATCAGGATCACCTTTGCCAGAAACGGTATTTTATAAGTTAAAGGGCATGACGAAATACATGATGCAGCAGTACGGCTGTTCTGAAGCTGGTTGCATTAGTATATGTCATGCTATGGAAACACATTTGGGTTTAGGAAAACCACTTCCTCATGTAAGTATTAACATAGGTTCAAATGAAGATGAACCTGAAGAAATCGTAGTGAAAATTGCTGAAAAGGAGATTTATACAAAAGATTTAGGTTATAGATCTGAGCAAGGCCTTCATTTCATGGGGCGAATAGATGATGTTATTAATGTGTCCGGTCTAAAGGTATTTCCTATAGAAGTGGAAGAAACGATGCTTCGATTAGAAGGTATTCAGGAGGCAATTGTATACCGGGGCAAGCATCCTGTGATGGGAGAAATAGTAAAAGCGAAAGTAGTCTCTCGTATTGAACCAGTACAAATAAGAGAATGGTGCATACAGCATTTACCGTCTTATAAAGTGCCACATGAAATTGAAAATGTAGCAGAGATTCCGAAAAATAAAACAGGGAAAGTAAGTCGGAAGTTATTAGAGATGGGAGAGATAACAACATGAGTCGTGAAATGTTAAAAGAAGCAGTTTTAAGTATTATGAGAGAAAAAATGGAACTGAAAAATGTAACACATTTAGAAGAAACGATGCGTTTAAATCAAGATTTATATATAGATTCGGTAATGATGTTACAGCTTATTGTATACATTGAAATGGAATTAAAGTTATGTGTTCCAGAAGATGAGATAGATCCAAAGGCGTTTCTTACAGTAGGATCTTTGCTTGACTTTATGGAAGAGTTAAAGCCGTTACAAGCAGTAAATATGAATAATTAAATTTGAGAAAGTGGATGAGAGTATGACTTCAATTAAAGTTCACTGTTTAGTGAGTTGTTTTTGTGAAATTATAAAAAGGCGTAGTGATATAGATTTCCGTCCATTTTATTTCGGATTATGGGATGGAGACTTTGATATAACAGAAGGCGGGATTATTTCTTATCATTCCGAAAACATTAACCATGACAATTACTTGCTTTGGTATGAAAAATTGTATGGGATAAAAGTGAACGAATGGTACGATCATTCAAAAGATAAAAGTAGCAATGTAGAAACATTTTTAGAATTAGTAGAAAATAAGCCGGAAAATCGTTACGTAATTGTAATGGTTGATATGTCTTTATTGCCTGAGAGAGAAAATAAGTTTCATCAAAAACCGTTTCCGCATTACTTAATGATATCGAAGACAGAGAAAGAAGATGAATGGTTCATGCTTGATCCTGATTTTCGCTGGGAAGGGAATATGGAAAGAGAAAAAGTGCTCCATTCTGTTAAAGACAACCCATTTGGTGGAGGCTATTTCATTGATATAGAAGGAATTCAGGAGCCAACACAAGAGATGGTAGAAAGTTATTTCATGGAAACATTCAAAAAAGATGATAATGAACTAACAATGGAATTTAAAAAATTAATAATAAAAATGGTAAATGAAGAGGGTGGGTATTCACTTTCCGGGCTCGTAACGGCAGTAAAGCAAATACCCGTATTGGCAATACGTAAATATAGCTATGAACATGCCTTTGCATACTTCCGTGAAACTTTACAATATTCGGAGCAAGAATTTGATTATTGGTGTGATCGAGTGGAAGACATTGTACAAGGATTTACAAATGTACAGTACCGTGCTATTAAAATGGCAATGACAAATAATAAAGATATGTTATTACCAATTGTTGAAAAACTTGATGAAATGAATACAATTGAACTGCAAATCAAGGATGAACTAGAGAAACAGTTTCTGTTATGGAAAGAAATTACAACAAATCAGTCTTTCTTAACTAATACAAGTTCATTGAATTTAAGATAAGGGAGTTCAAACCAATGAAATATTCGCTATGTACAATTTCATTTCGCCATCAACTAATTTCATTTACTGATATTGTTCAATTTGCATATGAAAACGGTTTTGAAGGAATTGAGTTGTGGGGGACCCATGCACAAAATTTATATATACAAGAGCGTGAAACGACAGAACGAGAAATAGATTATTTAAAGGATAAAAATTTAGAAGTTACGATGATAAGTGATTACTTGGACATATCATTATTAGCGGATTTTCAAAAAACGATGGAAAAATGTGAACAGCTGGTAACACTAGCTAATTGGTTTAATACAAATAAAATTCGTACGTTTGCCGGGCAAAAAGGTAGTGAGGATTTCTCGGAACAAGAGAGAAAAGAGTATGTGAAGCGAATTCGCATGATTTGTGATCTATTTGCTCCGCATAATATGTATATACTATTAGAAACACATCCAAATACGTTAACGGATACTTTGCCGTCTACTTTGAAATTGTTAGAAGAAGTAAATCATCCATATTTAAAAATAAACCTTGATTTTCTTCATATATGGGAGTCTGGTGCAGACCCTGTAGATAGTTTTCATCGATTAAAGCCGTGGATACAACATTACCATTTTAAGAATATATCATCAGCGGAGTATTTACACGTGTTTGAACCAAATAATGTATATGCCGCTGCTGGAAGTCGTATAGGAATGGTTCCATTATTTGAAGGTATTGTAAACTATGATGAAATCATCCGGGAAGTGAGAGATACTGATCATTTTGCTTCGCTTGAATGGTTTGGGCATAATGCGAAAGATATATTGAAAGAAGAAATGAAAGCATTAACGAATAGAAAATTAGAAGTAGTAAGTTCATAAGGTGAAATGATGAAAGAGTCTCGTTTAGGAGACTTTTTTTTATTTTATCAATAACCAAAAATTACCATGTATTTAATTTCGGATTTGATACAGTTTAATATATATAAGGAGGTGATCGGTAATGGCTAGAAATCGTAACGCTAATCAATTAGCATCACATGGAGCACAAGCAGCTCTAGATCAAATGAAATATGAAATTGCACAAGAGTTTGGTGTACAGCTTGGAGCTGATACTTCTTCACGTGCAAACGGTTCTGTAGGCGGTGAAATTACAAAACGCCTTGTAGCGATGGCAGAACAACAGCTTGGTGGCGGATATACTCGCTAAATGTAGAAGGTTATAGGAGAAAGGAAGGATTCTTCCTTTCTTTTTTATTTTCAATTAATTGGTATGGATATATTGTGAACAGGATTCAAAGAATAGGAGTAATGCTATATTTTACCCAATTTCTTTTGTTGTAAATGGAAAGTAGTAAAGATGAAATAGCCCTGGTGGAATGTAAACATAATTTCCAGCAGGGCTATTATATGGTAAGAAATATATGATGAAAGGTTCCGAAATCAACATGTTAAAAAAAGAAAACTGTTGTTTAATTGCACTTGCATCAGTTCCACTTGTTATGACGCTAGGTAATTCAATGCTTATTCCAATCCTGCCAACCATTGAAAAGAAATTACATATTTCATCTTTCCAAGTATCCATGATAATTACAATTTATTCTATCATTGCAATTATACTTATACCGATTGCTGGTTATTTATCAGATAGATGGGGACGAAAGATGGTAATGGTTCCAAGTTTATTAATTGCAGCTATTGGAGGAGCGATAACGGGATGGGTATCATGGAAAGTTGATAACCCTTACGTTTGGATTCTTATCGGAAGAGCAATTCAAGGGATAGGTGCTGCTGGTGCTATGCCAGTTGTCATACCATGTGTCGGTGATTTATACAAAGATGAAAAACAGGTTAGTGCAGGTTTAGGAATCATTGAGACGTCAAATACATTTGGAAAAGTATTGAGTCCCATATTAGGATCAGCTCTTGCAGCTATTGTATGGTTCTTACCATTTTGGGCGATTCCAGTTTTATGTGTAATATCGATTGTTTTACTACTGGTACTAGTAAAGGCGAAGAAACAAGAAGAAGAAGTCCCACCACTTAAAGAATTTATTCAATCTATTATCTCTACGTTTCGAGAAAAGGGAAGATGGTTAATTGCCATTTTTATACTAGGTGCAATTATTATGCTTATTTTATTCGGAATACTTTTTTATCTGTCAACTATACTGGAGTCGAAGTACGATATTCATGGTATATGGAAAGGGTGTGTACTCGCTATTCCTTTACTTGTACTATCACTTAGCTCATATATGGCTGGTAAAAAAATTGGAGATAAACAAGATATTATGAAAAAGTGTATCTATATTGGATTTTTACTGGCTGCTGCATCTGTCTTCTTACCTTTATTTCTAAAAGGAATCTATTTGCTACTTCTTTGTCTCGTTATTATGGGGGGAGGAATTGGTATGGTGTTACCATGTCTAGATGCTCTTATTACACAAGGGATTGAAAAAGAGCAGAGGGGGACAGTTACGTCATTTTATAGTTCAATGCGATTTATCGGTGTAGCAGCTGGACCACCCCTGTATTCTTTTTTTATGAAAGGGACAGACCATGAAGTGTTTTATTTAACGAGCATCTTCGCTGCTATTGGTGCTGTCATAGCAATAATTTGGATTAAGCCGGCAAAAGATGAAATGGAAATAAAGCAGAAGCCTGAACCGACTGCATAATTTGAAAGAGGATTGCATGATGTGTAATTAGCATGCAATCTTCTTAATTTAGTTAGGGAAAATAACTTGTTTTAACATATAAAGTGCGACTCCCCATATGATTAGCCCTGAAAATTTATTTAATATTGTGATCGTTTTCCCTGTTGAGTCTAATCCTTTTAGAAATTTCCCGGCAAAAGCTAAACTAATAAACCAAATCCAAGAAACTATAATTGTTGCAAAAGTGAAAGCCCATTTCTCACTTCCTATGTACTGTATAGAGTTTGTTCCGATTACACCAATTGTGTCTAAAATTGCGTGTGGATTTAGTAATGAAACTGATGCGGCGAAAATAATTTGATTTTTTAAAGGCATGCTTTTTTCTTGTTTTACATCATTTGAAGAATCGATTCTCCAAATAACCCAGCCCATATACATAAGAAAGAAAAATCCAATCATATACAAGGTGGTTGTTAACCAAGAGAAAGTTAAGAGGACAAGGGAGACACCTTGTACAGCAATTAATATTAATAATGTATCACATATAGATGCAGTCAAGACTACAGGAGCAGCTCGCCAAATATTTGGTTGACTAGCGCCTTGGTTAAAGACGAAAACATTTTGGACACCTAATGGAATGATAAGACCAAATGCAAGGATGATACCGTGAATAATTGCTTCACTCATCAGATTACCTCCTACTTAATTTGATTAATTATGATAGTCTATATTGTATAGAAGAAATGAAAATTTGTATCCATCCATATGGTTGGATAGGTTACCAACCATAAAATATGTGAGGTGATATAATGGAAAGGCTCGTTTGGAAACCTAATATGTCTTCATCTATTCCTTTGTATAAACAAATAGAATCTTATATAAAAGAGAGAATTGTTAATGGGGAATGGACAATTGGAACTAAATTACCTTCACAAAGAGCTTTGGCGCATGCGTTTGAAGTGAACCGAAGTACAATTGTAATGGCTTTCGATGAGTTAATAGCAAAAGGGTATATTGAGGGGAATGGACGGAAGGGAACAATTGTTATAAAAAATAGTGAGAATACTTCAACATATGCCCCGCCTCCAAACTGGCAGTCTTACGTAGAAACAGGACTTCATTATCCTAATCTTCCTGCTGTACAAGAGATTAATCAAGCTGAATTTACTCCCAATGTAATTCGATTAGGAACAGGTGAACTTTCACCGAGTCTCTTGCCTGAGAAAAAGATGAAGGGTATTATTAATAAAATTTTACAATCAAATGTTCCACTTGGGTATGAGGAACCGAAAGGGAATCTCCATTTAAGAGAAAAAATTGCGGAATATTTAAAAGGGCATGGGGTATATGTATCTCCTGACTCTATTTTAATTGTTTCAGGGGCAATTCAAGCATTGCAGCTTATTTCTATGGGGCTTCTTCCGAAAGGAGCGTCAATTTTATTAGAAAAACCATCATATTTATATTCGCTTAATGTATTTCAATCAGCAGGAATGCGCTTGATTGGAATACCAATGAATGAGAATGGTATAAATACTTCATACATTACAAAATATAAGAAACAATTTAACGCATCTATTTTATATACAATCCCATCTTTTCATAATCCGACCAATTTTAGTATGAACGCTAAGAAGAGGGAAGAAGTGATGGAGATATGTAATGAAATTGGATTACCTATTATTGAGGACGCGGTATATCAAGATTTATGGTTCGATGCACCAGTTTCAAAACCTTTAAAGGCATATGATAAAAATGGGATCGTGCTACATATTGGAAGTATGTCCAAAGTCATTAGTCCTGGTTTAAGAATTGGGTGGGTTGTTGGATCAGAATCCGTTATTCAAAGATTAGCAGATATAAAAATGCAAACTGATTATGGTTCAAGTTCTATATCCCAGCAGATTGCAGCGGAGTGGTTCGAAAATGGATTGTATGATGAACATTTACAGTTTGTAAGAAGTGAATTGAAAAAACGTAGAGATTTTATGATAAGTATGTTAGAAAAGTATTGTAGTGGCATTGCAACTTGGCATGAGCCAGTAGGAAGCTTTTACATTTGGCTACATATAAATCTACCAATCTCGAATCGTAGTTTATTTGACAAAGCTTTACAAGAAAAGATTTTATTAAACCCAGGCACTTTGTATGATAGAAGTGCTAACCAATTTTTACGTCTTTCTTATTCCTATGCAACTGTAGAAGAAATTGAAGTTGGAATAAAAAAGATTGCGCAATTAATTAAAGGGTAAAAGGAGAAAAACATGAAACAATATGTGATTTGCCAAATTATCGATGGGGATAAATATTTAGCTGCTTATGCAGAGACAAAACAGGATGCAGTTAAAAAAGCAGAACTGTTAGGATTAAGAACCGGAAACCGTTACATAGTAATTACCGCGGAAGAAGCAGAAGGGTTAACTTATCCTTAAATAATGGGAGAGTACATAAGAAGTAAATAAGCCTAATAATGTACTATATTATTAGGCTTATTTACTATTAAAGTGTGACAGGGAAAATAATATAATTATGAGTCAAGTTGACGGAAATACCGATTTGTTTTTCGATTCTGATTTCCGTCTCTATACTCATCAACATATTGCCTGAAGTTCCAGGATTGTAAAAACTTATTAGCTGCATTATAACCAGAGTTATAGAGCCATTCTTTCTCTTCTTTAGTTAGTTGAAAATTAGTACTGGTAATGGTTCCTGTTGGAATTGTAATAGTTCTAGCCTTTGATTCTTTATCTAAATGACGTAAATCATGAGCTTGCATCATCGTTTTAAATAGTCCTTTGAACATGGAAATAGGTTCGTCATAGTGGGCGGGATCAGCTTGAATCTCATCTTTTATAAAATGAAATCCAAAGGTAGGCCAGCGAGGAGAAGTCGGTGAATCAAAAATCCAAATTGGGTAATTACTTAAAATCCCGCCATCAACCATATAACAAGGCTGCTTCCATTTTGGCGTTCTCCATTTTACTGGCTCAAAGAAGAAGGGGATTGTACTACTCATTCTTACAGCTTTAGCAATAGAGAAGCGATAATTTAAAAATCCATAGTTCGGTAAATCATCGGGGAAGACAACCATTTTACCGTTGCTTATATCAGAAGCTATAATTTTGAGTTTGTTTAAATCAGGTAGATCTGTAAATAAGTGAACGCCCTTTTTTCGCAGTAATTCTTCAAGCCATTCTTCTATAAATACATTGGAATAAATACCTAGAGTAGACCATGCACTTATTCCTTTACCGATAAACGGGATTCTATCAAGAAAAGTTTTCTTCATAAATTTATTATAATCAATGTCGGTTATTATTGTTTTTAATTCGGAACAAGAATATCCAGCTGCTAAAAGCGCTGCGATAATTGAACCAGCTGATGTTCCAGCTACGCGCTCCCATTCATATCCTTTTTCGGCTAACGCGCAAATTGCCCCCACATGCGCAATTCCGCGTACACCGCCTCCTTCAAAAACACCATCAATTTTCATTGAACATACTTCCTTTCTAAAAAATGAAAATGGAAAAAAAGCACGTATTGTACGTGCTTTTTTACAATAGTTTTTAAGTTTACTAGCAGCCTACAAAGCCGCCCCAACAGCTAGCCCCGATGATGATTAGAAGGATAAATAAAACGATTAATAAAGCGAAACCTCCATAACCACAACCGCCACCACAACTACCGCCGTAACCGTAACCACCGCCGTAACCGCCGCAACTATATCCGTAACCCATGTGGAATTCCTCCTTAAATTAAAAATAAAAATGAACGAGGGGAAAATGTACTGGAAGAAATAAAGAACTATCGTGTTTGTAGGAACAATGTATACTATGCTTTTTTAAACTTGTTCGCGTACGAGGGATAAGCCCGTTTTTTGGAGGGCTTGTTGAATTTACAATGAATGAAGTATAATCTTTGTGCTATGATACAAATAAGTATGTAAATGTAAGGAGAATTTATGGAACAGAAAATTGAAATATTAATTGATAAATATGAACTAACATATTTGAAACAGGAGCTTATTAATACTGTATTTCCTTGTGTAAAAGTTGTGCCAAAACAACAGGAAATAATTGCGATAGGCAGTTCGAAAATGGGCGGAGTTCCTGATTTGCCAAATACATTTGAATATCCAACATACAAAGAGAATCCGTTACGTTTTATCGCACAATTTAATTTAAGTGATTTACAAAACGTTGGTATGGATCACAATCTTCCTAAGACAGGGATGTTATATTTCTTTAGTATTGAAAATTACTTTGAAGAAGATGTGGATCCAACCGAAGCTGGACGTGTAATTTATTATGATATCCCTGTAGAGCAATTACGTAGAGCAGATGAAATACAAGCGAAATATAACCAGTGTGCAATTACTTTTGAACTGACGTATAAATTACCGGAGCTTTTCATTGAAGATGAGGCGGATTCAGATCGTTTCTTGCAATTACTTGAAGAGCTAATCCCAGACAACTATGATAATCATCAAATGTTTGGAGAACCATTCTCTGTACAAGATGAGGTATTGTACGAGACTGGACAATATATGGGGATAGATCCACAGCATATGACGCTCTTATTCCAAATTGATTCAGATACTAAAAATTGTAATATGATGTGGGGAGATTTAGGGATGCTTTATTTCTGTATTGGAAATGAAGACTTGAAAAATCGCCATTTTGAAAATACATGCTGTGTGTTGCAAACTTGCTAAAAAAAGGGTTGTTCTTTTTCTAAAAGAACAACCCTTTTAAAAATGTTAAATATGCATAATCTCATATGACCTATTTTGAAAAGTATTGTATACTCTGAAACTATACGATACTTTTTTGTATAGTTATAGAATGTAAGGAGTGACAAGATGGGAAAGACAAGTAAGTATGTGACAGCTGCCGCACTTTGTTCAACTATAGTAATGGGAGGCTTACAGGCGTCAGCTGTATCTTATGCGGCTACGAATCCGACTACAGTGACAACACAATCAGATGCAGAGTTGTTAAATGATTTCAGAAAAGAATTAAAAAAACAGATTGATAATAGAGAAGAAAATATTACAATCACATATAAAACAAAAGATAGAAATGCTAGAAATATTATGGACCAATTGTATGGCGAGTTTAATAAAATTGTAGATGCTGATGAGTATGTAAAATATAATGTAGCGTCTACTAAATATTCTATAAAAGGGATGCCAGGGAATTATACATTTACATTACAAGTGAAGTATCGTGAATCAAAAGAGCAAACACAGTATGTAAAGTCTCAGGCGAAAGCAATTGTAAATTCTATTATTAAACAAGGCATGGATGAACATGAAAAAGTGAAAGCTATTCATGATTATGTTGTGAAAGAAGTATCATATGATACTTCTTATCAAGCATATACAGCGTATGAAGCGTTAGCGAATCGTTCTGCCGTTTGCCAAGGATATACATTGTTAACATATCAATTACTAAAAGAAGCAGGTATTCAAAATCATATTGTAACAGGTACAGGGAATGGACAAGCTCACGCATGGAATTTAGTGAACATTGATAACAAGTGGTACCACCTTGACACTACATTCGATGATCCAGTTCCTGATAAAGCTGGGCGCGTAACATATTCATATTTTAATATGTCTGATGAACAATTAAGCAAGGACCATGAATGGGATCGTAGTGAATATCCAGCGGCAACTACAAGCTACTTCAACGAATTAACAAGCAAAATAAAAGCCGGTAGTTCAAAAACTGCTGTATATGAACAAATGTTAAATGAAACAAATTTAAAGTATTTATCTGCACAATACGGAGCGGAAAATTACAATGAGTTTAAGAAAAAATTACAGCAACAATTTGCTTCCAAGCCAGAAAAAGTAGAAGTACGATATAAGCAGTCAATGGATGGAACGATGCAAGATATAAAGAAAGTACTAGATGAAATAGCTTGGCCAAAAGGTGCAAAGCGTGTATCTTATCAAGTTGCGCCATATAGTGCAATGGCAGGTTATTCATTAGCGACAATTACATTTACGTATTAATGAAAAAGAGCATCTTTAAAAGGTGCTCTTTTTGCGTTTGATTATAATTCTAGTGACTATTTAGAATTATGTGATAAAATAATTGAAAATAGAGGATGTGATAGCTGAATGAATTTGTTCGAAAATAATATATTTGCATTGATATATTTTTGTCTAGTAATCGGACTTATCGTTTTGTTTTTTGTATCATTTACTCTGTTCATTAAAAGATTATTGCAAAACAACACTATGAAAAAACAACATGTGATTAATATGAATCAGAAGTTAGATCGGATTATTGAATTGCTTGAAAAAGATAAAAAAGAATAATGGAAGATGGATAAAAAGGAGAAGCAGATGGCGAATTATATAAAGGAATTACGTGAAAAAATAGGGCATGATTATGTTATTTTGAATTTTGCAGGAGGTTGTGTATTTAATGAATTTGGTGAAGTGCTTCTGCAAAAAAGAGGAGACTTTAATGCCTGGGGATTTCCAGGCGGTGCAATGGAAATCGGGGAATCTGCGGCAGAAACTGCGATTCGAGAAATAAAAGAAGAAACAGGATATGATGTGGAAATTGATGAGCTCATTGGTGTGTATACGAAATATTTTCAAACATATCCGAATGGAGATCAGGCACAGGCAATTGTAATATTCTTTAAGTTTTCAATCGTTGGAGGGAATACAAAAATAGACGGTGATGAAACGTTAGATTTGCAGTTTTTCCCTTTAGACAAAATGCCGCCATTGTTTAATAAACAACATGAAGATTGCTTGCAGGATTTATTAGAGAAAAGAGTAGGGGTATATCGTTAACGTATAAAAAAGAAGCTAAATGAGATTAGCTTCTTTTTTATGTTCTATTTCCACCAATCATCAAACATTGATGCTGGTACTTGTCTTTTATGTTCACTCACTTTGTAACGCTTCTCGATCTTTTCAGCAACGTCAGCTGGAACGGATTTACCTTCTAAATAGTCATCTAATTGATCGTAAGTAATGCCTAGCTCTGTTTCATCAGCTTGACCTGGTTTTTCATCTAATAAATCAGCTGTTGGCATTTTTAAGTAAAGTCGCTCGTCTGCACCTAATTCTTGTAATAAATCACGTCCTTGGCGTTTCGTTAATCCCGTTAATGGTAATAAATCTGCACCGCCATCTCCGAATTTTGTGAAGAAACCTGTTACAGCTTCAGCAGCATGATCAGTTCCGATAACGAGTAGTCCTTGTTGTCCGCCGATTGCGTATTGTGTAACCATGCGAATGCGTGCTTTTACGTTTCCTTTATTGAAATCTGTTAATGATTCACCTAATAAGTTTTCGTATTGATTTGAGAAGGCATCAACTGTTGAAGCGATATCAAAAGCAACAGACTGATCAGCTTGAATAAATTGTAATGCTAATTGTGCATCATCTTCATCTTTTTGTACTTTGTATGGAAGACGTACGGAGATAAACGTTGCGTTACCACCTTCATTACGAACTTCTTCGACTGCAAGCTGTGCTAAACGTCCTGCTAGTGTAGAGTCTTGTCCGCCGCTAATTCCAAGTACAAATCCTTTTGCACCTGTAGTTTTTAAATAATCTTTTAAGAAATCAATTCGTTTACGAATTTCTACTTTCGGATCAATTACAGGCTGAACATGTAATGATTTCATAATTTGTTCTTGTAATGTCATTATGTTTTCCTCCTATTCATATTAAAGCGGTAAATAAGTTTATATGTATATTGGTACATACTTCTATCCTTTATTATTTCGCAAAACTAACGAATATACAATAGGATGCGTGTATGAATGTAGTCATTATAATGAAACTGTTTTATATAAGCAATTGTTTAAAACCTTTCAATAATGTAAGGTTTTTGTCATTTGAATCGATGGAAGTTATTTCCGTACTTTACTAATATAAAAGCATAGTTAGTAGAAGGGCGGAGAAGTAGTATGAACATTAGAGAACTCGCATTTCGAAATGTAACGCGAAATAGACGAACATACTCAGCTTATTTTTTGAGTAGTGCATTTGCAATTATGGCCTTTTTTGTGTATTCATTTTTTGCGTTCCATCCAGCATTAAGTGCGGGAGAATTAGGACGGTACGTATTCGTAAGTATGTCTTTTGCGCAGTCCATTATTTACTTATTTACATTTTTCTTTATTTTATATTCAATGGGAATGTTTTTGAAAACGAGAAAGCGTGAACTAGGAATTTTAATGATGCTAGGTATGACGAAATATCAATTAAAGCGTCTTATCTTCTTTGAAAATATCATGATTGGAATAGGGGCAATAATTTTTGGGATTCTTTCAGGTATGTTGTTTTCAGGAATATTAATATTTGTAGCTCCGATGATATTAAAACTAGATATCTCTTTATCCTATTACATACCGATGAAAGCGATTGTTGTAACGAGTATTATGTTTTTCGTATTATTTATGATCATTTCATTGTTTAGTGCAGGAATGGTTCGTAAAAATAAAATTATGAAATTGTTTAGAGGATCAGCAGAGGCGAAGCCAGAACCGAAGGCATCTATAATTTCTTCTATATTAGCAGTAGTATTGCTTAGTGCTGGTTATGCAGGAGCTCTTATGTCACATGGTGCAATGGTATTTATAATGATGATTCCTGTTACAACGGTAGTCATTATTGGTACGTATTTGCTGTACAAGCAGTTGAGCGTCTTTATTATTAGACTATGTAAAAAAAGTAAACGTTTCTATTGGACACAGACAAATATTATTACTTTGTCAGATTTAGCATACCGTATGAGAGATAACGCAAGAATGTTCTTTATTGTAACGATTATTTCAACAGTAGCATTTTCAGCAATAGGTACATTGGTTGGGTTTGCTTCGATGACGAAAGAAATTATGGACAGACCAATTGCGTTTCACTATCAGTCTAAGCAAGGTAATAGCAATGAGCCACAGCATCTGAAAATCATTGACGAAGGATTAAAGAAACATAATATAGCAGCCTCAAAAATAAATATTTCATCGAAGAAAACGGAGGAGCAGTCGTTAAGAAGCGCCATTTTTATAAAAGAATCAGATTATAAAGAATATGCAAAGTTAACAGGAGAACCATTTAATACTGTATCAAATAAAGAGGCTTTATTTTTGTCAGTCGAAATACCCGGACCACCGATGAAAGAAAGAAAAGAAATTACTTTACCAAATATGAATGAACCTTTAAATGTGAAAAAAGTTAATACTTCTTCATTGAGTAAAATACTAAGAGGTAATGTGTATGTAATCTCTAAAAATCAATATGATTCATTACAAGAGGGATTTAAAGAAGAAAAAGATTATATGTATAAAACACAATCCGCGAAAGATGAAATTGAGGTTGGTAAAGAGCTTACGAATCAGATTAAGCCTTATCAAGAACATTCAACGTTTAGTGCAGAAGAGTACGATCAAAATCAAAGTCTACAAATCGCAGGACCCATTTTATTTGTAGGTTTCTTTATTGGTATTGTATTTTTCGTTTGTGCAGGAAGCTTCCTTTACTTCCGTTTATTTTCAGATTTGGAGGACGATACTCGTTTATTTGAAATGATTCGAAAAGTTGGATTGACGAGAGGGGAATTATCGAAAGTAGTCACAATCCGCTTAGCGCTTTTATTCTTCGTTCCAGTTGGAGTTGCAACATTACACGGGGCAGTAGCATTAACTGCGTTAGGACAAATGTTTGAGTACTCACTGTTTAAAGAAAATACAATTGTATTAAGTATTTTCGTAGGTATTCAAGTTGTATACTTCTTAATTATACGATCGCGTTATTTAAAACAATTGAAAGAAAGATTGAATATTCGTTAAATGTGTTTTTTTAACTTTTGTACTATATTTTCTAAAAAGAGTAAGGCATTACCAAATATATAGTGATAGAATAAAAATAGCGAGGTGAAAAAAATAATAGAGAGTAAGGGGGGAGTAACATGAAAGCAACAGGAATTATTCGAAAAGTAGATGAATTGGGACGGATAGTTATTCCTAAAGAATTACGGGATGTATTAGGAATACAAATCAAATCACCACTTGAAATTTTTGTAGAAGAAGACAAAGTCATTTTACAAAAATATCAACCATACAATGCTTGTCAAATAACAGGTGATGTTTCAGATCAAAATATTTCATTAGCAAATGGAAACATTACTGTTAGTATAGAAGGCGCAAAACATGTAATAAAAGAAATTGAGCAGTTTTTGAACAAGAGTAAGATTTAGTCTTAATTTATCCCGCTATTTGTGGGCAGTAAAACTCCCACCTCAAAACTCGGCTGAAGCAAAGAAGTTAGGTGGGAGATCAATTGCCCGTAAACGCCCGATTGGTGAGGGCTAATAATCAGTGGGGGATGAACACCCCCCACTGATTATAGTTTCACTTTATATTATTCTTTTGAAAAACTGAAAAAGAAAAGGACCATTTAATGGGTCCTTTTCTTTTGTTTATTGAGAAACATTTGAGAGGAAGGGAAATGGAACGAATAAAACGAATGTTAAATCTAAACGCATTCAATAGTGGTCTGAAATGAAAATAATATATTTTCAGGAGGGATTACGATGAATAGTAGTACAGCGAATAAACAAAAAGGCATTAAATTAATTCCGTTTACTGTAAATAAAGTGGTTGAACAAGTAAATGAAATTCCACCAGGTGTACAATTGATTCATGCTCCGCAAGTATGGGAAAAGAGCGCGAAAGGAAAAGACATTGTCGTTGCTGTTTTAGATACAGGTTGTGATGTAAATCATGTAGATTTAAAAGATCGTATTATTGGTGGGAGAAATTTCACGAAAGATTATGAAGGAAATCCCAATATTTATCTTGATAATAATGGGCATGGTACTCATGTAGCGGGGACAATTGCAGCGACTGAAAATGAAGTGGGTGTTTTAGGAGTCGCACCACTTGCTAAAATGTTAGTTTTAAAAGTATTAGCTGGAGACGGTTCTGGAAGTTATGAGCAAATTATTGAGGCCATTCATTATGCTGTAAATTGGAGAGGACCGAATAAAGAGAAAGTGAGAATTATTTCAATGTCACTTGGTGGTCCGCAAGATGTACCAGAGTTACATGAAGCTATTCAAAATGCGGTAAAACAAGACGTACTTGTCGTGTGCGCTGCAGGAAATGATGGAGATTGTAACGATGATACTGAAGAATTAGATTTTCCAGGTGCTTATTCTGAAGTAATTGAAGTAGGTGCTGTTAATTTAGAGCGGAAAATTTCATGCTTTAGTAATTCAAATCAAGAAATTGATTTAGTAGCGCCGGGTGATGAAATACTGTCTACGTATCCAGAGGGGAAATATGCGGTATTAAGTGGTACTTCAATGGCGACGCCGCATGTCGCTGGGGCGTTAGCACTTCTCATTAAGCAGTGTGAGAGAGAGTACGGTAGAAAATTATCAGAGCCGGAAATATACGCGCAACTTATAAAAAGGACTGTACCTTTAGGGTATGAACGTACATCTGAAGGGAATGGATTAATAGATTTATTAAAAGAATAGTAATTACTAAAAAACATCTCATATTTATATGAGATGTTTTTTAGTATGGTTCTGTCGCATGTATTACAACATCTAATAAACCAGGGAATCGAGCATTTAAATCATCTTCACGAATTGAAATGAAACGTTGCGTTCCCTCAAGTCGTGTAAACATAACACCAGATTCACGTAAAACTTTGAAATGATGAGATAAAGTTGATTTTGCAATTGGAATGTTTAACGCGCCACAAGATTGTTCATTTTTCTCTAGTAGCATAGTTACAATTTGTAAACGAATTTGATCGCTAAGTGCATATAAGACAGAAGAGAATTGAATTTCTTCTCGATTTGGATGATAGAGAGTACGCATTTTTTCACCTGCTTGTATAAGTTAATATATTTGCACTATAACATATAAAGTGGTATATTTCTATTGTTTGAATATAATCGAACAATAGAAATATAGGGGGATAAAAAATGAAGTATACAAAATTGCAAAAGGCAGGACTAAATATTTCGAAGTTGGGGTTAGGAACAAACGCTGTTGGGGGACATAATTTATATGCTGATGTGAATGAGGAAGAAGGAAAAAGATTAATAGAAGAAGCAATTCAGCAAGGGATTACATTTTTTGATACAGCTGATTCATACGGTTTCGGTAGATCAGAGGAATTGGTAGGAGAAGTATTAAAAGGAAAACGCCACGAGTTTGTACTTGCTACAAAAGGTGGAATTCAGCCATTATTAAATGGAGAGGTTCATATTAATAATGAACCAAGCTATTTAAGAAATGCTGTGGAAAATAGCTTAAGAAGATTACAAACTGATTATATTGATTTATATTATTTACATTTTACAAATCCTGAAACAAGTTACATAGATTCAATTGGAGAACTTACTCGCCTAAAAGAAGAGGGGAAAATTCGTTCAATTGGAATATCTAACGTAAATGTAGAGAAATTAAAAGAAGCGAATCAGCACGGACATATAGATGTTGTACAATCACCGTATAATATGTTGGATCGTGCTGCTGGGGAAGAACTTTTGCCATATTGTATAGAATCAGGTATTTCATTTATACCGTACGGGCCTCTTGCTTTTGGGATACTAGGCGGTAAATATACAGAAGATTTTAAATTAAACGAAGGCGATTGGCGTCAAAGTGTAAATCTATTTGAAGAAAATACATATAAAAATAACTTTAAAAAAGTTGAGATGTTAAAAGATTTAGCTAAAGAAATGAATCTTGAAGTATCACATTTAGCTTTAGCGTGGCTATTAAATAAAAAAGGAATTGATACTGTTATTCCTGGTGGGAAACGAGCGAAGCAAATAAGCGAAAGTGTAAGAGCAGTGGATGTTTCATTGAATGAAAAAGTTATGAAAGAGATTGAATCTATTTTAGAAGATTAGTTGAAAAGAGGGATAGTGCCCTCTTTTTATATAAAAGGAGAAGGTTTAAATGAAAAGAGTGTTAGCTGTATTCTTTACGATAATGTTTATGATTGGTACAGATACTTTCTTAATTTCACCACTTTTGCCGACATTACAACAGGTGTATCATGTATCAACTGAATTATCAGGATGGATGGTGAGTTCATATGCTTTAGGATACGCTGGATTTGCGCTTATCGCTGGTCCTATATCAGATGGCTTAAACAGAAAAAAAGTGATGGTATTAGGAATGAGTTTTTTTGCATTAAGTACATTTTTGTGTGGAATGGCACCGAGTTTTTTATGGATGCTAACATTTAGATTTTTAGCAGGTGTAAGTGCAGCTTTTGTATCTCCACAAGTATGGGCATCTATTCCGTTCCTTATAGAGAAGAAGCAAATTGTAAAAGCAATTGGAATTGCAACAGCAGGGTTATCAATCTCCCAAATTTTAGGACTGCCAATTGGAGCATATTTAGCAACGATACATTATACAACACCATTCTTCGTCATTGGTATATTATCAGCACTACTTGTCGTTCTTATGTATGTTACATTACCAGAAATACAACCAGTTCAAATAGGTGGAAATGAAAAAAATATATTAAAGCGCTATAAGCAATTACTTAGAGATTCAAAGGTTTCACTTTCTTATTTTGCATATTTTGTTTTTCAAACTGGTAATTTTGCAGCATTTTCATTCTTTGGTGTGTGGCTCTCCAGTCAATTTGGCTTACAAGTTCATGAAGTAGGTACAGCTATGCTCGTATTAGGATTAGGAAATTTAACCGGTAACATTTTAGGGCCGAGAATCGTAAATAAAATTGGTTATAACCTTTCTTTCTATGGTGGAATTGTATTTACAGCAGTGCAATATGTCATACTTCCTCATTTAAAGAACATTATATTTGTAGAGTTATTTTTCTTTGTTTTATTTTTTATGACAGGAATTTTGTTTGTATTGATGATGGGGCGCTTACAAAATATGTCTAGTATAGCAAGAGGAACAGGAGCCGCTCTTGCTAATGCTTCTATGTATATTGGCCAAATGATTGGAGCGGCAATAGCAGGAATGTTATTTGCAGCATCTCACAATTTTATACTTGTAGGTAGTTTTACTGCGTTACTATATATAGGAGCTTTATTTTTGTTTAGAAAAAGTGAAAAGCTTAATGAAGATAGTGAAACAGGAATTGCATCATAAAGCCTTTAAAAATAAATCGGGGAAATCCAAAAAACAAAAAATCCCTAAAGAGATAGGGATTTATATATCGGCATATAGTTCCTTGGAAAAGGATATACTTAGTTTAACATATAGGACTACTTATATTTGTGAAATAGATGTGAAAGTAATGTGAAAAATGCCGTAATAAAAAGCACTGTTTTAGCTAAAACAGTGCTTTTCGTTTAGATTGAACTGTTGCCGCATTTTCATCATGTATTCCTGCTTCTTCAATAATTCGTTTTTTTACTTTATTTAATAGATGGTCTACTGCCTCACCAAAATAGTTAGCTTCGCTTTTTGTGCGGGCTTCTCGTAAACATTTATAGTTTTCTAGCAGTTCCTCTTTTTCGGTGTTTGTTAAGAAATCTTCTATTTTCTTTTTTGTCATACGAAACACCCTTTCTTCTGACAAACGACGCAATAGAAAATATTTATTTTTTATTATAACAATAATTTTTAGAGAAAGTATAGACTAACGTCGTAATAGTTTGTCAATTTCTTGGATTTTCTCATCAGCTTTCCCAATTTGCGTATTTTTAGCCTGTTCACCACCAAGAGCTTGGTGAAGTAAAAACGTTTGACCGGAAATAGCGGTCACAATGGAGACTTTTATAATTTCTTTTATTAAGGTGACATCGAATAAAACGAGTCCAAGAAGTGCGGCGAGGCTACCTGTAAAAATATCAGTTAAAAATCCAAAATGAAAAAAAGTTTTTAAACGGCGTGGAAGCAATAACTTGCCTTGGTTATTGATTAGATGGGAAACGAAGCCAGTAATGCCACCAACGAGAACTGCGGTTAGCCATTGATACATTTCCATCGAATCCACTCCTTTTAGTGAATAAGATTCGATAATTTTATATTGATTCCTTTTAATATTTCATATAAGCATATTGAGAAAGTTTGTTTAGGTTTATTCCGTATTCAATTTAATTATAACAGAAAAATCTGATATATTTCAGTCTATTATATGAAGCGGTTATTCCTTAATATGAATGTAGAAAGGGGTGCGTGATATGAATATAGATTATCGAATAAGAAGTGTAGATGGTTATACAAAAAATATAGGGGAATTAGTAAGCATGCTGGAACATACGAGGGCTGTAACATTACAGGAAATAAACGAGCTATCAGTTGAGCAATTAGATTTAATTATGCCGAGTGGAGGGAATTCCATCGGAGCGTTACTAAAGCATATAGCAGCTATTGAAAAAGCACATCAGCTTATTTCATTTCAAAAGCGTGACTTTACAAAAGAAGAATTAGAAATATGGGAAGATGCACTGTATTTAGGGGAAGCAGGGAGAACGATTCGTGGTCATGAAATACAGTATTATATACAACTTTTGCAAAGTGTTCGAGAAGAGTCGCTAAAGTATTTGAGTAAAGTAGATGATACATGGCTAATGTCAGAAAGAAAGTGGCCTAAAGGTGTAGCGTATAACCAGTACTATCTTTGGTTTCATGTGATAGAAGATGAAATTAGTCATCGTGGACAAATTAGAATGTTAAAGAAAAAGTTATTCGAAAATTACGTCAAATAAAGTAGCTTTTTAAATCGACATTCCATATAATGAGAGTAATTAAAATAAGATCGGAGTGATGTATTATGGCGAATATGACTGTAATGAATAATAAATTAAATACAAAGGTGGATGGAAAGGGCGATATTATATAAGATAGTTCGCAATCCTTCCACTTAGTACAAACTAGGGAGGATATTGATTTGAATCAAAATATTTTAGAATCATTCGGCTGGGATTCATTTTTTGAAGAGCAAGCTGTAGAGAAGAATTATGAAGTAGGGCGTATTTTACTTGAGCATAAGCATATATATCGCATTATTTGTAATGACGGTGAATATATGGCAGAGCTGTCTGGGAAGTTTCGGCATGAAGCGGTAACGAAAGGAGATTACCCAGCAGTTGGTGATTGGGTGTATATAAAGAAAATAGAAAATGAGAAAAAGGCAATCATTCATCGTATTTTTTCGAGAAGAAGTTCTTTTTCAAGACAAGAAGCTGGTAATAGAACTGAAGAACAAATAATTGCAGCAAATGTTGATTATTTATTTTTAGTGAATGCACTTAACCATGATTTTAACGTAAGAAGGTTGGAGCGTTATTTACTATTAGCGTATGAAAGTGGTGCAATGCCTGTTATTGTTTTAACAAAAAGTAGTTTATGTGAAGATGTGGAACAAAAAATTGTAGAAACGGAAGCTGTTGCAATTGGTGTTCCGGTCTTCGTCGTCGATAGTTTAGAGCATAGAGGTATTGACTCATTACAACAATTTGTTGCTTCAGGAAAAACAATTGCTTTAGTCGGCTCATCAGGGGTTGGAAAATCTACTTTGTTAAATGCACTCGTAGGAATTGAGATAGCGAAAACGGGAGATATACGTGAGGAAGATAGTAAAGGGCGGCATACGACAACTCATCGTGAGCTGTTCCAACTACCGAGTGGGAGCTTAGTCATTGATACTCCTGGCATGAGGGAGTTACAACTTTGGGAAGGAAGCGATGCAATCCAAACAACATTTTCTGATATTGAAGAATTTGCAAAAACATGCCGCTTTCGAGATTGTAAACATGAGAATGAACCAGGATGCGCAGTGCATAAAGCAATTGATAACGGGCTAATGACGATAAATCGTTTGCAAAGCTATAAAAAGTTGCAAAGAGAATTGGCGTATTTTATGAGAAAACAAGATGCTATTCTCGCAAGAGCTGAGCGTGATAAGTGGAAGAAGATTTCTAAACAACATAAAAAAATGTAAAAAACCAAAGGACTATTCCTTTGGTTTTTTGTATTTGTAAATTTTATAATAATATTATTCATATATATAGACAAAGGGAGAATATTTGTTTAAACTTTACAAGGTGTTTATCAAAAACGAATTGTAAAAATAGAGGATAGGGAATGGGATATATTCATAATTGGTTATTTATCTTTAAAACTTAATATTTAAATGTAGGAGGTTTATAATGAGTAAACTGTTAAGGTGGTTTCGAGATATAAAAGTAGCAAAAAAGCTATTAATTTCATTTTTGATAATTTTAATTGCGGCTGTCTCTATTATTGGAGGAATGTCTTATCAAACGGCTAAAAAGAATTTTGAATCACAAATTACGAGTAGTGCTCACGATAATATAAAAATATTAGATAATTTAATCAATCAAATGATTGAGGCGAAATTTAACGAAGTAAATAACTTTGCACGAGTGATTCATAGTGATATGTATCAAGGAGATAATCAAGATGAATTAAGAAAGGTATTATCTCAATATATTAATTTAAATAAAGATATTGAACAAGTATATGTTGCCGGCAATGATAAGAAGTTTGTGCAAGAACCAAATATACAAATGGCAGCAGATTATGATCCAACAACTCGTTCTTGGTATAAAGATGCAGTGAGTAAACAAGGTGGAATCGTGGTCACTGAACCGTATAAGGCGAAAGGAAATGGACATATTGTCGTAACGATTGCGAAACAAACAGAAGATAAAAATGGTGTTGTTGCGGTAGATTTAAGTTTAGAGAATTTATTGAAAACAACAAAGTTAATCAATATTGGTAAAAAAGGATATACTTTCATTTTAGATGGAAAACAAAAAATAATTGCGCATCCTCAAGAAAAACCAGGAGATAAAGCAGCTGATTCTTGGGCAAAGAGAATTTACGAAGATAATCAAGGCACTTTTTCATACACGTATGATGGTAGTGAAAAGAAAATGGTATTTGCTACAAACTTAAAAACAGGTTGGAAAATCGGTGGAACGATGTACTCAAATGAAGTAATTGAAGCTGCTCAGCCTGTATTTTATAATATGTTAATTGTTATGCTTATTTCATTAGTTGTAGGAGGGGCACTTATTTATTTAGTAACTCTTTCTATTACAAAACCTTTAAAGAGATTAGTTGCCACTTCTAAAGAAATAAGTGAAGGAGATTTAACGCAAACAATTGAAATTCATTCAAACGATGAAATCGGTCAACTTGCAAAAGGTTTTAATGAAATGACAGATTCACTAAGAACGTTAATTGGAAGAATTAATACTTCAGCAGGGCATGTTGCAGCTGCATCTGAAGAGTTAACAGCAAGTGTGAGACAAGCGAGTGAAGCGACTGAACAAATTACATTAGCAATGGATGAAATATCAAGTGGTGCAACGACGCAAACAGCAAGCGTAGAAAATGGTGCTATGTTACTGTTTGATGTAACAGAAGGGATTCAGCATGTAGCAAATAGCTCATCATCTATTAATACTGCTTCTGCTCACACTCGCGAAAAAGCAGAAGATGGTGGAAAGCTAGTTGGAAAAACAGTAAATCAAATGCAATCTATTGCGGAATCAGTTTCACAGTCAGATGCTGTTATTCAGTTGTTGAATAACAAATCAAAGCAAATTGGTGATATTTTAGAAGTTATTCAAAATATTGCAGATCAGACAAATCTTCTAGCTTTAAATGCAGCAATTGAGGCTGCAAGAGCTGGTGAGCATGGAAGAGGCTTTGCAATTGTTGCTGATGAAGTACGAAAATTAGCAGAACAATCTAGTGTATCATCAAGTGAAATTAGTAAATTAATTTGTGAAATACAAGATGATATGAGTAAGACAGTAAAATCTATGAATAATGTAAATGAAGAAGTGCAATCTGGACTTGTTATTGCAAATGAAACGAAACAAAATTTCACTGAAATTTTACAATCTACAAATGAAATTGCTGACCAAATTAAAACGATGGTTGAAACGGCTAATGGGATGTCAAAAGGTGCAAATGAAGTATCTATTTCGGTTGGTCAAATTGCTATGACGGCACAAAATAATGCGACGAGTACACAAAGTGTTGCAGCGTCAGCTGAGGAGCAGCTAGCTTCCATGGAGGAAATTGGTTCTGCAGCTGGTACACTATCTCAAATGGCTGAAGAGTTACAAGTATTAATTGAAAGATTTAAAGTATAAAAAGGGGAGGCTGTCTCAAAATAGCATTAGTGCTATTAGAGACAGTCTTTTAGCTGATAAACGGATTAGAGGTTCAATGTATTTAATGTTTGTCGAAAAATAGAGGAATTTGTTAAGCGGGTGTATAATTAATATAATATATACTACGTTTAAAGGAGATCAGTATGGGAGTGTATTGGGGAACGAAAAGATATTCTTGGCTTAGCTATGTCTCGTTTTGGTTAAGCATTTTATTCTTTGTTGCTTTTTTAATTGAAGTGTTTGTATTTAAAACACTTTCAAATAGCTCATTACAAATTGTTAAATACTTTTATTTTATATTTGTTCCATTAAATATCATTTTTAGTTTAAGGTTATTATTTAAGAATAATGAAAAGAAAATATTACCGATTTTTAGTTTAATTGTATCACTATTATTTGCAAGTTTAATTATAGTGTTAGCATTAGCAGCTACAGGAAAAATCTTATGAGGAGAGTGATATAAATTACTCTTCTTTTTTGTGGTTTTTTAAGATTTATAAGTAGTGTGTAGGAAATAAGGAAAGTGATAAGTTATCAGTAAGGGAACATACTAGTGAATAGAGAGTGAACTGAAAATATTATATGTTTTGTATGTGTTTATAAAGCAAATGAATGCAGTAAGATTCGTGATATATGGTACAATAAACATGGATAGTGATAGAGATAAAGGGTATATAAAATACTCATCGTTTTTTAGTAAGAGAGGGGTTATCTTATGCTGTACGAGGATTTGATGACATTATTCCAAGCTGCTCCGATAGAATTAGATAGAGGCGGCTGGAAATATATAATCCAGGAACAAAATGATAATTATGAAATTGTTGATGAAATGTTAAAAAAGCAAATGAATGTTGAATTGTATTTTAATGAGTATGATGAGGTGAAAATCACTTTATATAAAGATGGAAGCCCTATTACTACTATGCAAAGAATTGCTATTTCAAAAGTTGAGTTGGATGAAGAGGAAGACGGCATTCAATTCGTATTGGAACGCATGCCAAGTCGAATGATTCGTTTGCAATTAAAGCCATATCTTGCAGTAGAAATGGGGCCGTACTGGGAAGTATGTGAAGACTGTGAATGAAGATGAAAAACATCCGTATACACGGATGTTTTTTTATGTTTTTTGAAGTTGTTTAAAGGCAATAATCGGTAGTAAAATGATGCTCACCCAACCGATAATAGGGTATAGAATATGAAGTAATTCACTATATCCAATGAAACTAAAGCAATAACTAATTAGTAATATGAAGTAAATAATGTTATTACTTTTCCATCCGGTAATGGATTGCATTTGTTTTGTCATCCCGAACACATTACCAACTAAAGTTGTGAACACTTCACCGAAAATAATAAGAACAAAGAAAAAGTGAAAAGTTGCATTAAATCTTCTTATGACTTCAGCCATTGGGATATTGTATTGATAAAATTGGTCGACTGATAAGATAGCTAAATGGCTGCATAATAAAATTAAAGAAAGTCCTGCACCACCTAAAATTCCACCCCACAAAATGGCTTTTCGATCTTTTACTTCACTGGCTAACGGGACGAGAACGCTTTGGGCGAGCGAAAGATTTAAAGCGACATATGTAATAGGGCTAGTAATCCACTTCATATTCCAGCTCTCTGCAGGAATAGTATTACTAATAGGTGTTGTACTATGGAAAAAGGTTGTAATAGCGAGTCCGATAATAAAGATCATCATAATAGGTACGACAAGCGTATTTACTTCAAAAACACCTTGTAATCCCCGGCTCCCAATAATGAGACAGGCGATGACCGTGATGAAAATACCAAGTTGTCTCGGGAGGCGGAGTTGTTCTTCAAATACTGCACCGGCTCCTGATAACATAACGCTCGTTACACCAAATAATACGAGTAATAGTAATGTGTTTACGACATTTCCAAATACATCCCCAAATAAATATTTGTTGAATTCTTGAGCTGAGAATGCCCCTATTTGTGATGAAAGTAACATCATCTTTGTGCCGAGCCAAATAAAAAAAAATCCACTTATACATATGCCAATGGTTCCGTAAAATCCGTTAACTGTAAAAAATTCAACAATTTCGCGCCCAGTAGCAAATCCAGCTCCAACGACAGTTCCGATATAAGTAGCAGCGACTTTCTTTGCTACTTGCCATTGTTGATTGTCCATGTTATCCCTCTTTCTTCTATGATGAGCTTGACTTACTATTATGCATATGTGTGAGCTTGGACAATTAGACATGTGAAGTAGTTGAAAGAATACATGAATTATATGATATTAGGGAAATATTAAGGTTGTTAAAACTTTGTTACATATAAGCTGTTCATTCGGAAGAGTAGGAAATCTATGGTAAAATGTAATTAAGTTATTAAAAGATAATAATTATAAAATGATAAGAGGAGTGGATTGTATGAGTACGAAAACAAATGTTGTTGAAGTATTAAACAAGCAGGTAGCAAACTGGAATGTGTTATATGTGAAATTGCATAATTATCACTGGTATGTGACAGGACCACACTTCTTTACATTACATGAGAAATTTGAAGAGTTTTATAATGAAGCAGGGACTTACATTGATGAGTTAGCAGAACGTATTTTAGCGTTAAAAGGAAAACCGTTAGCGACAATGAAAGAGTATCTAGCAGCTTCTACTGTGAGTGAAGGGACAGGCAAAGAGTCTGCAGAAGAAATGGTACAAACTTTAGTAAACGATTTTTCTGCACTTATTCAAGAATTAAAAGAAGGTATGGAAGTAGCTGATGAAGCTGGTGATGAAACGTCAGCTGATATGCTATTAGCAATTCATACGACATTAGAACAACATGTGTGGATGTTAAGTGCATTCTTAAAATAAACATAAATTGATTAAAGAAAAACTCTATTGAAAAATTCTTTCAATAGAGTTTTTTGTGATTTTTCAGTTTTCTTTTATGCTATAATATAGTAAAAAGGAGGCGATACAATGTTTCGCTTTTTCAGAACTGGAAAAGAAGATAGGGAAATTACGAAAGATGAATTAGAACAAGCGATGGCGAAGTTTCTAGAAACGAATGCTAATATCGTTTATACAGTTTTAGTAAATGATGATTACACAGTAAATTATGATTTGTTAAAGCCCTATTTACCTGCATTTCCAACAAATTTTTTTCTGATAACGAAGGAAACGCTTGAAGTATTTGAACATACAGAAGAAAATTTAAACCTAGTTAAAGAAATTGATATCGTACAAAAGGCCGTAGATCAATATGTAACAGAAAAAGAAATGTTCCCAATTGTTGAAGATAGTGAAGATCGCCTCATATGCGGAGTGAAGCTAGGACCATATTTAAATCGTATATTAAAAAGAAACTTATATATTTCAGAAAAGCATTATTTAGTTTCAAGTAAACCAGATAAGAAAAAAAAGAATAGTGGGCAGATGTTATGAGAACAACAATAATATATTGTTGTCTTTTTTTGTTATTAAAACATTGATTTTTCAGTCTATTTAACTTTATACTACAACTAGTGGATAGGAAGGAGTGGTGTATTATGCGTATACATACATTAATTATTAAATATCATTCTGAGAATCAGGTATTGTTAAGTTGAATTGTAGAATTTATTTACTTATACCGTGACCCTAGAATGATAGGAATGTTGGAGAAACAATTATTATAAAAGGTTACGGGGGAATTTCTATATGAAAAATAGTATGACTTATATTAAGTTATTAAATGAAACGTTACATTGTTATGCAAATAAAGGAAGTTTTGAAGCGTATTCTTATATAATGAATAATGCTAAAGATGTAATGGGTAATGAAGCGCAAATATATAATTTTAAATATGCATTAGCAAGTGCAGCAGGACTTGAAGGAGAAGCGTTGCATTTAATGAAGAAAGCAATTATAGAAAATGGATTTTGGTACGGAAGTGAGTATTTAATTTCCGATGATGATTTAAAACCACTACATAAATTTGAAGAGTTTCATAGAATGGTTCAATTATGTAAAGAAAGAGAAGAATTAGCAAAGAAATCGGAACAAGCAGACGTGAAATATAAATACAGCAAACAAACTGAAAATCTACTAATAACACTGCATGGGGATCAAGAAAATATACAAATAATAGAACCATATTGGAACTCTGTAATGGAACAAGGTTTTATGCTAGCATTGCCTCAATCTTCCCAAATTCAATTTTCAGATGGATATGTGTGGGATAATATCGAAAGAGGAAGAGATGAGTTAAAAGGACATTACAATAAGATTAAAGTGAATAAAACATTTGGGAATATTATTATTGGTGGCTTTTCTGCTGGGGCAAGAGTAGCGTTACATTCCATGTTACAAGGTGAAATAGAAGTGAACGGTTTTATTTTTGTGGCACCGTGGCTTCCGGAAATGGAAGAATGGGAAGAGATGATTGGAATATTGCATGATAAAAGCATAAAAGGATATATAATATGTGGGGATCAAGATGAAGATTGTTTTGAAGGTACACAGCAATTTGTAACGTTATTAAAGGATAAAAATATAGAACATAAGTATAAAGTTGTGCCTAACTTAAATCATGATTATCCTCATAATTTTGATGAGTTATTAAAAGAAGCTATTGAATATATAGGAAGCAAAAACAATTGATTGGTAGTAAGAAAAGGAGATGCATCATATGTGATGCATCTCCTTTTCGTTATTATAAATTAAAAGCATCTGCCAATAGGCGATAAGAGTTTAATTTATGTTCAAATTGATGAGTAATCGTGACAATCATAAATTCGTCAGTATTATACGCTTTGCTTAAGTTTAATATTTTTTCTTTCACAGAAGACGGATCACCGACAATCATACGTTGACGATTTTCTTTTATGCGGAATAGATCATAAGCACTATACGAATAATTTTGAGCAGTTTCAATAGAAGGAGTACCAGTAGTCCGTTTTCCTTGTTCTAATAGTAAAATCGATAAATCAAGGCTTGATGCAATCTTCTCCGCTTCTTCATTTGTTTCTCCGCAAATAACAAAAATAGATACGATTGATTTTGGTTTATCACCTAAATAGGAAGGTTGGAATTGTTCTTGGTAAGCCTTCATTACTTCAGGGCCACCGTATCCGTTAATGAACTGTGCAAATGCAAAAGAAGCGCCTTGCTTTGCGGCAATCATTGCACTTTCTCCGCTAGAACCGAGCATCCACATTTCAGGAGATGTTGGGATAACTGGAGTAGCCTTTAAGTTTGCATAATGATGGTTTTCTGGTACTTGATCATGTAAGTACATAGCAACATCTGCAATTTGTTCTGGATATTGATCAAGTGAGACCATTTTACCTTCTTGAAGTGCGCGAGTTGCTATCGGCATACCACCAGGCGCTCTCCCGACACCAAGGTCGATGCGGCCCTTATAAAGTGCTTCTAAAACGCGGAAATTCTCGGCAACTTTATATGGACTATAATGTGGCAGCATAACACCACCAGAACCAACTCTAATACGGTCAGTTTTCGCGGCAATATGTGAAATGAGTATTTCTGGACTTGAACCAGCTAAGCTAACTGAATTATGGTGCTCGGATACCCAAAAACGTGTGAATCCGAGTTTCTCAACTTCTTGTGCAAGCGTAACTGTATGTGAAATAGCTTGGGCTGCTGTGCTACCATCTGAAATAGGTGATTGGTCTAATACACTTAATTTGATCATAGAATATACCTCTCAATCTTAATGTACATCCTATTATATATTTACTTACGAAAAATGCGTAATGAAATGCTCAAAAGGAAAAGTGAATAATTTTTTATCCGCTTTTAATGAAAAAACCCTCGTTCATAATGATTCATTTCGACTAAGTTTAATATATATTCGTAGTTATCAATTTCTAAATGTATTTGCTTGCGTTCTTCTTCAGTTAGTTTAACGCTAGTGAGTTTTTTACATAACTGCTGTTTCTTTAATTCTAAATGTTTTTTTGTAGCCTGATAATCGTAAGTACGTTTCATGTGTATCCACCCTTTCCATACAGTTACTATCTGTATGTTTATCATATGAAGTATGTGGAAGGGGGAGAGCTGCACCTTATGTATTTTTAGTGAATTTTCAAATTGTGGTGGTGTTATGTTTAAGTGAATTTATGAATAAAATGCACTAAACCACTAATTTGTATTTCATGAAGTAAGGGGTGGGATTGTGCAGAAAGATATAATGTTTAACAATGAGATGGATGAAACGTTAAAAGTTATAAATAAGGGATTGAAGAAGACGACACGTCCGAAACAAATCATTGTAGTAGGGGCTGGTATGGCTGGATTAGTTTCGGCATCTTTATTAAAAGCAGCAGGGCATGAAGTGAAGGTTTTTGAAGCGAACAACCGTGTAGGTGGCCGCATAGAGACAGTTAGGATGGAAGATACCGGATTATATTTAGATGTTGGAGCGATGAGAATTCCGTATTCGCATACATTAACGATGGCATATATAAGAAAGTTTGGGCTACAGGTGAGCCCTTTTATTAATAGGAATGAGACAGATATTATATACGTAAATGGTCGGGAAACGACATTAAAACAATACGAAAAAGATCCAAGTATTTTAAGATATCCTGTGGAAATGAATGAAGTTGGGAAAACGTCTGAGGAACTATTAATGTTAGCGGTACAGCCCATTATAAATTTTATAAAAAAGAACCCAGAGAAAAATTGGGATATTGTAGTAAAGGATTTTGGGAAATATTCTACAGGTCAATTTTTAAAATATCATCCTTATCAATATAATACGTATTTTTCGCCAGTAACGATTGAGATGATAGGTGTTCTATTAGATTTAGAAGGTTTTTTAGAAAGGTCATTCGTTGAGACGTTACGTTTTTTATATATTATGCAAGAGGAGAGCGGATTTTGCGAAATAATAGGTGGGAATGATAGATTACCAAAGTCTTTTTTACCACAATTAGAAGGAAATATTATATATAATCAAAAATTAATGAAGCTTCATCAACAAGCCAATAGTGTAACAGCCTATTACCGGAACGAGGAAACTTTTGAATATAGTAGTATTACAGGGGATTTAGTTATTGTTACAATTCCTTTTTCAACAATGCGATTTGTAGAAGTAGATCCATTTGATTCGATATCTCATGCGAAGTGGAAAACAATTCGCGAATTGCATTATATGCCAGCTACAAAAATAGGAATTCAATTTAAAAGTCGTTTTTGGGAGGAACAAGGGCAATTAGGTGGGAGAATTATAACAGATCTTCCTATACGTTATGCGTATTATCCAAGCCATGGAATCGGAGAGAAAGGGCCTGCTATGATGTTAGGAAGCTATACATGGTCTTATGATGCGTTGTTATGGGATGGGTTATCAAAGGGGGATCGTATCTATTACACACTACAAAATTTAGCAACAATATTAGGCGGTCAAGTATATGATGAGTTCATGTCTGGAATATCAAAGAGTTGGACATTAGATCCATATGCGCTTGGAGGGTTTGCACTATTTCAAGCTGGCCAAGAATCAGAATTACAGCCAGTCATTGTAAAACCTGAGGGGAGAATATATTTTGCTGGTGATCATACAACGCTGTATCACGGATGGATTCAAGGTGCGATTGAATCTGGAGTTCGTGTAGCGATGGAAGTGAATGATCAAAAAGTTTAAAATTCAGAAATTTCTTTACTGTATAACTTGAGATGGATATTATTATATATAAAAGAATTATAGGGAGTGTTTACAGTGAATCCGTTATTATTCGATTTTCCTTCTGAATTTTATACTGACAGGCTTTTTATTCGAATGCCAAAACCAGGTGATGGTAAAGTTGTATATGACGCAATTCAAGCTTCAATACAAGAATTAAAACCTTGGATGGTCTTTGCACAAAAAGAGCAAACAGAGGAAGAAATAGAAGAGAGTATTAGAAAATCGCATATTCAATTTTTGCAGCGTGAGGATTTGAGATTACTAGTTTTTTCGAACGAAACAGGTGAATTTATTGCATCTGCCGGATTACATCGTATTAATTGGGATATACCTCAATTTGAAATCGGGTATTGGATTGATTCAAGGTTTAGTGGAAAGGGCTATATGGTAGAGGCTGCAAAAGGTATAACAGATTATGCTTTCACTGAATTGAAAGCAAACCGCGTAGAAATTCGTTGTGATTCTCTAAATAAGAAGAGTAGAGCGATACCAGAGAAATTAGGCTTTAAATTAGAGGGTACTTTAGAAAGCGCGAGTGTTGCGGTGGATGGAAATGGATTAAGGGATATGTGTGTATTTGCAATGACGAGAAATACATATGAAAAAGAAGAGCTGTAAAGAAACAGCTCTTCTTTTTGTTTATTATGGTACAGGATGTCCATTAGAGCTTTCGAAAATTGTAAACCATTGTTGGCGGTCTAAGTTAACTTTTGTAGCAAGAGCGGCTGTTTTCACACGATCTAATTTACCAGAGCCAACGATTGGCATCATGTTAGCTGGATGAGCGAGTAACCATGCATACATAACAGTATCGATGCTAGTAACACCTAGTTCAGTAGCAACTTTTTGTAAAGTTTCACGTACACGTATGGCACGTACTGATTGACCAGTAAAGATTTCACCACCAGCAAGAGGTGACCAAATCATTGGATTAATTCGTTTTTCTTGGCATAAATCAATCGTACCTTTTTCAAAATGCTCAAGCTGCATCGCAGATACTTCAATTTGATTTGTAATGAGCGGGAAATCTAAATACGAACTTAACATATTAAATTGTGAAGGTAAAAAGTTAGATACACCGAAGTGACGAACCTTTCCTTCTTGCTTTAAGCGTGAGAACGCTTCTGCCACTTCATTTGGGTCCGTGAATGGATCAGGACGATGAATGAGCAATACATCAATATAATCTGTATGTAAGTTTTGTAATGAATCCTCCGCGCTTTTTATTATATGTTCAGCACTCGTATTGTAGTGAGCAACATATCGCTCTGGAAATTTAGGGGATGGGGGAGCGATTCCACATTTAGTGATGATTTGCATATTTTCGCGTAAGGAAGGCTTGAGTTGTAACGCTTCTCCAAACAATCCTTCACATGTATATCCGCCATAAATATCAGCGTGATCGAAAGTAGTAATCCCCAAATCCATACAGTCTTCAATAAAAGAAAGTAACTCTTGCTTTGTCATATTCCATTCTGCTAAACGCCAGAACCCTTGAATAATACGAGAAAATTCTAGTGTTTCGGCCATTTGAACTCGTTCCATTATAAGTACCCCCTTGATGAATGATAATATTTTTGAAAAGGCTTTCTTGCTACATATTATTATATAGTTACCCGGTTGTACATACAATAAATATGTTTTGCTACAAAAACGTTTTTCTCTATATGCTATAATGTAGAAACATATAGCTATAAGGAGATGTAAGGAATGATTCCAGTAACAATACTAACTGGTTTTCTTGGATCAGGGAAAACGACATTATTAAATCGAATTTTATCAGAGGATCACGGCAAGAAATTAGCAGTGATTGTAAATGAAATAGGGCAAATTGGTATCGATAATCAATTAATTATGAACGTTGAAGAAGAAATTATGGAAATGACAAACGGTTGTTTATGCTGTACTGTGCGTGAAGATTTACTTGTTGCTTTAAAACAATTACTGGATGTGAAAGCAGAAGGGAAAATGGACTTTGATGGATTAGTAATTGAAACAACAGGTCTTGCAAATCCAGGTCCGATTATTCAAACTTTCTTTTTAGATCCAGTTATTCAATCTGCATACCAAATTAACGGTGTTGTAACAGTTGTAGATAGCTATCATATACATAAACATTTTGAAAAGGGACTAGAAGCAAAAGAACAAATTGCCTTTGCTGATGTTGTGTTAGTAAATAAATTAGATTTAATTGAAGAAAATGAGAAAGAAAGTCTCGTACATGAACTGCAAGGAATTAATCCAACTGCAAAATTAATCGAGACGACTAACTGTGAGGTAGATATACCATCGTTACTACAAATTCAAACGTTTAAAACGAAAGATACGTTACAAATTTACCCTCATAAAGAACATAACCATTTAGAAGGTGTAAAATCGTTTGTACTACGTGAAGAGCGTCCGTTAGATTTACAAAAACTGAATGAGTGGATGTCAGCTGTCGTGCAAGAGCTAGGGGAGTATTTATATCGTTACAAAGGGATATTATCTATTGACGGAGTAGATAAAAGAATTGTTTTCCAAGGTGTACATACATTGTTTGCTGCTTCGTACGATAGAGAGTGGCAAGAGGGCGAAGAGCGAGTAAGCGAAGTAGTGTTCATCGGAAAAGATATTAATAAAGAATGGTTCCAAGAACATTTCCAAGAGTGTGTGAAATAAGTCTGCGTAAATCGCAGGCTTATTTTTGTTTTTTTGTTTACTAAAATTGGAATTTGTATTAAAATAATCTGAAATTACTAAACGTTTAGTATTTTGTTAGGGGTAGGGGGAGAAAAGGTGCGTTTAATGATTCTTGGATTGCTTACTAAAAGGGAGTCGCTATCTGGTTATGAAATACAGCAGGCGCTAAATATGGTGCAAAGTAAAAAATGGGCGGAAGTTTTCCCAGCTTCTATTTATCACGCATTAAAAAAAATGGAAAATGAAAATTTCATTCAAGTTAAAGCAATTGAAATGACCGGAAAACGGTCGAAAACGATATATTGTATTACAGAAAAGGGAAGTCAAGAATTTAAAAGGTTATTAAAGGAGTCGTTTCAAAAAACTTCAGTTATGTTTCCGAAACATCTATATACAGCGTTAACATTTCTGTCAGAAGAAGAGAGTATGAGAGAGGAGGTTTTAGAAGCTCTAGAAGAGCAGAAAAGTGAAATACGATCTACTTATGAAGAGATGAGGGAAGGAGAAAGACTAAAAGATAACGCGCCAGCGTATGTGAAACTAATTTTCGAAAATATGTATGAACAATGTGAGATGCAACTTCGATTTATTCATAGGTTAGAGAAACTATTAAAAAACTAAAAATGTGGTGGGAAGAATATGAAAATCGATCATCTTGTTATAAATGTAAATAAAAAAATACAAGAAAATAAGGAAACGATTAAAAATGTACATTCTATCGGGCTTCCATATGTTCCGAAATGTGGAAAGGGAACGAAAGGGTTTAAAGTATCTAACATATGGATTGGAAAAGAATATTTAGAATTAGTAAGAGTAAAAACAAAAGATGGGGGTGGTTGGGTACAAGAGTGGGTTCAGAAATATTGTGATGGCCATAGGGGACTCATCGGACTGGCAATTGATGTTGAAAATATAGATAAAGTGTATGGGAAAATGATAGAAGGTGGAATTGAAATTACAAAACCAGAACCATTACACTACAAGTGGTTTTTTAATTTATTTAAGAAAACTATGCCGTGGAAAAATGCATACATACAGCCGATGAAGGGGATGCCGTTTCAATTCTTTCTACAACAAATGGACGATCAAAAGAGCAGAGAATATATGGAGAAATATATGTATCCAAATAGTTTGGAACAGGGAATTACAGGGATAAATACGGTGAAATTATATGGAGAAATAACAAATGAAGATAGAGACATTATTAGTTGTCTATTTTCAGATGTTACAAATGAGGAAGAAGAAATAGTAATACGTTTAAGCAATCAAATGATTCATCTAATTCAATCGAATGAGCATTTTACGGAGATAATACTAGATTGCAAAAGCGAAGCACATAGGGAGAAAAAATTAAATATAGAAAATGTGACATTAATAAATAAATAATAAAAAGCCTGTTTTCACAGGCTTGTATTTTCATCTATTAGTAATTCCATTACAACACCTACAACTGGGCCTTCGTCATCAATATCACCATTTAAACGGAAGCCAAATGATTCATATAGTCCCATTGCGAGTTTGTTGTCAGGATGTAAACTTAAATAAATTATTTTACATTCAAATTTTTCTTGTAAGAATTGAATGAGTATGCGAAGGAAACGTTTTGCGTATCCTTTTCCTTGATATTGTTGATCAATCATAAAGCGATCTAACCAGACACTTTTACGTTTTTCCCAATACCATCCATACATTGCATACCCTACAAGTGTTTCTCCATCATATAAACCTACTGACGTTCCGTTTCCTTCAAATAATGATTCTGCTAAAGAAAACGCATTGCTTTCAATAAATTGCTGCTGGTCTTTTGCGACGTTTAAAGCAGCTACTGAACGCCAATTTTTTGCTGTTACTTCACTAATGTGAAGAGTCATAATTCCAACTCACCTTCTAGATTAATATAGCTTAAAAGCTAATATGGATAATTTTACTTGTTATTTTGGTCAAGTCAAGGATAAATACATAAAAAGGCAGCTGAATGACATATTCAGCTGCCTAGAAAATATAGTTGATTAGTTTGTTGCTTCTTTTAAAGTATTTACGTTTTCTTCCATTAATGTGAAGTAATCTTTATTGTTCTTTGCATCATCCTCAGAAATAGTAGCAAGGTGATTTAAGCGTAAAATTTTTGTACCTGTTTCTTTTTGAATAACTGATGCTACTTTTGGAGTAGAGAATGTTTCAAATAAAATATATTGTAGACCGTGCTCTTTTACTGTTTTTGTAATGTCAGCAAGCTGTTTTTGAGATGGTTCATCAGATGCTGAAATTCCAGCGATTGGAATTTGTTTCAAACCGTATCGTTGTTCCCAGTAGCCGTAAGCTGCGTGTGAAACTAATATTTCTTTCGTTTTTGCATTTGCAACAACTGCTTTAAATTGATCATCTAAATCAGTGAATTTTGTTTGTAGTGCTGCAAAGTTTTTTTCGAACTCTTTTTTATGTTCAGGCTGTAATTCTACAAGTGCATTTTTAATTTTTTCTGCTTGTTTCATCGCAAGAGTAGGATCTATCCAAACGTGTGGGTCTTTATCGTGATGATGTTCATCTTCTTTATGACCGTCTCCATGATCGTGCTGCTCTTCTTCAGATGAAGCACGAAGTTCGATATCTTTAGATGCATTTACAATTTTTACGTTTTCTTTTTTTAATGATTTTTCCATTTTTTCGGCAAATGGTTCTAATTCTGCGCCGTTATAAACAAATAAATCGGCTTTCGCCACTTGTACAGTCTGCTTTTGACTTGGTTCAAATGTATGAGAATCCGCACCAGGTGGGTAAATTGTTTCTACATTTACATAATCACCACCGATTTTTTTTGCAAAGTCAGCGAGTGGGAAAATGGTTGTATAAACAGAAAGTTTCCCATCTTTTTTCGTTGCACCTTCTTTGTTGTTAGAACATCCAGCAAAGATGAGTGTGAAAATAAGTATAAATGAAAATAGAGCTAATTTTTTAGGCATATAATTCTCCTCTTTTCTTTTTTACAATTATATTTTCTCCAAATATAAGAAGAAAATATCGTTTTAATACAAAACGGAATAATTACGTTTTAGTTTGCGAACCTAGTATAATACATCTTTATGAAAGTTGCAATAAATAATAATCATTACGATTTGTTTTTGTTATAAATTTGTCAAAAAGAAAGGTATTAATTTTTATGATTGGTGCATATGTGACAATGTTACTTTCATATATTGGGAGGGAGCAGAAAAAAAGGGGATGAGTGCTTGGGTTACTTCATGGAGGCTATCTTATTAATACTTGCGGTAGTATTGCCATTATCTTTTGTTTTAATTTTTTTAAGGAGATTAATAAGTAATTTAGGAGATGCTACAACAATTACAAAATTGCCAGCGGAAGAAAAAGAAGAGAAAAAAGAGTAAGTAAAGCACTATGCGTACGCATAGTGCTTTACTTATGGTAAAATGGGAGAACGGAAACTCCTGTTAGCGACGATTAGCTATAGGAGAGAATAGTAAATAAAGAGGTATACACATATATGAATAAGCGAACAGCGTTAGTACTTGGCGCAAGTGGGCTAGTTGGACAAGAAATAACACGACTATTACTTGACTCAGATTACTACGATTCGGTTACTATTTTTGTAAGAGAACCATTACAATTACAGCATGAGAAATTGCAACAGAAACAGGTGGATTTTTCAGTATTAGAGGAATACAAAGAATTTTTTGCAGTAGATGATGTTTTTAGTTGCTTAGGAACAACGATAAAAAAAGCGAAGTCGAAGTCGAATTTTAAAAAAGTAGATTATGAATATACATTACGAGCTGCCTGCTTAGCTGAAAAACAAGGCGTGCAAAATTTTCTTGTTATTTCATCAATGGGAGCAAAACCTAAATCATTTTTCTTTTACTCGCAAGTGAAGGGGAAAATGGAAGAGGAGCTGAAAAAGCTAGTTATTGGTGGCATACATATTTTCAGGCCGTCATTATTAGTTGGAAATCGACAAGAATATCGTTTTGGGGAAAGAATGGCTGAGAAATTATCTCGTATTCTTCCGTTTATATTTAAAGGGGCTTTTAAAAAGTATAAACCAATTTCAGCTAAAGATGTGGCGAAAGGAATGTATATAACAGCGCTACGTGAAGAATCTGGTATTCATATTTATAGTTCAAACGATATTATAGAAATAAAATAAGTAAAACCGAGAAGAATAATTTCTCGGTTTTACTTATTAGTTTTAATTTTCCCGGGTGCTCGTCGGTACTGATATGGTTCTTTTAATTCAAAGCCAAGTTCATTGGCAGCTATTCTTGGGAAGTATGGATTACGAAGTAACTCGCGTCCGATAAAAATTAAATCTGCTTCGTTATTATTTAAAATTTGCTCTGCTTGTGATCCGGTTGTAATTAATCCTACCGCACCAGTCGCGATGTCAACATGCTCCTTAATATGTTTAGCATATTGTACTTGGTAACCAGGATACACATCAATATGTGCGGGTACAACAGCACCAGAACTACAATCGATTAAATCTACCCCTTGTTCTTTCATCCATCCTGTATACTGCACATAATCTTGAACCGTTAACCCGTCAGGATGATAATCATTTGCTGAAATACGAACAAATAACGGTCCGTTCCAAACTTCATTTACAGCATCGATGATTTCGCGTAAGAAACGATAGCGATTTTCAGGTGAGCCCCCGTATTCATCAGTCCGCTTATTGGAAAGCGGAGAAAGAAATTCATTAATAAGATAACCGTGAGCACCATGTAATTCAATAACGTCAACCCCCGCTCGTTTAGAGCGTAAAGCTGCTTTTTGAAAAGCAGAAACAGTTTCTTTAATTTGCTTTTTATTCATTTCTACTGGTATTTTCATTCTATCGTTAAACGGAATTGCTGAGGGAGCGAAAGCATCTGTTTCTAATTCAGCCTTTCTTCCGGCGTGAGCGAGTTGAATGGCTGCTTTTGCACCGTTATTATGTATAAATGTTGTCGTTTTATGTAAGCCTTCAATTAGAGTGTCATCCCAAATGCCTAAGTCTTTGCTAGAAATTCGTCCTTCAGGTAACACAGCTGTTGCTTCAATCATAACTAAACCTACTTGGCCAGCAGCCCTGGTTCCATAATGGACGAGATGAAAATTAGTTACTTGGCCATCCTCATTTTCTGATGAATACATGCACATAGGTGACATAATGATACGGTTTTTTAGCGTAACGTCCTTAATTGTATAAGGTGAAAAGAGTTGAAACTCCATCAAATATCCCCCTTGATTGAATTTTCTTACATTGTATCATCCTCTTTTTTGTTTCCCTAATAAAACGCTTATACGAAAAATTTCGTCTATTCGTGTTACAATAAATAATATGTAATGAATTGGAGGATGACATATGTACCAGGCTTATTATGATAGTGAATTAGGTTTGTTAGAAATTACAGCGAACGAAGAAGGAATTACGTCTGTTATATTTGTTGAAGATAGAAAAGAAGAACATAAAAATGAACTTGTTGAACAATGTATAAATGAATTAGATGAATACTTTGAAGGAAAAAGAAAAGAGTTTACAGTTCCATTGTCTGCTGAAGGAACACCATTCCAAAAGAATGTATGGGATGCACTTTACACTGTTCCGTATGGCGTAAGTGCTTCATATTTAGATATTGCGGAGAAGGTTGGGAATACGAAAGCTGTACGAGCGATAGGAGGGGCAAATAGCCGGAATCCAATTTCAATTATTGTTCCATGCCATCGTGTAATAGGAAAGAGTGGAAAACTTGTTGGGTATGCGGGTGGTTTATGGAGGAAAGAGTGGTTATTGAAACATGAAGGTATTTTAAATAAATCGTAAGAAACAACCTTTGGAACGAGGGAGTTAGCTCGGCTGTCCTAAGACAAATTCGTTAGTTATCAAAAGTAACGATGAACCGAGAAGCCCCCACTTCGGGGTAAGCTCGCAAGAGATACTAAGTGGTGGGTAGTTCACAATGAAGTATGGATGGAAAGAGGGATTGTTTTGAAATGTATAAATTGTGGGCGACCTTGTATTAATGATCAGCTGAATTGTGCAAATTGTCAACGAAACTTGCATAATGAACAAGGTGAAGAAAGCTCGCTAATAGACAAAGAATTAGAAGTATATGTAGGGAGACAATATCCATATTACAAAAGAAAATGGGAGCTTGAGAATAAGCGAATTGCTAGGTGGAGCTGGAATGGTCTGGCTGCTATTTTTAATGTAGGTTGGCTTGGATATCGTAAGTATTACGTACCTGCTGCTTTATTTATACTGTTATTAGTAGCATGTGATGCATTTTCTTATTATATGGGGTTCAACGTAGCATTGCCAATCATTAATATGGTGCCTCTCACGTTTTTATTACTCGTTTTCATTCTATTTGGGATGGGGATTTTTGCAAATGGATTATTTTATCAATTTGCAGAAAGGCGTATATATCGAATAAAAGCACGGGGAATTAAAGATGAATCGGTTGAAAATTATCTCATCCGTGATAGTGGTGGAACGAGTAAAATGGGAGCAACAATCGTCACTATTTTAGCAGTTGCTAGTATTTTGTTTAGTCATTTCTTTTTCCCAACTGATCGGGATATTATTCAAAAAGTTCGTACAAGCTCGCTTTATGAATATCCAGTCTTTTCAATTGGTGAATCGTTCGAAAATTATTTTCAAAATTCAGGATGGATATACTACCGGGGAACGGAAGGATTAGAATTAGTAGAATTTCAGGGGGAGAGTCCTGAGATGCCAAGGAAAAAGGTGACAATTCAATTTATTGTTGATTATAAATTGGGAGAAGTGGAACCATATTCACTTACGATTAACGGTGAATCTAAAAATGAAGAAGAGTTTTTGAAGATAATGGAGGAAATATTTAAAGTTCAAAATCCATTTGATATAGAGGATGGCTTACAAGTAAATGCTATTCAACAAAGCGGAGGGAAAGCAATTTCTGACCGCTTTTTTTCTTTTTATGAAAATAAACATTTAAAATAATCAGAATTTTTTGTATAATAAAATATATTATACAAGTTTTAACTTATACATATAGATTGGGGGAAGGAAGAATGAAGAGAAAGACAACAACAATTGCTGCACTTGCGTTATCGACTAGTGTACTGGTTGCGGGATGTGGGAATGGGGAGAAGGCTTCGACAACGAAGAAAGAATCAAGTAAGGGAATGGCAGATAAACAAGTTTTAAATTTGCTAGAAACAGCTGAAATTCCTTCAATGGATACATCTAAATCAACAGATTCTGTATCTTTCCGTGTATTTGTAAATGCAATGGAAGGATTATATCGTCTAGATAAAGATAATAAACCAACTCCAGGTATGGCCAAAGACGTGAAGATTAGTGAAGATAAAAAGACATATACATTTGAATTACGTGATGCAAAATGGTCAAATGGTGATCCAGTTCGAGCACAAGATTTTGTATATGCATGGCAACGTACATTAGATAAAGCAATAGCAGCAGAATATGCATTTATTTTATTTGATGTGAAAAATGCACAGAAAGTAAATAAAGGAGAAGTACCGTCGGATCAATTAGGTGTTAAAGCGAAGGATGATAAAACGTTGGTAGTAGAATTAGAGCAACCAGCACCTTATTTCCTTGAGCTTACTTCGTTCCCTACATTCTTCCCATTAAATGAAAAGTATGTAAAAGGACAAGGGGATAAATACGGATTAGAAGCAGATAAATTATTGTACAATGGACCATTTACAATGAGTGAATGGAAACATGAACAAAGTTACCAGTTAAAGAAAAACCCAAATTATTGGGATAAAGATGCTGTAAAATTACAAGAAATTAATGTGGGTATAGTAAAAGAGACAAGTACTGGGGTAAATTTATATGATAGTGATCAAGCAGACCGTGTCATTTTAAGTTCTGAGTTTGTAGACAAATATAAAAAGAATAAACCAGATGAATTTAAAACGAAGCTAGACCCACGTATGTATTTCCTACGTTTTAATCAAAAAAATGCAACGTTTAAAAATCAAAAGGTTCGTGAGGCGATTGATTTAGCGTACGATAAAAAAGGAATTGCGGATGTAATTTTGAATGATGGATCATTGCCAGCGTATTTCTTAGTACCTGAAAAGTTTACGACAGGACCAGATGGAAAAGACTTCCGTACTGTAAATAAAAATTTCCGTGACAGTAAAGATAATGCTGCGAAAGCAAAAAAACTGTGGGAAGAAGCGAAGAAAGAACTTGGTCAAGATACAATTACAGTAGAATTACTAAATGATGATAACGGTAGTCGTAAAAAAGTGGGCGACTTTATTAAAGAAGAATTAGAGAAAAACTTACCTGGTATTAAAGTGAATTTGAAGCAACAACCATATAAGCAGAAATTAGATTTAGAAAAGAAATTTGAATATGAATTCTCATTATCTGCATGGAGTCCAGATTATCCAGACCCAATGACATATATTGATATGTTCGTTACTGGAAGCTCATTTAATGAAATGGATTATTCAAATCCGAAGTACGATGATTTAGTAGCAAAATCAAAAGGAGAACTACTAAAAGATGACGCAGCACGCTGGAAAGCACTTGCAGAAGCTGAAAAAATCTTAATTGGTCAAGATGCTGCAATCTCTCCTACGTATCAGCAAAGTACGGCTTATTTAGAGAAGACATATGTAAAAGGTATCGCTAACCATACGTTTGGTGGAGACTTCAGTTATAAATGGGCATATATTACAAAGAAATAGTATAATAAAAGATGAGCGAATTTTCGCTTATCTTTTATTTGTATAGGAGGAATTAGAGTTGTTAAAGGGAATCAATCATCTTTGTTTTTCAGTGTCCAATTTAGAAAACTCTATTACATTTTACGAGAAAGTATTGGAAGGAGAATTATTAGTCAAGGGGAGAAAACTCGCATATTTTAATATATGTGGAGTATGGATAGCGCTTAATGAAGAAACACATATTCCGAGAAAGGAGATTCATCAATCTTATACGCACCTCGCATTTTCTGTTGAACAAAAAGATTTTGAACGCCTGTTACATCGGTTAGAAGAAAATAATGTTCATATTTTACAAGGAAGAGAACGTAATGTGAGAGATTGTGGGTCTATATATTTTGTTGATCCTGACGGTCACAAGTTCGAGTTTCATTCAGGGACACTGCAAGACCGTCTAAATTATTATAGAGATGAGAAACCTCATATGACATTTTACTAAGGGGGGGAAGAAGTTGCATGCGCTTGTAATTGGTGGAACAGGAATGCTAAAGAAAGTTTCTATGTGGCTTTGTGATCAAGGGTTTCATGTTTCTATTATTGGACGAGATAGTACGAAATTGGAAAATGTTAAGCAAGTGAGTTCGGTACCAGAAAATATTACATGTCTTCCTTTAGATTATCAAAATGACGATGATCTAAAGCGATCTATTACTAATACAATTGAACAGAATGGTCCAATTACATTAGTTGTTGCATGGATACACTCAAGTGCGAAGGATGCGTTATCACTCATTTGTAATGAGGTAGAATTGTCGTCGGAAAAGTACAGTCTATTTCATATATTAGGTAGTAGTGCATCGCGTACGAAGTCACAAAAAATAGGTGGGACATTATGTAGTTATTATAGAATTATATTAGGGTTTATTTTAGAAGATACATATGCAAGATGGCTTACTCATGAAGAGATTGCTGACGGAGTTATAAAAGGACTTGAAAGTAAATGCACAGAATGGATTGTAGGGAGAGTAGAGCCGTGGGAATCGCGGCCAAAATGGTAAGGGGGCATGTGAAATGAAGACAACGGTATATGTAACAAGGCACGGTGAGACAGAATGGAATGTAGCAAAGCGGATGCAAGGACGGAAAAATTCAGCTTTAACTGAGAATGGTATGATACAAGCGAAACAATTAGGGGAGCGTATGAAGGATTTACCTCTCCACGCCATATATAGTAGTCCAAGTGAAAGAACGATTCATACTGCCGAATTGATTAAAGGAGAACGCGATATTCCAATTATAGCAGATGAACATTTCTATGAAATAAATATGGGGACATGGGAAGGGCAAACAATTGCTGATTTGGAAATGCAATATCCAGAAGAAGTACATTTATTTTGGAATGAACCACATCTATTTCAATCAACATTAGGGGAAAACTTTGCGGCCGTTCATAAAAGAGTAATTGAAGGGATACAATTTCTTTTAGAAAAGCATAAAGGGGAAAATATTTTAATTGTCTCTCATGCTGCAGCAGCGAAATTACTTGTAGGGCATTTTGCAGGTGTTGAAATTGAACATGTATGGGGAGAGCCATTTATGCATAGCGCGAGTCTTAGTGTGATTGAATTTGATGAAGATCTTGGTAAAGTAAAACAATTTGCAGATATAAGCCATTTTCAGTAAACGTAAAAAAGCCGCAATGCGGCCTTTTTTGGTGGGTATAAAAAACTAGCAATTACGTTTTTTATACCAGAAGTGATCGAATTTCTTGTTTTTGCAAGATGGGAACTTATGTCCGTCTCTGCAATCATTCCATTTGTGCCCATCATCGTGACAGTCCTTACCATGATCACAATCATCATCGCAAGAGCGACCGTGTCCGTGAGGGAAGAATTCGCATTTTTTACAGAAACTTCGTTTTGTCCAGAAAAATTTCTTTTCAAAGCGTATGCATTTTGTAACGAAAGTACAATGCTTTCTGCGAGTACGTTTTGTAACTAAAACGCATTCTTTTCTACGCGTCACTTTTGTAACGAACGTCCATTTTTGAACGCGCACACGAGTGCATTTCGTAACAAACGTCCATTTTTTAACATGAGTACATTTTGTAACGAAAGTACAATGTTTTACGCGAGTACATCTTGTTCTTGGACATTTACGCCCTGTTGTACATTTACGCCCTGTTGTACATTTATGATGAGAGAATTTATCATCATCGCACTCAAAAGTACTTGGATCTTGGTGTAAGAAATCCTCCATACCAGCACTTTTGATTTCTTCAACAGCTTTTCTAATATCACGTTTCATAGAAATCCTCCTTATCGAGTGTTAAATTGAAAAGGTATTCTTTTTCCTTAACATGATATGAGATTCGACTTCTTTCTGAACAGGACAAGAGTGTAATTTTATATAAATAGATGATAGCGGATGTATGGACAAGACAAGGCGCATACATTGAATGAAGAGAACTGAGAAGGGATGAGAAAACATGCTGCCTTCATATGATTTTTTTGTTCATCCAATGTACTTAGTGGAATTGAAAAAGGACATTTGGTCAGATAGTCCAGTGCCAGCAAAGTTAACATATGGAAAAAAGAAGTATGATATTGATATCGTTTATCGGGGTGCTCATATTCGTGAGTTTGAGAAAAAGTCTTATCATGTTCAATTTTATAAACCGAAAAAATTTCAAGGGGTGAAGGAATTTCATTTAAACTCTGAATTTATGGATCCATCTCTTATTCGTAACAAATTATCACTAGACTTTTTTAATGATATCGGGGTACTTTCACCGAAGTCGCAGCATGTATTTGTAAAAATAAATGGTCAAATCCAAGGCGTATATTTACAGTTAGAATCGGTTGATGAAAACTTTTTAAAAAGTAGAGGGTTGCCGAGTGGTTCTATTTATTATGCCATAGATGATGACGCGAATTTTTCTTTAATGAGCGAGAGAGATAAAGATGTTAAAACTGAGCTCTTTGCGGGTTATGAATTTAAATATTCGAATAAAAATAGTGAAGAACAACTGAGTGAATTTGTATTTCAAGCGAATACTTTGTCGAGGGAAGATTATGAAAAAGAAATCGGGAAGTTTCTACATGTAGATAAATATTTACGATGGTTAGCTGGAGTTATTTTTACGCAAAACTTTGATGGCTTCGTTCATAACTATGCACTATATCATAACGATGAGACAAATTTATTTGAAGTGATACCGTGGGATTATGATGCGACTTGGGGGCGAGATGTACAAGGGAGACCACTTAATCATGAATATATTCGTATTCAAGGTTATAATACGTTAAGTGCAAGATTGTTAGATATACCTGTATTTAGAAAACAATACCGAAGTATTTTGGAAGAAATATTAGAAGAACAATTTACCGTTTCGTTTATGATGCCGAAAGTAGAAGGTTTGTGTGAATCGATTCGTCCATATTTACTACAAGATCCATATATGAAAGAAAAATTAGAAACATTTGATCAAGAAGCTGATATGATTGATGAATATATAAATAAAAGAAGGAAGTATATACAAGACCACTTACATGAATTGGATTAATTTTGAAAGAGATTGGAACATTATCAATCTCTTTTTTTGTATAATAAAGATGTATCAATTGAATTGACGTAATATTCACTTAATAAAGAATGGAGATGTGGAAACATGACGGTCAAGTGGATTGATTGGGTAAAACAAATACAATCTATAGCTCAAGCGGGTTTAACGTATTCTAAGGATGTATATGATATAGAGCGTTTCCAACAATTACGGGACATTTCAGTTTCAATGATGTCACATTACACAAAGACAGATTGGGAAGTAGTAGAGAATTTATTTGCAAGTGAGACAGGCTATCAAACACCTAAAGTTGATATACGGGCAGTTATTTTTCAAAATGAAAAACTATTATTTGTGAAAGAAAAAAGTGATAGGAAATGGGCATTGCCAGGTGGATGGGCTGATGTTGGTTATACGCCAACAGAAGTAGCAGCAAAAGAGGTTTTCGAAGAGACAGGATATGAAGTAGATCATTTTAAGTTACTAGCTATATTTGATAAAGAAAAGCATCAGCCATCGCCTTCAGCAACGCATGTATATAAGATTTTTATTGGCTGTAATATTGTTGGTGGGGAAAAGAAAGTTAGTATTGAAACAGAAGAAATAGAGTTTTTTGGTGAAGATAAATTGCCGGATTTATCAATTGCTAGAAATACAGAAGAGCAAATTAAAGAAATGTTTGCCTACATGAAAGACCCGCAGAAAGAAAAAATAATAGATTAATACTGCTTGAATTGTACATATTGTTAAAATGAAGATATTGGCAGAATGCAACCTTTATGTAATAATGGGATGGTATGTGAAGAAAAAAGGAGATAGAAAATAATATGTTAGCAAGCATAATAGATCAGTTATTGCAATTTTTTGCAAGTCTAGGTTACTTTGGAGTAGCACTAGCTTTAATGATTGAAATTATCCCGAGTGAAATTGTACTTTCGTATGCTGGATTTTTAGTAGCGGATGGTAAAATTAGTTTTGTCGGTGCAGTTATCGCCGGAACTATTGGTGGTACTTTAGCCCAAATCTTTTTATACTGGCTTGGATATTACGGAGGGCGTCCGGTTGTAGAGAAATATGGGAAATATCTACTTATTAATAAACACCATTTAGACATAGCGGAAGGTTGGTTTAAGCGTTACGGAGCAGGAGTAATCTTTTCTGCACGCTTTATCCCAGTAGTACGTCATGCAATCTCTATTCCAGCAGGATTAGCTAAAATGCCGTTAAAACTATTTACACTATATACAGTAGTTGCGATTATTCCATGGTCAATACTATTTATATACTTAGGTGAAAAGCTTGGTGGAAATTGGCGACACATTAAAGAGTATGCATCTGATTACACACATTACATAATTATAGGAGCTGTTCTCTTTGTTGCTCTATACTTCGGTTTAAAGTATTTAAAAAAGAAAAAAGCAGCGCGTTAAAGTCAATGATTTTTCATTGGCTTTTTTAATTGTTTGGGTTCTAAAAAAAAGGAGTTGTCCATAATGTGTAATAATAAAGCGTAGCGGGGGAATGTGATGAAAGGATCACCGTTTTTACGTGGAACGATATTTTTAACGATAGCAACGATGATATCTAAAATGTTAGGGTTTATATATGTTATACCATTTACAGCAATGGTGGGTACGAGTGGGTACGTATTATATACGTATGCATACCGTCCTTATACAATTATGCTTAGTATTGCAACGATGGGATTGCCACTTGCCGTTTCAAAAATGGTTTCAAAATATGATCAACTCAATGATTATCACACTGTTAAGAGAGTGCTAAAGAGTGGTATCGTTTTCATGGTCATTATGGGCGTTATTTCTTGTTTAGCATTATATATGTTAGCACCACATTTAGCTAAACTTGTGATTGATGGAAATGATCAGTCGGGGAATAGTGTGGTAGCTGTCACGCACAATATTCAAATTGTAAGTTTTGCGTTAATACTCGTTCCTGTAATGAGCTTGTTACGTGGTTTCTTTCAAGGTTTTCAATCTATGGGACCTTCTGCGCTCAGTGTAGTTGTAGAGCAATTTTTTCGGGTCTTAACTATTTTGATAGGAAGCTTTGTCGTTTTATATGTTATAAAAGCTTCTGTTTCGTTGGCAGTTGGTATTTCAACGTTTGGAGCATTTATGGGAGCACTAGGTGGATTAAGTGTTTTAAGTGCGTATTATATAAGAAGGAGAAAACATTTAAAGAAAAAAGAGATTGCCAGTATACCACAAACGACGAAAACTTTTTTTTCGTTGTATAGAGAACTGCTTACATATTCTATTCCTTTCGTTGTAGTTGGATTAGCGATTCCGTTATATCAGACGATTGATACATTTACAATTAATAAGCTACTTATACAAGTAGGATATATGCAAGGAGAAGCAGAAAAGATTAATGCGATTATTGGCCTTGTTCAGATGGTTGTACTTATCCCGGTTTCTGTTGCAACAGCTTTTAGTATGTCCCTTGTACCTGAGATGACGAAAGCTTATACAGCGGGAAATGAGAAACTACTGTATAAACACTTTACAAGGACAAATTTATTAGTGGTAGGAATTACCGTACCGGCGGCGATTGGAATGATGATTTTAGCAAAACCAGTGTATACTCTTTTATTTGGTGCTGGAAATGATCCGGAGATGGGCAGTATTATTTTGCAGTATTATGCTCCTGCTTGTATACTATTCTCACTATTTACAGTAACCGCTGCCATGTTACAAGGAATTAATCAACAACAGAAAACAGTGCTAGGATTAGTAATCGGAATAACTGTGAAGATAGTTTTAAATATTGTATTGCTACCGTATTTTGATTATGTAAGTTTTATCATTTCAACATACGCTGGCTATACGATTTCAGTCGGCTTTAACTTGTGGATGCTTTCTAAATATGTTATAAAAGCAACATAAGCTTTTTTAAAGGCAGAGAACACTCTGTCTTTTTCTATGTTTACAAGATTTTTCTTAAAAAAACGTTTTCAAAATAATTTTTCTATTGAAATTTAATCGTTTGTTTCATATGCTGAAAATAGCGGTTCAAAAACTGTTGTTTAAGTGAGGTAGATTCCCACATGTAAAAAGAATCGGGGTGATAGTATGTTAAATATTTATTTAACAGACCGAAACGGAAAACTACAAGAGGTTGAGGAAATGCAAAAGGGCTGCTGGATTAATGTACTTCATCCAACAGAAGAAGAAATTCAGTATCTAGTACAAACTTTAAATGTAGACTTAGATTTCATTAAAGACCCTTTGGATGATGAAGAACGCTCTCGTATTGAAAAGGAAGACAATAATACTTTAATTATCGTGGATATTCCGACAGTCAGACATGATGAAGAAGGAAATTCAATTTATGACACGATTCCAATAGGTATGATTGTAATGCCAGATTGTTTTGTTACTATTTGTTTAGAAGAAAATCCAATTTTTGAACGCTTTATTAATCAACGTATTAAAGAATTTTATACGTTTAAAAAGACGCGCTTCGCACTTCAGCTCTTATATACAATTTCTACTTATTATTTAAGATACTTAAAGCAAATTAATCGGAAAACAATCGATTTAGAGCACCAATTAAATAAGTCGATGAAAAATAAAGAAATTTTCACATTGCTCGGCCTTGAAAAAAGTTTAGTTTATTTTACAACATCATTAAAGGCAAATAAAATTGTAATTCAAAAATTAATGCGAAACAGTACATTTTTGAAAATGTATGAAGACGATCAAGATTTACTAGAAGATGTATTAATTGAAAATAAGCAGGCTATTGAAATGGCGGAAATATATAGTCACATTTTAAGTGGAATGATGAATACATTTAGTTCGGTTATTTCTAACAATTTAAATAGTGTTATGAAACTGTTGACTTCTATTACAATCATTTTATCATTACCAACGATGGTTTCTAGTTTCTTTGGAATGAATGTAAAGGTTCCGTTTGAAGGGGAAGCACATGGTTTTGTAATTGTACTTATAATATGTGTAACATTATCTTTCACTTTAGCATTTGTTTTTTGGAAGAAACGTTACTTTTAATGATAGGAAAGCTGCGCTAGCATAGTTATAAAACTGTGCTAGCGCAGCTTTTTTTGCTATGAAATCTCAATTTTGGAACAGAATATAACTTGTGAAATGTAATGTGTATGAAGGTTATGAATTCCATATAACTCTTGTTCAAATAATGAAATGGGGTTAAAATTACATATTGTTAATGAAAAGTTGGAGGAAATACATCATGGAATTGTTTCAATTACCGAAAGCATTCCTGCAAATGAATACAATCTTTATCTCAATATTAATCGAAGCACTTCCTTTTGTGCTAATTGGTGTATTTATTTCAGGATTCATTCAAATGTTTGTGACAGAAGATATGGTGGCAAAATGGATGCCTAAAAACCGATTTCTGTCTGTTTTATTAGCTACTTTTTTAGGTATGATGTTTCCTGGATGTGAATGTGGAATTGTTCCGATTGTAAGACGATTAATCGGAAAAGGGGTTCCACCCTATGCAGGAATTGCATTTATGTTAACTGGACCGATTATTAATCCAGTTGTATTATTTGCAACATATGTTGCTTTTGGAAGTAGTATGCACATGGTATGGTATCGTTCTATTGTAGCGATTATCGTAGCAATTATCGTTGGAATTATATTATCATTTATGTTTAAAGAACATCAATTAAGAGATGATCACTTCCCAGAAGTGAATCATAAGCGTCCGTTACGTACAAAAATGTGGGATGTATGTACACATGCTGTTGAGGAATTTTTCTCAATGGGAAAATACTTAGTGTTAGGAGCGTTAATTGCTGCTGCAGTTCAAACGTTTGTACAAACTTCAACATTGCTTGCTATTGGACAAGGTCCGTTTTCTTCATCAGCTGTAATGATGGGACTTGCTTTCATTTTATCACTTTGTTCAGAGGCGGATGCATTTATTGCTTCTTCGTTCCAAAGTACATTTTCAACAGCGTCACTTGTCGCGTTTCTCGTATATGGACCGATGGTGGATATTAAAAATATGTTTATGATGCTTGCGACATTTAAAACAAAATTTGTAATTGTTGTGACGGTTACAGTTACACTTGTTGTTTATGCAAGCTCACTACTCATTTATGCGATGGGGTGGTAGGTTATGTTTCGAGCATATATATTATTAGGCTTTACAATTTTAATTGGACAGCTTCATATTTCCGGTAACATTACGAAGTATATAAATATGAAGTACGCCTATTTATCAAAAACTGCTGCTATTATTTTAGGTTTCTTAACGATTGTACAAATTATTATCGTTTTCCAAAAAGAGCACCAAAAGGAAAAAGAGAAACATGATTGTAGTTGTGATCATAGTCATTGTGGGCATGATCATTCGAAAGATGAGAATACATGGTGGAAAAAAGTGTTTTCTTACACGTTATTCTGTTTTCCAATCATTACAGGATTGTTTTTCCCAATTGCAACATTAGATTCCGATATTGTTAAGGCGAAGGGATTCCATTTTCCAGTAGCGCAAGCAGAAAGTAAAGATCCATTTATGACAAGGCAATTTCTAAGACCTGACACGAGCATTTATTACGGGAAAGAAGGATACCGTGGTGTAATGGAAAAAGGGAAGAAAGAGTTTGTTACGAAAGATAATATCACTTTAAAAGATGAAGATTTCTTAAAGGGTATGGAGACAATTTATAATTATCCTGGTGAATTTACTGGTAAAACCCTGTCTTATAAAGGATTTGTTTTCCGAGATGATTCTTCTAAAAAGGAACAATATTTCTTATTCCGTTTCGGTATTATACATTGTGTAGCGGATTCGGGTGTATATGGTATGTTAGTTAAAAAACCAGAAGGTGTAGAGTGGAAAAATGATGATTGGATTCAGATAGAGGGAGAAATTTCAACTGAATTTTATCAGCCGTTCCATGCAAATATTCCTGTTTTAGAGGTAACGAAATGGAATAAAGTTGAACAGCCGAAAGAACAATATGTATTTAGAGGAGCCGATTGATAAAATCGGTTCTTTTTTATGGACTAAAAGTTCTAAAAATTGTTAATATTAAACGTGTAGTTCATGAGTTGTAGTGTATATTGGGATATTAGGGATAAATAATTAAAGGGGTGATAACAATGACTGAAGTAAAGGGTAAAACAGCTAATGAATCAAGGGTGTTTAAAACGAGTCGAGTATTTCCAACGGATTTAAATGATCATAACACGCTATTTGGTGGAAAGATATTGGCGGAGATGGATATGGTTGCTTCAATTTCAGCAACGAGACACTCGAGAATGGAATGTGTCACAGCGTCTATGGATTGGGTAGATTTCTTACATCCAGTACGTTCTTCAGATTGTGTTAGTTATGAATCTTTCGTAATTTGGACGGGAAGAACTTCTATGGAGATATTTGTGAAAGTAGTAGCAGAAGATTTAATTTCAGGTAAAAAACGTGTAGCAGCAACTTCATTCGTTACTTTTGTTGCGCTTAGCAAGGAGAATAATCCAGTCCCTGTACCGCGTGTTATCCCTGAGACAGAAGAGGAGAAAGAATTGCATCGAATTGCTGTGTTACGTGCAGAACAGCGCCATATTCGTAAGGCAGAGAGTAAGAAGGTAGCTACACTGCTAACTTTTTGATGTAAAATACTTTCCTAGTGGTACTATTTTGTAATAGGTTAGGAGATTTTTGAAATGAAAAGCGGACACCTAAAAATAGGTGTCCGCTTTTATAGTTTTTTCATCCCCATATCGTACTACAATAACTGCTTAGCAGAAGCAAGCAGCACCGACGATAATTAAGAGGATAAATAATACGACTAGTAGCGCAAATCCATTACCATGTGCGAAGCCCATTGTTATTTCCTCCTTTTATTTTAAGATACAACATACAATATGCAGATGAGCTCCTGTTTGATATGGACGTATATCATGCAATGACATATTTTTTGTATGATAATGTTTTAAAAAAGGAAAGATATAGGAATAACAGTAGTTAGAGAAAGGAACGTATCCATGAAGCACTTTTTAATTGTAATAATTTGTTTTATAGGTGTATTCATATGGATGAACGTTGATGTGGAAATGGGGAAGAAAATGGCTAGTGGATATGAATTAGAAAAAATCCGATCAGGGGATTTTCAAGTATATACGAACGGTGATGAGTTATATAGAAGCTTATTTGAGGATATAAATCGTGCAGAAAAGAATGTATATATTCATTTTTATATTGTGGGTAAAGATGAGGTAAGTAAAGAATTCTTACAGTTATTAGAGAAAAAAGCATCTAGCGGAGTAGATGTGAAATTGTCAGTAGACCGCATTGGCGGATATAAGCTTAAGAAAAAAATAATTAATCAATTAAAAGAAAAAGGCGTGAAGTTTACATTTAGTAAAAAACCTAAATTAAAAAACTTATTTTATTCTTTGCATCAACGTAATCATAGACGCATTGTTACTATAGATGGGAAAGTTTCGTACATTGGTGGCTTCAATATCGGAAAGGAATATCTTGGACAGGATCCTAAATTTGGTCCGTGGCGTGATTATCATGTACGCATCGAAGGGAATGGAGCTACTGATATGGAACGGAAGTTTGCGGAAGATTGGCAAGAAGATACGGGAGAAAAGTTGCCTATACACCAAGAGTTACCTGTACAAGGAAATGTAAAATATCAATACGTATTTTCGAATGGAAAAGGTTTATGGAAGGAGTATGGAGCGTTTTTAAAGAAGGCAAAACATTCTTTAATTATCGCTACACCATATTTTGTACCGAGTAAAGAAATGGTGAAGGGGCTGAAAGATGCATTAAATCGTGGTGTCCATGTAAAAATCCTCGTCCCATTTAAAAGTGATGCAGTATTGCTAAAACAGGCTGCCTATCCTTATTTGAAAGACATGTTAGATGCTGGAGCGGAGATTTATCAATATCGAAATGGATTTTTTCATGGGAAGGTAACAATCATCGATGAGGAAATGGTTGATATTGGTACAGCAAATTTTGATAATAGAAGTTTTTACTTAAATAGCGAATCTAACTGTTTCATATATGATAAGACAGTCGTTGCTGACGTCTGGAGTCGATTAAAAGAAGACTTTCATAAATCAAAACGATTTTCTGAAGAAGATTTTGAGAAAATTAGTAGATGGGATTGGTTTCTAGCAAGAATATCAAATGTTATCGCATCATATTTATAGTATAGAGATGAAATAGGAAGGGAGGCGCTTTAATGGATTGTATGAAAGAATTGATGACATATAGTTACACACTTATATATAAAGTTGGAGAATACACGAGCAAGGTTCGAGATGAAGAATTAAAAGATATTTTGCAGCATCATTTGCCGTATATGTTACAAGCATATAATGAACAAGTGAATTTTCAAGAAGGAGAAAATATACAACATATAACTTGTAAACAAATGTGGCCGGAATTTACTGAAATGGATAGGGAAACAGATAATGAGTATACAGGGGATATTGGGATTGCTATTTGTTATATTACACATTTGAAACGATTAGCATTAAAGTTTGCTCAAGTGGCAGTAGAAGTTGCGAACCCGGAGTTTCGTTCTTTTCTGGAAAATTGTTTTGTGAAAATGAATCGTTATGCTTATAGTGTTTGGCAATATGTTGTGAAGAAGGAATATAAGATTAAACATGTATATGAAAGTGAAAAATTCGCGTGAAAAGCTAAGGTGGAATGAAAGGCGCCTTAGTTTTTTTATGTCTAATTAGAATGGGAGGATTAAAGATTGGTTATGTTATCTGAAAATTTACAAAAGTTTACTGTATCTTTACTATTTTTAAATCTTCCCTTTAAAAAAAAAGAGTAATATGGGATTGTACATATTCTATCAAAGGGAGGAAACGCAAATGAACAAATGGGTTAAGTCATTAACTGCTATGGCACTTGCAAGTTCTTTATTAATGGTAGGTTGTAGTAAAGATGGGGATAAAAAGAAAGAGGATGACACAACTTCACAGCAAGATGAAAAGAAAGATAAAGAAACAAGCGGAACAGACAAGTCTTCTGATTCGAAAGAAAAGAAATAAATAATAGAGCTTCCTCACATAAACGAGGAAGCTTTTTTGTTGTATATTTGTATGTATTAGGGAAAAATAGAGAGAAAGAACTGAAGAGGGGATAATATATGAAAGTATGCATATTAGGAGCGACAGGTAGAGTAGGATCACAAATTATGAAATTGGCATTACAAGATTCATATGAAGTAACGGTATTAGTTCGTGATTTGAGTAGAGTGGAAACAGAGCATGAAAGGTTGCATGTTATTAAGGGAAATGTATTAAGCGGAGATGATATAAAGGAAGCAATTAAAGGATGTGATATTGTAATTAGTGCTCTTGGAACTGATCGAAATGGGACGTTAGAGAAGAGTTTACCGATTATTATAAAGCAAATGGAAGAAGAGGGCATAAAGAAAATTGTTACAATAGGAACTGCTGGTATTTTACAAGCGCGAACAAATCCAAGTATATATCGTTTCCAATCAAAAGAATCGAAAAGAAAAATGACAACAGCTGCGGAAGATCACTTAGCTGCTTATGAATCGTTGAATAATAGTAAACTATGTTGGACTGTTGTTTGTCCGACGCATTTAATAGACGGTGATGTAACTGGTGTATATCGAACGGAAAAAGATATGTTGCCAACAGATGGATCGAAAATCACAGTTGGTGATACAGCTCATTTTACATGGAGTTTACGTAATAAAAGCTTATACGAGAAAAGTCGAGTAGGTATTTCATATTAAAAAACCATCCCAAAATAGGGATGGCTAAAAAATGATATAGCATACAAAGATGATAATCATAATGATTTGGAGAATGGCTTTGGCTACTGTACTACTTAAAAAACCGACTACAGTTGCAATTCCGACTAAAAGGGCGTCTTTTGGCGCCTTTTTATGCATTAGTTCCGTAATAAATACAGATAAGAACGGTATGATAATAAGCCCGAATGGTGGGAAGAAGAACGATCCGACAATGATAGAAACCATACCAACACGTTCGCCCGATTTTGTACTACCGTATTTTTTTAGGAAGTATCCATTTGCAATAAAGTCAGCAACGAAAATGAAGAGTGTAAAAATGACTTGAATAATCCAAAAAGATGTCGTTAACTCTCCGCCATTTATTCCAAAATGATAAATGAAATAGCCAGCCCATACGGCAAGGATGCCAGGGATAATGGGGTATATAAAGGCAAGAAATGAAACAATGAAACAAGCAATGATACAAATTGTTAGTAAAACAGTCACTTTATAACTCCTTTGTAGTATCTAATTTATGTACAGCAATCTTTTTAATTTGATGCCCATCAAGTTCTAATGCTTTAAATTGAAAACCATCATATTCAACTGAATAGCCAGCTTCAATATTTAAATCAATTGCTTGAGAGAGAAGCCAACCACCAATTGTATCTAAGTCACTTTCATCGATATGTAGGCCAAACATATCATTTACTTCAGAAATGAGTACTTTCCCATCTAAAACAGTAAGCTTAGGAGTACGCTTTTCAATCATCGGTGATTCGTCTGCGTCAAATTCATCTTGAATTTCGCCGATAATTTCTTCAAGAATATCCTCCATCGTTAAAAGGCCAGCAGTTCCACCGTATTCATCCATAACAATCGCCATTTGTACGCGGTTCTTTTGGAGGTGTATTAACGTTTTACGAATGGGAACTGTTTCAAATACAGTTAAAACAGGATGTATGTAGGCATCAAGTGGTTTGTAAATGCCTTTTGTTTGATTATGAAAAATCTCTTTCGTATTTATCATTCCGATAATATCATCTTTATCCTTTTCAATAATAGGATAACGTGTATACTTTTCAGTTGCAACGATTTTCATATTTTCTTCTAACGTATTTTCAGTAGATAAACAAACCATTTCAGTTCTAGGTACCATAATTTCTTTAGCAACACGATCATCAAATTCAAAAATATTATTTACATATTTATATTCGGTTTGATTAATTTCGCCGCTTTTATAGCTTTCACCTAAAATGAGTCGTAGTTCTTCTTCGGAATGGGCAAGTTCATTTTCTTTCGCAGGCTCTAAACCGAGTAATTTTGTGAAAAATATAGCTGCACTATTGAGAAGCCAAATGAACGGATACATAATTTTATCAAATAAAATAAGCGGTTTTGCAAATTTTAATGTGATTGCTTCAGCTTTTTGGATTGCGAAAGACTTAGGAACTAACTCGCCTAATACAACATGGAAAAAAGTAATCACACTAAAAGCAATAATAAAGGATAACGTGTTAGCCATTGTTCCAGTAATATTGATTTTTTCAAATAGTGGTCGCAGTAAATGTTCCACAGTTGGTTCACCAAGCCAACCAAGTCCTAAAGAGGTGATAGTAATGCCAAGCTGACAAGCGGATAAATAAACGTCTAAGTTAGATAAAACGCTTCTTGCAGCTAATGCTTGTTTATTACCTTCATTAGCAAGCTGGTCAATTCGACTTTTTCGTACTTTTACGACAGCGAATTCTGAAGCAACGAAAAAACCAGAAATAAGGATAAGTATAAAGATGAGAAAAATATTTAATATGTCCAAGTGTGTTCTTTATTCCTAATTTGGAATAAAGATGTCACCTCCTGTAATTATGTTATACTTTTATAATAAATCCAAATGAAAAGATTAGTCAAAGAAAATGGGTAAATAATGGTAGGTTTCTATAGTAGTTTTTTAATTTGCTGTTATTTTGTCCTCTATATAATAGGAATAACCGTCTACTTTTAATTTAAGTAGACGGTTATTCTATGTTATGGTTTCGAAATACTTCTAGTTAAAGTATACGTGTTTTGTTTAGAATGGTTTGTTGTCCATAAAGCTTGGAGAAACGATAAGATGCTATATGGAATATAAAGTAGTAATAAACCAATTGTGACAACTATAGGTGCATTTCTACCAAATTGGACGATAAATTGTAATAGTCCGTTTGTATGAAAAATACATTCCATAAAAACGAATGAAAGAATAATGGAACTCAAAATAGATTTATGATTGGAAGTAAGCGCAATAAATAACGTATCAACAAGGAAAGATGAATTTTTTATTTCGTATTCATTAGTAGTATTTAAGAACGGTAGCCATTTTTTAATTGCTTGCATAACGATTATCATAGAAGTGCTACATACGATGATAAAAGAAGAGAAGAAAGGAAACTTTATGAATTTAGATATGTAGAGAAGTGATAATAGGACTGAACATTGTAATATCACAGTGCCAAAAGAATACGGTATCCAGCGAAATAAAGAACTACACTTTTTTAATGAGTTTGGTGCTTTTAAAAATAGATGGCCAATTCCTAGACTTATAAAGAAACCGATTACAAGAGTGAATGTGAAACGAACGATTGATAAAAAATATATTTCCCATATGTAGGGGAACAGTGGTGACGAATGGTTAGAGGTATGTAGTATATTTTGTGTATGTACAAGCTGATTTGCTGAGAAAAGGATAGGCTCATGCATCCAATCAATTGTGGGAATTGAAATGGAAGAAGGCTGTGCTAAATTATGAAAAATGCTTACAAATCCAGTTAAGTAGGAGTAATTATGTGTAATGAATAATGCTGGAAGGGGACTTATGACAAAAATAATCAAAACACCGGCTATAAATTTACATATATGTGAGCGCAATAAGGACATACAATCACCTACTCTTAGAATATTCAGAAAATTCTTATTCTTATTTTAGCTTTTTTCAGGGGAAGTTACAATATATTTTTCTTTACCTATTGGTATATGGATAGTTTTAAATTATTTTTAGAAATTTATTTTATGTGGGGATATAAAGCAGGAGAGGGTATATAACAGCATCCATACAAAAAACGTGAACAGTTTAGCATTTTCACGTTTTTTGTATGGGATGAATGAAAAGAAATGTAGGTAAATGTCGAAAGGATTAAATTGATTTTTTAAATTGGAAAGTGATACCATAAAGTTAAACAGCGTTTAAATCATTGTTTAATCGATAAATTCTAGAGGGGGAGATAAGTTGGGGGGAAATGAAAACATATCAACGAAAGAAAAGATTTTAAATACAACCTTGGAGTTAATTAAAAACGAAGGTTTTGAAAGGGTAACGATAAGGAAAATTGCATCATTGTCAGATATAAATATTGCGCTTGTAAATTACCATTTTGGTTCAAAAGAAAAGTTGATTAGTGAGGCGATTAAAGTTTTGTTAATTAGCTTCCAAGGCACTTTTTCTATTTTAGATGATATTACAGTACCAGCGAAAGAAAGATTAAAAATATTTTTATTTGATTATGTACTAGTAATTCGGCAATATCCTGAGTTAGTCAGGAAGATTATTGCAATGGGAACTACGGTATTTACATCTCAATACGAATATGGAGATTTTTTGAAGAGGCTAGGTTTTAGTAAAGTGAAGAATATTTTGAGCGAAATAACAAATGAAGCGGATCAGGAAATTTTAATGATGATGACAGTGCAAATATTTGGATCCATTTTTCTTCCAGCATTAATGATGCCAATTCTTGAATCAGGAGCAGATATAAGAGTACTGCCTATAGAAAAACAGATTGATTTCCTATTTGAACGCTATTTTTATAAAAATTGAGATAGTGGGTGATAGAGATGGTTAGTTTCTTTAGAAAGCATTGGTATGATATAGGGTTAGTTGTGGCTATTGTTGTCGTTGTTTGTTTAGTCGCGAATTTGGGAGAAATAAGTGAAATAAAAGTACTGTTAGCGTTAAGTTTTGTAGCCATTTTAGTGCATCAATTTGAAGAGTATCGTTGGCCAGGTTATTTCGCTGGTCTGTTTAATGTAGTTATATTTAAAAGTGATATACCAGATCGCTATCCATTAAATACGCAATCTGCTATGGTAATAAATATTTTGATTGCGTATGTTTTTTATTTACTTCCGGTTTTCTTTCAAAATATAATATGGCTTGGGATGGCACCTATTTTAATGGGGTTTTTTCAATTCATATGGCATGGTATTTTTGCAAATATAAAAGCTAAAACAATATACAATCCGGGATTAGGTGCGGTTGTATTACTACATGTTCCGATTGGTTATGCATATATGAGATATGTTCTTTTACACAATCTAGCTACAAATTTGGATTGGATATTAGGGCTGATCTATTTTCTAGTAGCAACCTATTTTTTAATTATAAAAGGAAATATGTTAATGAAAAGTAAGGAGACAAATCATTGTTTTTCTAAAAAGCAATTAGGTCCGTACAATGATGCAGTAAAGTGATCCAGAATTCAGAAGGGATTTTTGATGCTGAAGAGAGTACAAGTGAATGATTCATGAATAAATTATGACGAAAAAATGAATAATTTTCAGAAAAGTAAAATAAATCATTTATTTTTTTCTGAAAATATAATATAGTTATGGCACAGAAAGTATTTTAACATAAGGAGGCTGTTTATGAGGATTAAAGGAAATTATGTGCCGAAAAGGGAAGTGTTATTTTGCTCAAGTTCCATTACGATAGGGGAAGCACTGGAGCATTTAAATAAAACTGGGTATCGTTGTGTACCAGTTTTAGATGAAAAAAAAGAGAAATACTTAGGGAATATATATAAAGTAGATATTTTAGAATATAAAGGTTCACTTGAAGAGAGTGTAGTACAAATATTAAATGATAAAGAAGGATATGTGAGAGAAGATTCTTCGTTCTTTAAAGTATTTTTTACAATAAAAAAATTACCTTATTTATCAGTAGTTGATGAAAAAGGAGTTTTCCTGGGGATTTTAACGCATAAAAAAGTTTTTGAGTTATTAGAAGATGCATGGGGAGTCCATTCTAGTAAATATTCTGTCATGATTGGAACACAAGATTATAATGGGGCCATTCAAAAATTATCGACAGTGCTAAAGAAATACACTGGTATTCAAAGCTTAATGACTTTTGATAATGATGCTTTATTAGTACGTAGAATAATGTTTACATTGGGAGAAGAGTTTGAAGATAGTGAATTAGAAACATTGCTAAAGGATTTAGAAGATCATGGATTTAGAGTTGTGTATGTTGAAGAGATGAATAATCCACGTGAAGTTGAAACGATAGACTAACAAGTAAAAGCCATCTTATTTTTTGATGGCTTTTACTTTCTTTCGTATAAAAATATTCAAATATAATAAAATGTAAAAATCGTAAATTTCTAAAAAAATTTGTGTAATAAAATAAATAAAGGAGGTATGTGTGGATAATTTTGATTTTCAAAAAATTCTATTTAAAAATATGTTTTTATTTTTCAGCCAAATATGTTACTATATGTGTGATAAAAACAAAGAGGTCTGACAACTAAACTCCACGTTATAACACTCTAATGACTTGAATATTCAAAAAAATAAAAAAATAATAATTAGAGTAAGAATAAGGGGAATGGAGAAATTATGGAGAAAGACATTGCTTTGTAAGGGGCATATTTTATCATCTTGAGCAGAGAGGAGGATGCATAGCATATTGTGAAAAGAGAGATAAACAATGAAAAAGTGCTATGCAAATGAAAAGCATGAAGGGACGTTTAAGGCCAGGTGATACGGTAGCGATTGGTTTAATGTTATTTGCACTATTTTTAGGGGCAGGAAATTTAATTTTCCCGCCAGTTTTAGGTCAACAAGCAGGAGAAAATGTTTGGATTGCTACAATTGGATTCCTTGTAACGGGAGTCGGATTACCCCTATTAGCTGTAACAGCTGTCGCGTTTGTAGAGGGAGACTTGAAAGCGCTATCTTCTAGAGTTCACCCTATATTTGCGTTTATTTTCCCATTGATTAGTTATTTAGCGATTGGACCATTTTTCGCGATTCCGCGTACTGGAGCTGTTTCATTTGAAATGGGTATGAAGCCATTTCTATCAGAGGCAATGGTTTCTGAGTGGTACATGCTATTTCTTTTCACTATAGTTTTCTTCGGAATAACGTGGTATTTATCATTAAATCCATCTAAATTAGTGGATTGGTTCGGGAAATTTCTTACACCATTGTTAGTATTGATTGTTGCTGTTATTGTCGGAAAGGCAATTATTGATCCGATTGGAGAACCAGCTGCACCGCTAGCGGCATACAAAGAAAATGCTTTCTTTGGTGGATTTATTCAAGGATATTTAACGATGGATGCAATTAGCGCGCTCGTATTTGGAATTGTCGTTGTACAAGTTATCCGCTCTAAAGGGATAAAAGAGAGTAGTCAAGTTGCAAAAATAACAATTGTATCAGGTATTATTGCTGTACTTGGTTTAACGTTAATCTATTTATCACTTGCTTATCTTGGTTCAACAAGTACATCACTTGGGATCTCAGAGAATGGTGGACTTATTTTAACGAATGTTGTAAATGAGTTATATGGAACAAGTGGTAAAATTTTATTAGGACTTGTTATTATACTCGCTTGTTTAACAACTTCTGTTGGATTAACATCTGCTTGTGCGGGCTTCTTTACAAACGTATTCCCAAAACTTTCGCATAAAACGATTGTAACAATGGTATGTGTGTTTAGTTTAATTGTATCTAACTTAGGTTTAACACAATTAATCGCAGTCACTTTACCAGTGTTAATGATTATTTATCCAGTTGCAATCGTATTAATCGTACTTTCATATTTCCATAAATGGATTGGAAAGCGTAATACAATATATATTGGAGCTATTCTAGGTGCGTTGTTAATTAGTTTCTTTAACGGTTTAGAAAGTGCGAACATTAAAATTGATGCGATTTCTAATGTGCTACAAATGTTACCATTATATAAAGAAGGAATAGGATGGCTAATCCCATCATGTATTGGCGGGATTCTCGGTTTCTTCTTCTATAAATCAAATGAATTAAGTGAATTACAAAAGAAAGGTGCTTAGGCGCCTTTCTTTTTTTAAAAGGGGATTTTTATGTTTTGTCTAAGTAATAATTGGGAGGAATGATAAAATGGCTAATTTTGAAGATTTTTTAACTTTTGATGTAAGAATTGGAACAGTAACACAGGCAGAGGAATTTAAAGAAGCGAGAGTGCCAGCGATTAAACTAGAAATTGATTTTGGGGAGCTTGGGGTCAAGCAGTCCAGTGCTCAAATTACGAAAAGGTACGGCCCAGAAGATTTAATCGGTCAGCAAATTGTTGCTGTTGTAAATTTTCCGCCAAAGCGTGTAGCTGGATTTAAATCGGAAGTGCTTGTATTAGGTGGAGTTCCTGAAGCTGGTGATGTTGTGTTGCTTCAGCCTAATATGGAATTGCCAAATGGAACGAAAATTAGTTAGTGTGAAGGTAGGGGTAAACATGGATATCGGACGAGAATATTTACAATGTGCCATTTCGAATTTCAAGGCAACACAAAAACAAGGAGAACGTGTACTTTCTCAATTATCTTATGAACAGATAATGTGGTCTGCTTATGAAGAGACAAATAGTATCGCGATTATTATTAAACATTTACATGGTAATATGCGTTCAAGATGGACGGAATTTTTAACGTCTGATGGCGAAAAAATAGATCGTAACCGAGATGGTGAATTTGAAGGTGGGTACAATTCAAAACAAGAAGCGCTTGCTGCGTGGCAAGAAGGGTGGGAGTATGTCTTTAAAACGATGGATACTTTAACAGCAGAGCAGATTTTGCAGAAAGTATACATTCGCGGAGAAGAACACACTGTCATGCAAGCGATCGAAAGGCAAATTTCTCATTATGCTTTACATATTGGACAAATCATTTACATTGGTAAAATGTTAAAAGAAAATGAATGGGAGTGTTTAAGCATTCCTAGAGGTCAATCTACTAGTTATTTACAGAAAAAACGTTCAACGTAATAATAGGAAAGAAACCGATATAAAATAGGAAGCAAAAAAATAAGCCAATTGATAGAGGGCTCCGTGAACATTAGAATGCTGCCAGCAATAAGCCCATATGTAATAAGAAAGAAACCAAAGAGTGTATTTATAGGAATAAAACGTGAGACAAATAATTGCTGATTTTTGAAACAAGTGTTGTGAAACAAATAAAAGCGGAAATGCCATGTAGAGGTAATAAGATCTTTCCTTCTCGTTATTCTTTTTTTACATTTATGACAGATGAACGGTGGTTGCATTTCATTACGCTCCATTTTTTATATTTGTAATAATGTAAGACAAAAGTAAGTATAAAGTGTATGTTCCTATATACGCTCCTGCAATAAGGAAAAATGGATTCAGTAAAATTCCATGAATGCTTGTCATGAAAACTAAATTTTGTATTAAAACATCATATATATTAATAGAAATAATTGTCCCGAGTACATACAGTGCTAAGTATGCGGAAATATGTAGCACAATACGAATTTTAGGATGTAAAGCAAACAAATAAAAAATAAATGATAAGACGATCGGTAATGTTCCTATTAGTAGCTTCAATTCATTTCACCTCATTAACAATATAGCCGGAATTTAAGCGGTCTATTCTCTAGAGCTTGTACATAACTTGAAATAGAGAGGGTGATAGTATGAATCGAGGCTTTTTTTACGTGAAATTAACAAGTGTACGCAAGTTAATTATATTTATTATTACTACGGTATTAGCGACTTTCTTTCTTATTAGTGTAATGGTAACTTCCATGAAAGAGACAAAGTCAACGTATTTATATAATTGGTTAAATGAGTTATCAATGAATGGTTACATGTACGTTATTGGGAAAGAGAATCATTATTTTACACAGGAGTACCGGAATTTGAATCAAGACTTTTCTATTTCTTCATTCCTCTTTTCGATGGCTACGAATATTCGTTTTGATGATGTACGTAGTTTTGTCGGGAAAGAACTTCCGGGATTTGGGAAATATGAGACAGAAATCGTTATAGCAGGTGAAGGAACAAATTATTCCAACTTACCGATAGAATCGAGTGTTCCTCTTGAAGAAGTAGTGAAGGAACGGACTGGAGAAGCTGGACAAGTTCCTAAGCCTGATCCGAATAAAGAGAAGAAACAACCAGCTCAAACGACTGGAAAAAGACAAGTTGCATTGATTTATCATTCACATAGCTGGGAATCTTATTTGCCGTTACTTAACTTAACGAATGATCCAAATCCAAATAAAGCAACGAGTTCTGTAACGAATATTTCAATAGTTGGCGATCGATTGCGAGAACAGTTAGAAAGTGAAGGGATCGGTGCTACTAACGATAAAACTGATGTTGGTCAAAAATTAATAAGTAAAGGATTAAATAGTAATAGTTCTTATAAACTGTCACGAGAAATTGTACAAGAAGCGATGGCTGGTAATAAAGAACTCCAATATTTTTTCGATTTGCACCGTGATAGTGCACGGAAAAATGTCACGACAAAAACAATTGGAGATAAATCATATGCAAAGCTTGCTTTTGTAATTGGGAAAGGTAACAAAAACTATGAAAAAAACTTACAATTAGCAACTGCGTTACATGAGACGATTAGTAAGAAATATCCGGGAATGAGCCGTGGTGTAATTCAAAAAGGATTCCAAACAGGAAATGGAGTCTACAATCAAGACCTATCAGGACAAGCGATATTAATTGAAGTTGGCGGGGTAGATAATACAGAGGAAGAATTAAATCGATCAATTGATGTACTTGCTAAAGCATTTGGAGAATATTTTTGGCAAGCTGAAAAAGTGAATGGATAAAGCGAAAATTTGATCGGTGAGTGCTCATTCTACTGATTAGTAGCCCTTACGAATCAGGCTACCCGTTAATACGGGATAAACGTAAGCAAGAAGCTTACGTTTATTTGTTTGTTCATAATCTATAGGTAGAAATAAATGTCACATTATAGACAAAATTCCCTATTATTATATTGATATCGAAATTTGTCTATTTATAGTAAGAAATTTAAAAAGGAATTTTCGGAATAGTGGAGAAAATCTTTTTACAAGGAAAATTTTTAACTAACAGAATGGGTAGGGGATCAAGGTGATACGAGAGATTAGAGTAGAAGATGCAGCATCATTTTTACAATTAAGTAAGCAGTTAGACGAAGAAACGAAATTTATGTTATACGAACCAGGGGAAAGAAAAATCACAGTAGAGCAACAAGAAAAGATGGTCCACCGTTTTATAGAAAATGAATATGCAACAATATTTGTAGCAGTTGAAGATGATAGAGTAGTTGGATTTATTTTAGCCAATGGTAATGATGTTCAAAGAAAGAGACATGTGGCAGGCATTGTAATTGGTATTTTGCAAGAGTATAGTGGCCGAGGTATTGGAACGAGTTTGTTTAAAGAAGTAGAGAAGTGGGCAAGATTACATGATGTATGGCGTTTAGAATTAACGGTAATGGCCCACAATACAAGAGCTCAGGCACTATATAGCAAAATTGGATTTGAACAAGAAGGTGTCAAAAAATCTGCTCTTATCATCGATGGAAAAGGTGTCGATGAGTATGAAATGGCCAAATTATTAAAATAAGAGGTCGTTATATGAAAAAAAGATGGGCACTACTTGGTATCGTAGCGATGATACTGATCATTGGAGTAGCAGGAATAAATTATAAGATGTACAAGGATCAAGAGGCGAAGGAAGTAAATGTAAATAATATATTTCCGAAAGCTAAAGAAACGATTGCTAATATGGATGGGGATATCGCAGTCATTAGTAATCCAAATTCGATGCTTGTACTTGTGAATAAAAATAGGCGTTTACCAGATGGGTATAGACCGCCAGATTTAGTTGTTCCGAAAGTACGTTACTCTAGTGAAGGTGATCAAGAGAAGAAAAAGATGAGGAAAGAGGCAGCGGCGGCACTTGAGGAAATGTTTCAGCAAGCCAATAAGGAGCGGATTTTCCTTTTTGCAGTCTCTGGATTTAGATCTTTTGATCGACAAAAAGCATTAAATACGATGTATAAAAGACAAGATGGAGAAGCAAAGACAGCGATGTCTAGTGCAGTCCCTGGTACGAGTGAACATCAAACAGGACTAGCTATGGATATTACATCTCAATCTGCTAAATTTCAGCTAGAAACTGTTTTTGGGGAGACGAAAGAAGGAAAGTGGCTTTCTGAAAATGCCCATAAATTTGGTTTTGTTATTCGATATACGAAAGAGAAAGAAGGGATTACCGGTTATCGTTATGAACCGTGGCATGTACGGTATGTTGGGAATCCGCAAGCTACATATTTATATGAAAACCAACTGACGATTGAAGAAGTAACGCAGTAATGAATTGAGGGGAGAGGGCTAAGATGACGATGTTATATAAGAAAAAGGTACATGCATATATTACGAGAGAAAAAGAAGGGGTTATGCAACTACTCGTTTTTAAACATCGTGATATACGAGAGGCTGGTATCCAAGTGCCAGGCGGGACAGTAGATGAAGGCCAAACGTTAGAGGCAGCAATTTTACGTGAAGTACAAGAAGAGTCAGGACTACGCCATTTTTGTATCGAGCGCTTCCTTTCCGATTACATTATTTTTGTGAAAGAAAAAAAGGAATATCAAAAACGTCATTTTTTCCACATTTCATTATTAACAGATGTGAAAGATACGTGGGAGCATATAGTGAGTGCTGGTGAGGAAGACAAAGGTTTAGTATTTTGTTATGAGTGGGTTGATATTAACAAATGCCCTGAATTAGCAGGTAAACAAGGCGAGTTTTTACATTTGTTAGAAGAGGTATATGTAAAATAATAAAAAGGGTCTGAGGCGATATTGTATTCGTTTCAGACTCTTTGTATTTCTCTGGAAATTAAAGGTTTTTAAACTGGTGAGTTGAATTCCTGTATAGGGATAGTAGTTGTTAATACGAGGAGCGGAGAAAATGAAAAAGTAATAGACATACGTCATATATAAAAGGGCTTATAAAAGGAGAATGAAAATGGAAATTCAGTTCAATACCCTACTGCAAAAAGAATTAACAATTCATGATATTCAAAAGGAAATGGAAGCTGGGAAGTTAACTTCAAAAGAACTAGTCATGTATTATCTTCATAGAATCGCAAAGTATGACCAAGATGGACCGAAAATCAATTCTATTTTAGAAATCAATCCAGATGCTATCTTTATTGCAGAAGCGTTAGATTATGAAAGAAAGACAAAAGGTGTAAGAGGTCCATTACATGGTATACCTGTTTTACTTAAGGATAATATTGAAACGAATGACTCGATGCATACAAGTGCTGGTACGATTGCCCTAGAACAAAATATAAGTAGTGAAGATGCATTTCTTGTTACAAAACTTCGAGAAGCAGGTTCAATTATAATAGGTAAAACAAATATGACAGAACTAGCAAATGCAATGTCTTTTGAAATGTGGGCTGGATATAGCGCTAGAGGTGGTCAAACAATTAATCCTTACGGTACAGGAAAGGATGATATGTTCGTTGGTGGCTCAAGTACAGGGTCTGCTATAGCAGTTGCCGCTAACTTTACTGTATTATCCGTTGGAACAGAGACAGATGCTTCTATTTTGAGCCCAGCTGTTCAAAACTCGGTTGTAGGTATTAAGCCGACTGTTGGGTTAATTAGTCGTAGTGGAATTATTCCTTTCACTTATTCACAAGATACAGCTGGGCCATTTGCTAGAACAGTAACAGATGCTGCTATTTTACTAGGGAGTCTAACTGGGATGGATGAGAAGGATGTAGCCACTCATAAAAGTGAAGGCATGGCATATCAAGATTATACATCTTATCTTGATGCTAACGGTTTAAAGGGGGCTAAGATTGGTGTATTTAGCAATGCGCCAAAAGATTATTATGAATCTGGAGAATACGATGAAAAATTGTTTAAGGAAACGATTCAAGTTTTACGTAGTAAGGGAGCGACAATAGTAGAAGATATTGATATTCCATCTTTTCATAGAGAATGGAGCTGGGGAGTTCCGCTTTATGAACTGAAGCATAGCTTAGATAACTATCTTTCTAAATTACCTTCTACTATTCCAGTACATTCTATTTCGGAGTTAATGGAGTTTAATAAAAACATAGCAGAAAGAGCTTTGAAATATGGACAAACTAAGTTAGAAAGAAAAAAAGATTTTCCTAATACGTTAAGAAATCCTGAATATTTAAAGGCAAGATTAGAAGATATATACTTTTCGCAAAAACAAGGTATTGATTTTGCATTGGAAAAATATAATCTTGATGCGATACTGTTCCCTTCTTATATAGGATCTACTATATGTGCGAAAGCAGGTTATCCGTCTATAGCAATGCCTGCGGGATATATGGATAATGGGAGGCCTTTTGGAATTACTCTTGCAAGTGCTGCTTTTAGTGAAGGGGCATTAATTAAACTAGCATATGCTTTTGAACAAGCGACAAAACATAGGAAGATTCCCAACTTGTCATGAATAGAATAAACAAAAAGGACAGGAATTCCTGTCCTTTTTGTTTTATTGATTAAAGTGAAATATCTTTCTGCTCCGTCTTCTGATATTTTAATAAGTTAAAGGATAAACAAGCAGAACATAAAATAAGAAAAGCGGCGATAATATAAATAGTACGAACGCCGAACATATCAGTAATAATTCCAACGCTAAGCATAGAAAGACCAGAAGCTGTCGAGAGAAGTGCACCATGAGCTGTATACATCTTCGATAATAAAGAAGGAGTGACGCTTGATTGTAAAACCGTCGTTTGAGAAATATCTCTAATTTGATAACATGGTCCCATTAGAACACAAAGAAATAGAGCAATAAATCCGCTACTTGTCATACCATATAAAAATGTAAGAATACTAAACATAAGAGAGCCTATCGCCATGGAGCGTATTAAATTTTTTTGAATATATGTACTCATTTTCCACGCTAATATCCCGCCAATTAATGTGCCGACGTAATAACTTGTGTTAATATATCCCCACCAATCTTCGCCTTTATGAAGAACAGTCGTTACATATGCCATCGTAATAGCACCGATCCATATCGTCCCTGCGAAAGTTTCAATTAAGTCCATAATTGTAACGATGCGCAGAGACGGGTGTTGAAATAACAGTTTCCATCCTTCTAATAATGCAGTAGTTTTCGAAGAAGTGGGTTCTGCTACTCGTTCAGCTTGTATAGATTGTAATGAAAGGTGTAATGTAATACATCCGAAAATCATCAATATGTTATTAATCATGAGTGTCGAAGTAACGCCAATGAGAAGAACAATTATGCTTGTAAATGAGTATGCAGCGGCTTGTATAATTTGTGTTGAAAAGGAAAAGACACTATTTACTTTTACTAATTTTTCTTGTGGTGTTAAGCGCGGGATAACGGCGTATAGTAGAGGAGCGCTCCAGCCACTACATAATGAAATGAAAATAACAAAAGTTAAAAGAGCAGAAATGTTTGTTGATAGTATAGGAAATAATATCATTAACAATATTAAAAGAGCTGTTTTAATCCATTGTAGAGTATATAGCAATGAATAAGATGGAAACCGATTCATTATAAGTGGTGCAGAGGTGTTCGCGATAAGATTTGTGATAACCTGTAATAATGGAAAAAGAGCAGTAATTGTAGCTGATCTAGTTGTGATATAGATGTGAGTTGTAATAATCATTATGTATACAATGTCAGCGAGAGTAATGCATATTTTGGAGCCCAAATAGTAAGTTAGTGAACGTTTAGGCAATAAGAATACCACCTTTCAAATCAATACTGCTTTTAATTTTAATTATTATAATCTGTAAGTTATATTTTTGAAAGAATTAAATTTTTTGTCATTTTTTGAAAGGGATTTTCGTGTATAATGAAGAATATATTAATATAGCATTTTATTAATGCTTGTTGTAACAGCGAATACATATAATAGCTTGTAGCAAACGCCCCCTCTATGAGAAAGGGCGGATAAACCATTCTTTTCTTCATATACATATAGAAAATGAGAAAGAAAGTGAGGGTTGCATATGGCTGGATGGATGATTTGGTTTATAATAGCGGGTATTTTATTTATTGCAGAAATGTTGTCGATTACGTTTTACATGCTTTGGCTTGGAATTGGAGCTGTTGTCGGAGGTCTTATTGCTTTGTTTGCTCCTGATGCACTATTTTTACAAGTTGTTGTTGGGGCGATTGTAAGTTTAACATTGACTTTCTTTACGAAAAGAATTTCTAAAAACTTTCGAGAAGCAAAAGGTTTTACTGATACAGTAGATAAACTTGTTGGTAAAAAGGGAATTGTTATGCAAACGATTACAAGCGAAGTGAACGGTATTGTGAAAGTGGATGGAGATACTTGGACAGCTATTTCGGATACTCCTATTGATGCTGGAGAAAAAGTCGTTGTTATACAGAGGCATAGTACTATTTTACAAGTGAAAAAGGAGAGTGAATAAATATGGCAGTAGCATTAACGTTAACGATTATTTTCGCATTGATTGTCGTTGTATTTATTGCATTGACAATTAAAATTATTTCTCAGCAAAAAGTTGGGGTCGTTGAAAGGTTTGGTAAATTTCAACGGATTATGCACCCAGGATTAAATATTCTAATCCCAATTGTAGACCGCGTTCGTGTATATCACGATTTACGTATTCAACAAACGAATGTACCACCACAAAAGGTAATAACGAAAGATAATGTACAAGTAGAAATTGATACAATTATTTTCTATCAAATTGTTGAACCAGAGCTTGCGACATATGGTATTTCAAACTATGAATATGGTGTTCGTAATATTACATCTGCAACAATGCGTCAAATTATTGGTAAAATGGAGCTTGATGAAACATTATCAGGTCGTGAAAAAATTTCAACAGAAATTCGTTTAGCACTTGATGAAGCGACAGAAAAATGGGGCGTTCGTATTGAGCGTGTCGAAATAGTCGATATTAATCCACCAAAAGATGTGCAAGTATCAATGGAAAAACAAATGAAAGCAGAACGTAATAAACGTGCGATCATTTTAGAAGCTGAAGCAGCGAAACAAGATAAAGTCCTTCGTGCTGAAGGGGAAAAACAAAGTAAAATTTTAATGGCTGAAGGGGATAAAGAAGCACGTATTCGTGAAGCGGAAGGTATACGAGAAGCGAAAGAATTAGAAGCGCAAGGGGAAGCAAGAGCGATTGAGGAAATTGCAAAAGCAGAACAAAATCGAATTGAGTTACTTCGTGCAGCAGATTTAGATGAGCGCGTACTTGCTTATAAATCATTTGAATCATTGATTGAGGTTGCAAAAGGACCAGCGAATAAAGTCTTTATTCCGTCTAATGCAATTGAAACACTTGGTACTCTTGGGGCGATTGGGGAAATCTTTAAAGAGAAACAAACGAAGAAATTACCTTCGTCAGATACAGAAAAAGAACAATAAGAGTGAGGAAGAGAAATGGGATGCCATTTCTCTTTTTTTTTTTGCGTATATTACGAAAGGCTTGTACATATCCATGTATAAAGAAGGTGATACAGTGAAGAAGTATGCAACCCGTATACATGGGAAGAAACTAATCTCGTTACTCTTTCTATATGCACTAGTCATAATTATTATTGCGTCGATTTTGACGTCGCTTTTACATACAATGAAATCGAATTACGCGAATCAATGGTTTGGAAAAGTATCGATGCAAGGTTTTGTTCAAATGATAGAAAGTGAGAATCGCTATTACGGATTTGATTATTTTAAGCAGAATAAAAGGGAGTCATTTGGAAATTTAATGTTCTCGATTGCGACGGATTTGAAAATTAAAGATTTAAGAACGTTTGTCGGTAAAGAAGTGCCTGGTATGTCAAAGTATTACTCTAACATTATCGTAGCTGGGGAAGGGACAAACTTTACGAATATCCCAAATGAATCTAGTGTACCGATTGAAGAAGTAACGAAAGAGCGAGAAGTAGCAAAAGATAAAGTTACAGAAGCTGAAAAGAATAATCCGGTTCAGAAAAAGAACGGAGCGAAAAAAGGTGAAAGTGCAGTATATATTTATCATACACATAGCTGGGAATCTTTCTTTCCGTTATTACCAGGGGCTACCGATCCATCAAGTCCAGATGTAAATGTGTCCTTACTAGGGAAACGTATGAAAGAACAACTTGAAGGACAAGGAATTCCGGTAGTTCATGATAAAACGAATATGGGGGATTTATTAGCGAGTAAAAAATGGAAATGGCCGCAATCATATAAAGCGTCTCATGAATATGTAAAAGAAACATTAGCACAAAATAATAAAATTGCGTTTCCGATTGATATACACCGTGATGATCAGCGGAAGAAGGTAACAACAAAAGTAATTAACGGGAAATCGTATGCAAGATTATATTTTATAATTGGGATGGAAAATGAAGGGCGTGCTGAAAATGAAAAAATTGCAAGAGCAATCAATAGTTATTTAGATGAAAACTATTACGGATTAAGCAGAGGAATCTTTCCAAAGTATAAAAAAGATGGAAATGGCGTTTATAATCAAGATTTATCTAAAAATGCGATGTTAATTGAAGTTGGTGGTGTTGATAATACATTAGATGAATTATATAACACAATTGATGTGTTGACGGAAGCGTTTAGTAAATATTATTGGAACGATGCGGAGAAAGTGAATGGGTGAGGAACGGGAAACCGTTCCTTTTTGTTATGGAAAGGTAAGAATGTGATATAATGGAATCTTGTGAATATTAAATGAGGAAGTAGGGGAAATATGCAAATAATATTAATACGCCACGGTGAATCAGAAGCTGATATTTTAAATGTACATGAAGGGCGAGCTGACTTTGAATTAACAGAAAAGGGAAGACAGCAAGTGCAAAGACTTGTACAGAAAGTGAAAGCAGATTTCCCGCCAGATTTCATTTGGGCAAGCACATTAAAACGTGCCCGCGAAACTGGTGAAACATTAGCAGGAGGAATTGGGTGCCCAATTCAACTAGAAGAAGAATTAATGGAGTTTAATAATGGGGTACAAGCAGGGCTATCATTTGAAGAAGCGAAAAAATATCCAGAGCCAAAATTTCTTCATGATCGTTTTGAAAACGGGGAATCATTTATTGAATTTAGAATGAGAATAGAAGGGATTTTTTCTAAAATCGTGACAGAGAATACATATGACCGAATTGCAATTGTTGCACACGGTGGTGTAATAAATAGTATTTTACGAGCGTTTTTCCAAATGCCAATTAGCATGGACTATTATTTTAAAATTGGAGATACGGGAATTAGTTTGATTGAACTTACGGATAAACAGAAAACTATTCATTTTATAAATGATACAAATCATTTAGAGGGAATGTAAGAGGATATGTACAAAGTTGTATTTTTCGATGTGGATGGTACTCTTTTAAGTGAGATTGATAGAAGTATGCATGAAAGCACAAAAGAAGCGATACAAAGGTTAATAGATAAAGAAATTCACGTAGTTGTTACAACCGGGAGACCATATAGCTTATGTTCACAATTTAAAGAGCTGGGCATAAACACGTTTATTTCTGCGAATGGTGCACATATAAAATGTAGGGAAGAAGTTATACATAAATCGGTACTTTCAAGTGAAATTGTTCATGATATTTCAAATTTCGCTGAATTACATGGTCATAGTGTTTCTTATTTTACAGAAGAATTTGCTATGAATGGTGTTGCCTCGAAAGATGAACGTGTAATACGAGCACTAAACGAAACGTTAAATTTAGAGCAGTATCCTGACAAAGTCAGAAACTTGTTAGAAGAGGTTTATTGTGTATGTCTGTATGCTGATGAATCAGAAACTCAAAAATTTTTGAAAAGATATCCAATGCTTACGTTTGAACGTTTTCATGGTTACGTTATGAATGTGTTGGAAGATAATAAAGTATCGAAACTAACTGCAATTCAAAAGGTATTGGAACATCTGAAAATTTGTAAATCAGAAGCAATTGCTTTTGGTGACGGTGGAAATGATATTGAGATGTTACAGTATGTAGGACTAGGAATTGCGATGGAGAATGGTGGAGAAGAGTTAAAAACAAGAGCAGATTTCGTTACAAAGAAGGCGAGTGAAGGTGGTATTTTATTTGCCTTAAAAAAGTTTAATGTCGTCTAATATACCTTTATTGAAATAAAGGTATGTTAGGATCTTTAATATGCTCACATAATAAAATATGAATTTGCCCGCGATGATGATAAAAATGTGCAACGATTTCAAGCAACCATTCGAATCGAGAGTAAGAAATACCCCAATAAGCAGTCATAATTTCCGCTAATTCTTCATTGGAACAGGATAAAAAAGTTTTAGAAAGTAAATCGTACCCTTGTATCATCGTTTGCTGTATTTGAGTAATTGTTTCTGATGTTTGTTCTATATAAAAGGTATGTAAGTCTTTTTCCGTAATACCATTTAATATGAGTAAATCAGCATGGAAAATAAGGGAAAGATGTGTGCACATTTCAAATAATGACCGCTTTGATTCAATCGGCTTTATTTTCAAATCACTTTCAGTATATTGGTTCAGTATTTGAATGGAAGTATCGATAGCAATTTTAACTTGATTCAATGCAGATGGAACAAACATTGTAATTATTCTCACCTCCGTATATAATAGTTTCTTAAGGGTATTATATCATGCTCAAAATTCCGAAAATTCTAGTAGTTTGACTAGCATAGTGAAAAGTATTATATTGTAAAAGGTCATATGAAACGTGAAATAGAATGGAATGTAATTATTGAGTTAGGAGTTAGACCAATGAGCTTGAAATATGGAAGAGATACAATTGTTGAAGTTGACTTAAATGCGGTAAAACATAATGTAAAAGAATTTAAAAAACGTGTGAATGATGAAAATATTGCAATGATGGCTGCTGTAAAAGCGAATGGGTATGGTCATGGGGCAGTTGAAGTTGCGAAATCGGCTATTGAAGCAGGAATAAACCAACTTGCAGTTGCATTTGTAGATGAAGCAATTGAATTAAGAGAAGCTGGAATCACTGTACCTATTTTAATTTTAGGATATACACCAGTAGCAGCTGTAGAAGATGTAATTCAATATGACGTTATGATGACTGTTTATAGAGTAGAAGATTTACAAGGTATAGATGAAGTTGCAAACCATCTTCAAAAGAAAGTGCGAATTCATGTGAAAATTGATACAGGAATGAGCCGTATTGGTTTACAGGAAGAAGAAGTTAAACCGTTTTTTGAAGAGTTAAAACGTATGCGATATGTAGAAGTAGTAGGGATGTTTACACATTACTCTACCGCTGATGAAATAGATAAAACTTATACAAATATGCAAACAAGTTTGTTTGAGAAAGCTGTAAATACAGCGGAAGAATTAGGAATTCATTTTCCATATATTCATAGTTCAAACAGTGCAGGATCAATGGAACTTAGTAACACATTTCAAAATATGGTTCGTGTTGGTATTGGAATTTACGGTATGTATCCTTCAAGAGAAGTGGATCATACAGTTGCTTCCTTACAGCCAGCGTTGTCTTTAAAATCAAAAGTAGCTCATGTTAAACATGCGAAGAAAAATCGTGGTGTTAGCTATGGGAATACTTATGTAACAACGGGCGAAGAATGGATTGCAACTGTACCGATTGGTTATGCTGATGGTTATAATCGTCAGCTATCTAATAAAGGGCATGCACTAATAAACGGAGTACGAGTACCTGTAATTGGCCGTGTTTGTATGGATCAGCTTATGCTAGATGTTACAAATGCAATGCCAGTACAAGTAGGAGACGAAGTTGTATTCTACGGCAAACAAGGTGAAGAAGAGATTGCGGTGGAAGAAATAGCAGATATGTTAGGTACAATTAATTATGAAGTTACATGCATGTTGGATAGAAGAATTCCACGTGTTTATAAAAAAAATGATGAAACGACTGCGGTTGTAAATATATTAAGAAAAAAATAAGAAAAAACTGAATCGATATGATTCAGTTTTTTTATTTTTGACAAATGAAAAATGTTCTATTTATACCGTGTAGTTGTATATTGTTACATCCTACAGATTTTAAAGAGGTAATAATTTCGTCTCTAAAATAACATGCTTCCTCGATAGAAAAGTCACTCCTATTCCAACAATCTATAATAATCATACTTTGTCATAATTTCAAAACCACATTGTGTATATAGTTTTAAAGCATTGTTATTTTTCGTTTCGACGTCTAGTTCAATTGTTGAAACTCCTTCTGTAATAAGTGTATGTACCATATAACTAAGAATATCTTTACCATATCCTTTACCTTGATAAGATGGATGAACGGCGAATCCTGATAGTGTAGTAGATTGCTCTTGCTCAGTAACTGTAATCGTTCCTATCACTTTTTCATCGATAAGAGCACTGTAAACTTGATGGGAAGATGAATTCATCATCTTTTGTAACCATGTGGATGTATTTGCTGCCGAATCTCCAAAAGCTTCACTAGCGATTTCTATAAGATCAGGAAGTAATTCAGAAGATGCAACGGTAAGATTAATATTATTTTTCATTGTTTTTTGTGCTTCGTTTGTTTTGAACGCCATACCGTATTCACTGTATAAATAAGGAAGGTTCATTTGTTTTGCAAATGATTTCCCTGAAATAGAGTCACCATTAATTATAAGAAGGGCTTCATCTGCCTCTCTTTTTTGTATTTCTTTCATTGCGGTTTGTAAAAGAGTAGTGCCTATATGTTGTTTCCTATAGTTCGGATGAACAAACCCTATTAACTCCAGTTTTGTCGGTCTTTCAAAGTCATACATACTTAATGCACCAATTAATTGAGTACCATCATAAAATATAAAATCATTTATCTTTTCTTTATTACGGGCAGTTAAAAAATTGACATGTAAATCTGACGAGTAATCAATTTGATCGTGTTGTCCGCAAATATGAGATAAATCTTTCATTTGCTGAATTTCGTTTGCTGTTAAAGATTTCTTTTGTTCAATATTCATTTCATAATCCCTCGCAATCGGTTTTAAAAATAAGATGGGTGACGTAACCACTTTTCTAACTCCACACTACCTTGAACAGATAATAAGCGATATAAATAACGATAAGGCTGTCTACATTGATCAAGACGAGGAATGGGCATAATGGTCTCATAACCTCGTTTAAAAGCACGAGCCTCTTTTTCTGTAAATACATATTCTAAGCCGATAAAATCAAACTCTCGAGGAGCAACTGCATAGGCTTCTGTATCTACTAAACCCGTAATAGTTGTACCATCTGATAAAAACTGAGTAGGATCCATATCAATTAAAACGAGTGTAGATTCCTTTGGTGCAAGCAAGGAAGATAGCTGTGATTCAAAAGTATGAAATGCGTTATGGATGCTCGCGTTATCGGAATAGAACCCATTTACAAGATCTTTACTGACTTTTAATATGTGAGACTTAAATTCTGCTAGTGGAATGTGGAAAGTACTTGATGGGTTTCCTATAAACTTTGCTTGAAACGAATGAATTTCTGCTAGTCCTTTTCCAAGGCTGAATAAAATAGAATCAGGTTGTCCGAAAAATGATTGCAGCGTATTTCCGGTTAGTTTTTCGACGATTACATATTCTCGCTCATTTAAAACATGTTTTTGCAAAATAGTCGGGATGGGCAAGGTAGTATGCTTTTTCAATAATGCGTGTATTGTTTCTAAATGATGTACATGCCTTGGATCAATTCCAAAAAGGTTTTTACATCCCCGCCAAAAATCATTGTTGGGCTCTTCAGTCATTTTTGAGGAACGAACAATAACTTCTTCAGTTTCTGTTTTAACAAGAAACACGTCGCTTGCATGGTCTTCATAGCCCGGATGTAGTGCTTGAACAGATATAATAGGTGAAATGAATAGTTGTTGTAGCATGAAAGGACTCCTTATTCTGTAAATTCTATAAATTTATTATATAACAGAATATGTACCAAGTGGATAATGATGGGGACAACATAGAACTTAAATAAATTTATGGTGAGAAATCAGTGTGAAAATTATATTTTTCTAGTTTTGTATGAATTATCAAAATAATGTTTCTGATGATAAATCTGAAAAATGCCTGAATGTAAATCCCGTATTTTTCAATAAATGAAAGGTTAAGTCTACTTTTATAAGAGTTATAATGTAGGTTATGAAAAATATTTCTCAATAATAAAATGAAGAGAAAAATATGAAGAAGTAGAATAGATTACTTAATAGTTTTAAATTAATTAATATGATTAACTATTGATTATATTAGATAGGAGAGAATATTATGGCAAATGTACTCGTAATAAATTTCCCTGGAGAAGGTCATATAAATCCGACTTTAGCTATTGTAAGTGAGCTAATTCGGCGAGGGGAAACAGTTGTTTCGTATTGTATTGAAGATTATAGAAAGAAGATTGAAGCAACAGGTGCAGAATTCCGAGTGTTTGAGAATTTCCTCTCTCAAATTAATATTATGGAACGAGTAAATGAAGGTGGGAGTCCTTTGACGATGCTATCTCATATGATTGAAGCATCAGAGCGTATTGTTACTCAAATTGTAGAAGAAACAAAAGGGGAAAAGTACGATTACTTGATATACGATAATCATTTTCCAGTAGGACGTATTATAGCGAATGTTTTAAAATTACCTAGCGTTTCTTCTTGTACAACGTTTGCTTTTAATCAGTACATTACTTTTAATGATGAACAAGAATCGAGACAAGTAGATGAAACTAATCCATTATATCAATCTTGTTTAGCGGGAATGGAAAAATGGAATAGGCAGTATGGAATGAAATGTATTAATATGTATGATATTATGAATCATCCTGGTGATATTACTATTGTATATACTTCAAAGGAATATCAGCCGCGTTCAGATGTATTCGATGAATCGTATAAGTTTGTCGGTCCATCAATTGCTACGCGTAAAGAAGTAGGGCGCTTTCCTATGGAAGATTTAAAAGATAAAAAATTGATTTTCATTTCTATGGGAACAGTTTTTAATGAACAACCTGAGCTATATGAAAAATGTTTTGAAGCGTTTAAAGATGTAGAAGCGACAGTCATATTAGTTGTTGGTAAGAAGATAAATATAAGTCAATTTAAAAACATTCCGAATAACTTTAAGTTGTTTAATTATGTGCCGCAATTAGAAGTATTACAGCATGCTGATGTATTCGTGACACACGGTGGTATGAATAGTTCAAGTGAAGCACTATATTACGGTGTCCCATTAGTTGTAATTCCGGTAACAGGAGATCAGCCTTTAGTTGCGAAGCGAGTGAGTGAAGTAGGAGCTGGAATAAGGCTTAATCGTAAAGAATTAACTTCTGAATCGTTACGTGAAGCTGTAGAGAAAGTAACGTATGATGTAACGTTTAAGGAAAATAGTCGTAGAGTTGGAGAGTCACTTCGAAATGCTGGTGGGTATAATAGGGCAGTTGATGAAATATTAAAAATGAAAATGAATTCGTACTCAAAACTTAAATAAATGTTTGGAGCACACTTACTGTAATATGTAAGTGTGTTTCTATAAATAAATTACATAAAAAATCACTGTAAAGGTGAAACTTTTGTGTATATAAACTCATATCTTTGAATTAGTAGTAAAATTACGTTAAAATAATACTAAGAAAATACATAAGTTTTGGGGGTAATGAATGAAAAAATTATTCGAATACGTATTATTAACAATTGGATCCATTATTGTAGCGGGCTCACTAGAACTTATTTTAGCGCCTAATGGCCTAGTAGACGGTGGGGTAACTGCGATTGCTATTATGGCAAATAAAGTTGCTGGATTACCGCTTTATGGAGTATTTTTAGGACTTAATATCCCAATTTTACTATTTACTGCAAAAGTAATGGGTAAGAAGTTCTTTATCCGTACGTCTTATGCAAATGTTGTTACAACACTCGGATTGATTTATTTAAAACCATTTCCAGCAATTACAACTTCGGAATTATTAATTGTACTTTATGGAGGAGTTCTATTTGGTGTTGGTGTTGGGATTGTTGTAAAAATGGGCGGAGCAATTGACGGATCAGAAATGTTAGCGGTTTGGATGAATAAGTATTTTAAAGTACCAATTAGTACATTTTTACTTGCTGTAAATGCGGTTATTTTTGTATTTGTTGCTATTTTATTTTCAATTGAGCAAGCGATGTTTTCATTAGCAATTTTCTATATTGTTACGAAAATGATTGATTTCATATTAGACGGTATTAATCAAGGGAAGAGCGTCATGATTATTTCGAATAAAAATAAAGAAATTGGCGAACTGCTTATGAAAGAATTGCAACTGTCTGTTACGTATCTACATGGAGAAGGTGGTTTTTTAGGAGAGCACCAGAGAATTATTTATTGTATTACAAACCGTTTCATTTATCCAAAAATGAAAGATCTCGTTCTCTCTGTAGATCCAAGTGCTATAATTGAAGCTTCTTATTCAACAGAAACAACTGGTGTAAAGCGTCCAGGAAGGACTGCTCGATCAGGAGACGTATCAGAAAAATAGTGTGTAAAATAACTCCACATAAGTATAACTTATGTGGAGTTATTTTACTTAGGGAACCAGGCTTCCTTTAGTAATTTGACTACAATTTCGATACTATCTTCGGGAATGCTGCCGAAACCGAGTAGTACATATGACGCCTCTCTTAAATTATGTACAGAATCATATGTAGAGAGTGGGTATAATTTGATTCGTTGTTTTGCAGCAGTATGAATAAGTTCTTGTTCGTTCATACCATTATGAACATGAAGTACGATATGCAGTCCAGACTGTTCGCCAAGTATTTGAACACGAGATCCCATTTCATTTTTGATAGATTTAACTAGTAATGTGTGCTTTCTTTTATATAACGTACGACTACGGTTCAAATGGCGCTCCCAATCACCATTGTGAATAAAGGTTGCAAAAGCGAGTTGCTGTATTGTGGAAACAGTTTGTTTAAACTTACCTTCCAGCTCTGTATAGATTTTTAATAGGTGAGTTGGTAAAACGATATACCCCATTCGCAAAGAAGGTAAGAAGGATTTCGAGAAAGTTCCCATATAAATAACGCGTTCATTTGAATCTAGTCCTTGTAAAGAGGGAATAGGTTTTCCTACATAACGAAATTCTCCGTCATAATCATCTTCAATAATATATCCTCCGCAATCATTGGCCCATTTTAATAATTCGAGCCTTCTAGATAATGTCATAATCATTCCAAGAGGAAATTGGTGTGATGGAGTGACGTATGCTACATTGGAACGTGATTCAAGTAAAGCTGAAATACGAATCCCTTTATCGTCTAATGAAATAGGGTGAACAGGAAGACCAGAACTTTGAATCATGGCAGTTATACGGTGAAATCCAGGGTTTTCGATTCCGTATTCTTTTTTTGGACCAAGCAGTTGAAGTAGTAGCCAAAGAAGAGGCTGCGTACCGGCTCCGATAATAATTTGATCAGGTGAAGAATGTACCCCGCGTGCATGGTATAAATATTTTGAAATATGCGCTCGTAGAACGAACTCACCTTGAGGATCTTCTCTAGCAAATAATTCATTTTCATACTGGAATAAAGTTTCTTGTAATGCTCTTTTCCAGTTTGTAATTGGAAAAGCTTTTTGATCAATCAGCCCTTGGCTACAATCATAGTCATATTGTTCTTTTTTTATATTGTTAGCGCTGTTTGACACAACTTGTTGTTTATTTTGAATGACATCAATATCAACTTCTACAACAAAAATCCCACGTTTCGGTTTACTTTCTACATAACCTTCAGCTAGTAATTGTTGATAAGCAGATTCAACAGTAATACGACTAACATTAAGTTGTACCGCTAAATTTCTATGAGAAGGAAGGCGTGTACCGGCAGGCAGTGATCCCTGAGAGATTTCTCGTTTCATATATTCGTAAATTTGTAAATAAATTGGTGTTTTACTTTCTAATTGCAATGGGATAGTAAGATCCATTTTATGAATTCTCCTTTAAAAACTGGCCATATAAAAAATAATCGAACTGTCACTTAAGTGAGGGGCAGTTACTTTTTATAATAATGATATAACATTTAGAAAATTTTATAAATAGTAAGGAGAGAATCATAATGAATATTAGAGAAGTAGTAACAGAAGCTGATTTACATGATGTATTCCCCGTATTACAGCAATTACGAACGAAACTTTCAAGAGAAGAAGCAAGTTCTTTATTTCAAAAAATGAAAGAAGAAAATTATAAACTACTTTCGTTACAGAATGAAGATGATGAAGTTGTTAGTCTAGCTGGTGTAGCAATTTGTACGAACTTTTATAATGAGAAACATGTTTTCGTATATGACCTTGTAACTGCGGAAGCTCACAGATCGAAAGGATATGGTAAAGTTCTTCTGTCATATGTAGAAAAATGGGGGGAAGAAAAAGGGTGCAGTTCTATCGTTCTTACATCAGCGTTTCCAAGAGTTGATGCCCATCGTTTTTATGAAAGAGAAGGCTATAATAAGGTAAGCTATTCTTTTTATAAAGAATTATAATAGTAAGGGGGTTCTATGTGTGAGAACATATGGAACCCCTTTTAATTTAGAATTGAAGAATGAGGAGGGTTAATTACTTATTTTGTCGAATAGTCTCTTTATAATTGAGACGATAATATTGAATTAAAAGAAGGTTAGGGGAGTTTATACTTGGAAAAAATTCAGAAACTATTAATCCCAAAAGGTGTAAGGATTATCGTAATATCTGATATTCATGGCGAATTAAATCTTTTAAAGGAATTATTACATAAAGTTAATTTTAAAGATGATGATTATTTAATTATAAATGGCGACCTTTGTGAGAAGGGGAACGATAGCATCGGCGTAGTAAACTACGTCATGGATTTAGTAGTTAGCAAGCCAAATGTTTATGTAGTTGAAGGGAATTGTGAAGTTGTAGTTGAAGCGCTTGTAAATGAAAATCCTGCGCTAATAAATTATTTATGTACGCGAAAAAATACAATTTTTAATGAATGGCTAGGGAAATTGAACATTACAGTTAATGAAGAAAGTGATATTCGTGAAGTGAAAAACATATTGATGAGCCATTTTTCAAAAGAAATAAAGTGGCTAACAGAATTGCCGACAGCGATTGAAACAGAAGATTATATCTTTGTACATGCTGGTCTTGAAGATAGAGAGAATTGGAGACAAACAGACAGGAAAAATGCAATTGCAATGCCAGAGTTTTTTAATAAGTCACATAGAGCGGATAAGTACGTAATTGTTGGACATTGGCCTGTTGTGAACTATTCCAAAGAGGCGCCGTCTAACAATCCAGTTATTGATAAGGAGAAAAAAATTATTGCGATTGATGGTGGTAATGCGATTAAAGAAGCAGGGCAATTAAACGCATTTATTATTCAGAGGACAACTTCAGGTGATACGTTTTCTTATACACATGTAGACTATTTTCCAGAGTATAAAGTAATGGCAGATTTTAATGCGGATTCAGAAATGCATGGCGGGGTTACATATCCGTATTATTACATAGAGCCTGTGGAGAGAATGAAAGATTTTACTATATGTAAACAAATAGAAACAAATGAACTGCTTCATGTGAAAAACGAGTATATAAAGCAACTTGAATCAGGTGAGTATACAGTGAAAACGGATATTTCTTGTGCGCAAATCAGTATTAGAAAAGGGGATACAGTTTCTTTAATTGATGATAGCTGCATGGGATATGATTTAATTAAAAAAGATGGTGTAGAAGGCTGGATTGAGAAAGGAATTCTACTTGAGGTAGAAAAGAAGGGGAATACAATATTTAGCTAAAATAGGAGGGGTATAACCTCCTATTTTTTATTAACTATGCTACGAGTTCGTACTTCATCTAATTTTTTCCGAAGTTCCGTTTCTAGATTAAACTCGAAAAAATTGGCTAATTTACATAAATAATTCGTATTTTATAACAAAATTATACAATACAATTAACGATATTTGTTTTGATTTTTCTGAAAAAATATTATAATTGTATATGAAATAAAGAGGAATGTAGGAGGAAATTATGCAAAACGTTATATTAAAGGGGAACAAAGTTACAATTCGTACAATAGAAGAATCAGATATAAAAACATTATGGAATCTCGTATTTAAAGAAGAGAATCCAGAATGGAAGAAATGGGATGCGCCATATTTCCCTTTCTCAATGCAAGAATACCCATCTTATAAAGAGAAGATGCAAGCTCGTTTAAAAGAAGAACCACTGTCAAATTTAATTATAGAAAATAACGGCCAAATTATAGGGACAGTCGGATTTTATTGGGAGCATAAACCGACGCGTTGGTTAGAAATGGGAATCGTAATTTATGACCCAGCATACTGGAATGGTGGATATGGTACAGAAGCATTAACATTATATAGGGACTTACTATTTGAAAATATGGAGATTGGTAGAGTAGGGCTTACAACTTGGTCTGGCAATGAAAGAATGATGAAAGTAGCAGAGAAAATAGGAATGAGCTTAGAAGGAAGAATGCGAAAATGCCGATATTATAACGGGATATACTATGATTCTATTCGAATGGGAATGATTCGTGAAGAATGGGAAGCGCTACGTGTAACGAAGGGGTGAGGAAGCATGTACGCTATCATTGCTACATTTGATTGTGTGTTTACTAATAAAGTTAGAGAATTGCAAAATGAATTAACGAATATAATTGAAACAAATGAACTAGCCGGAGTAGAACCACATATAACATTGGCTGATTATAAGGAGTTAGATGTTAATTTATATACGAAGAGATTAGAGGAGTTTGTAGCTTTTCAAGAGAACATCTCCACTGTAACTTTTCCTTCTGTTGGAACTTTTCCTACTAACGGAACTATCTTTCTAGCACCGACCATTACCGATGAATTATTAAGACTTCATCATTCTTATCATGATTATTTCAAAACTTTTCATGATAATTCGAATTCATATTACGTGCCAGGAAAATGGGTTCCGCATTGCACGATTTCTAATGGGTTAAATTCAAATCAATTTTTAAGTGTAATGGAATATATATATGGAAAATTTGATGTTACAATAGCTTCGATTGAGAAGTTAAAATTAATTAAGGTAAATTATGAAAATGGTTTTGCCATTTCTTCTAGTATATTAGCAGAATATAATTTAATGAGAATGGAGACATCGAGATGACATATGTAATTAGAGAAATGAAGCAAGAAGATATTCATGCTGTACAAAACGTAGCAAAAATAGCTTGGCATGATACTTACGAAGGAATTATTCCGAGAGAGATTCAAGATAGTTTTTTAGAGGAAGCATATTCTGATGAAAAAATGAAATATCGTCTTAAAAATACACATTTATTCGTTGCAGAAGAAGAGGGAGAAGTAATTGGATTTGCGAATTTTTCACCTGTTAGACTGCAAAATGAAGCAGAATTAGGTGCGATTTATTTGTTACCAGATCAGCAAGGAAAAGGGATAGGAAGTGCTTTATTACAAAAAGGAATTTCAGCATTAAACGGAATTCGAAAAATGTACATTCATGTAGAAGCAGCAAACGAAAAAGGAAAGCGCTTTTATGAAGCGAAGGGTTTTGCCGAATTAGAGCAATTTGAAGAAGATTTTGAAGGACATTTGATGCAGACAGTAAGGATGGTTTTATACATATAGGGAGGAGCAGGAATGAAAATATTTGATTTCAGTGCAGAAGTTGGGAAACACATATCAGCATTTCAATCTAATTTCATAATGGCAAAAATATTAAATCATCAAGGGAATATACATATCGGTGCCATGCATTTACAAGAGAATGGAATTATCGGATATCATGAAGCAGTTGTATCTCAACTGCTTCTTATTGTGGATGGTGAAGGATATGTGTGTGGAGCAAATAAAGAAAAAGTGAAGGTAGAAGCTGGACAAGCTGTGTTTTGGGAGAAGGGTGAGTCTCATGAGACGAGTACGGAAAAGGGCTTGATGGCAATTGTTATGGAGTCGGAGAATCTTGAACAAGTCATATTAATGCCTATTAGTGAGGGGGAGTTGTGAAAAATGATAGTAAAGGCGAATCGAGAAGATACAAAAGAAATATTACATTATGCAGCTCAAGCGCTTTTTGAAGGGACGAGAGGGAATTGTCAGTTAAGTAAAGAGAAAGCGATTGAAATTACAAAGCCAATAATAGAAAAAGGGGCATATTATTTAGTCATTAAAGAAGAAAATAAAGTAATGGGATGGATATTAATAGGGGAAAACACAGACTATTTTTCTCGTGAAAAACTTGGATTTATATATGAGCTGTACGTATTCCCAGAATATCGCGGGAGAGGATTATCACGAGAATTGATGGAGGCCGGTATTAAGGAATTGAAGGAGAAGTATTCAGAAATTCGCTTAAATGTATTTGCTGGGAATTTTGCGAAAGAGATGTACGAAGAACTTGGGTTTGTTGAAAGACAGGTAATTATGACTTTGAAGTAAGTACAATAGCCTGAACGGGAGAAGAGAAAGAATGAGAAAAGAAAATGAGTATGTTGCGTATTTACAAAGGATATATCCTCAATTACAAATAAAATCGGTTTATGTAAATGAAATAGGTCAAAATAATGATGTATTAATTGTAAATGATAATATAGTATTTCGTTTTCCGAAATATGAAAAAGGTATTCAGAAACTTCGAGTAGAAACAAAGCTGTTAGAGAAAATAAGACCCTTCATTACGCTCCATATTCCCAATCCATGTTATCAAAGATTTCAAGATGAAGTGCCAGGGAAAGTATTTACAGGATATGAAATGATTGAGGGAGAACCGTTTTGGAAAGACATTTTTACAGAAATAAATGATGAAAAACAAATACAGAAACTTGCGTGCACATTAGCGGGATTTTTAAAAGAGTTACACGAAATTCCGTTATCTACATTTGAAGGTATTATGCAATATGATGGTACTGATATGTATTCAGAAATAAATAGTTTATATAGCAAATTACAAGAACATGTTTATCCATTCATGAGAACTGAAGCGAGAAAAGAGATCTCAAAATCATTTGAGTTATATTTAAATGAATCTAGTCACTTTAACTTTACCCCTAGTCTTGTTCATGGGGATTTTGGCATGACAAACATCTTATATAGTGCAACAAAGCGGGATATTTCAGGAGTTATAGATTTTGGTGGTGCGAGCATGGGAGATCCTGCTTATGACTTTGCGGGGATATTAGCTAGTTATGGAGAGGAGTTTTTACAACTCTTTTCGGTTCATTATCCTAATTTAGAAGCAGTAAAGGAAAGAATGTATTTTTACAAAAGTACATTTGCTCTTCAAGAAGCATTATTTGGTGTCCTGAATAATGATAAAAAAGCCTTTCAAGCTGGAATAGCAGAATATGTATAAAAGCCGATTTCAAATCGGCTTTTTATTATCGATACATCGTCCACATCCCAATATCTTTAAACCCTAAACGTTTATAAATTCGTCCAGCAGCTGGATTGTTATAAAATAAGCAAAGCGTTCGGCCTTCTTTCGTAAAGTCTTGAATCATTTTCTGTAATATGAGCGAAGCATATCCATTCCCGCGATGATTCGGATGTGTACAGACTCCAACAACCATAGCCGATAATGAATTTTCAGCGGATGTAGAGGCGGATGCGATGATTGCACCGTCTTTTTCAATATAGTATGTACGTCCTGTATTTGTTTCGATAGCTTGCCTTAACATTTTTTCTGATTCATTAGCAGCCGGGAATTCAGCGATGTCACTTCGTAATTTCATAATTCGTTCTATATCATCGAGTGAGGCAAGTTTAATTGTTCCATGAATTGGTGTGCTAGGTAAGTTGCTGTCATTTAGACATTCGCAAAAATACATTTCATTTTTGGCGCCTAGTTGTACACTTGGAGCAGTTTCAAATCTTTCTACAATAGTTGACTTGCCAGAGAGTTTAAGCGGCTTATATGCGGAAAGAAGTGCCTCATAGTCAGTAACCACAAACTCTTCTTTACTATACGGTATAAATGTATCGTGAAAGCGAAGTAAAATGGATTTTAATGTTCCATTCTCTTTAAATACGCCCCATAATTCTTGAAAGTCTGTTTCATAACCGAAAGCTTCTAAATCCCCAATAATAAATAAGTTAAGGGCTGCTTCTTCTTTTAGAAAAGAAAATACTTGTTTATGATCTTTCTTTGTTAATTTTCTCATCATAACGAATCGACCTCTTTTTTTATTTTTCTAAATATTACAACTTAAGTTTTTTGAAATCAATATAAAATTTTATGTTTAGTTCACCAACTTTCGGAAAAACTAGGAAAGATATGACAAAGGAGGTTATGAACGGTGGATCATCCAATTCAAGGATTAATGAGAGCAGCAATGGAAAATTTGAAGGAAATGGTCGATGTAAATACGATTGTTGGGGAGCCTGTTCAAACGGCTGACGGTGGTGTAGTGTTAACGGTTTCTAAAGTAGCGTTCGGTTTTGGAGCAGGAGGATCTGACTTCCAGACGAATGATGGACAAAGAGCGAACGGTAACCCTGCATTTGGTGGCGGTAGCGCGGGTGGTGTTTCTATTACACCAGTAGCATTTCTAGTCGTGAATAAAGACGGGATAAATATTCTGCATCTACAAAATGCGACACATTTAGCAGAAAAAATAATTGAATTAGCTCCGCAAACAATTGATAAAATTCAATCGATGTTCCAAAAAGAAGAAAAGAAAGAGGGAAATAATCACCCTCAAAACCCAGATGATATCCTTTAAAAACGCCTGCTCATAAGCAGGCGTTTTTTCTTGTAATCAGTATGTAATAAAACACATGAAATTGTAAATAGTTTTTGAAGTTTTTTCTATGTTTCTAAAATTTTTCATGTTAAAATATGCTATAGAATTGAAACATATAAAACGAAGGTGGCTAGGTGCTTTGTCTGGAGGATCTGACCAAGTAAACAATATGATATATATTAATGGTAATCGTCGGGGTCATTGTTTTATTACATCTGGAATTACGTTTAAAGAGTTTGCAAGTAACATCCCTTCACCGCTTCATCAAGTATTGCTTTTAAAGCATAATTTTGAGTGGACAGATTTTCATTATCATACTTTATTTGAATATGTTGAGGAAGAAAACATACATAAACTCATTCAAGCAGAGATTGATGAATTTGATGAATTTTGTTGGGTAGATTTCGATGATGCAAGCGATTTAGATGAGTTAGAGCCAAAAGAAATTGCAGAATTATTATATTTGGCTCACAAAAAAGAACCACTTGGAAGAACGTTCTTCCCATTGTTGAAGAATAGATTCGTTTATTTTTCACATGATGACGGTTGGTACAACAAAGTGTATTACCGTAGAATCGGTGATTTTGTAGGAATGCTGAGTAAAGTGATTCCATATAAACTCGGTTCGCTTGGAAAGAAACGTTTTACTTTCTTCCAAAAATCAAAAATTTTCCCAGCAATTTCAAAGGAAGTTATCCTTGGGCTTATGCCGTTAATGGAAGATGGGTTATACATTGATTTAGCGGGGAAAATTGAGTCGAGAAGAGGTCTTGAAATTCCGGTATATGTAGTAGGATCATTCGAAAGTACGGATGAGGTACTAGATAATATCGATGAATTGAAAGCGGAAGCAACAGAAACGGGTTGGCTCATTTTTGATAAGAAAGAACAAGAGTGGCAATGGGTTGTAGACTAAGAAAACTTGGCGCATGAAGTCAAGTTTTCTTGTCTTTTGAAAGGAGAACAAATGAAGAAATATTATACAATTGTGGGTATTGTAAGTATTATTCTCGTGGCAATATTACTTATAACTTGTCCGAAAGAATCAGATTTTAAATTGTATTTAGAGGATAAGTATGCATTAAAATGTGACGAGAGTAGCTTTGAATGCACGCAAAATGTAGATGAAAAAAAAGAGAAATTACAGTTTGAAAGTATTGATGCACGAAATGGTGTTTTCTTTATGACTGTAAAGCAAACGTATAAAACAGAAGCTGGTGTTATGAAAGAATATAGCGGAGTAGGTATATTCGGTACATTTCTTTTTGTTTCAGAGAAGACTTTCTAGTAATAGAAGGTCTTTTTTTTATGCTTATGTTCATATAGATGAAGTAAGACAAGCATAGGAGGGGTATTGATGAAGAAGGGATGTATCGTTTGTGGTGGTGAGGAGTTTTTTTCTTCAACATTATATGCACGTACGAAACAAGATTGGGCATATGCGCCAAACATGTACCGATTTGAAAAGGTGTTTATTGAGCATAGGGATGAAGAAAATTATCCGGTTTTTCAAGAAATTACAGCGAAGCATTGTTGTGGATGCGGTCATATCATGTTGTATCATGAATGAACACACCAAGTATAACTTGGTGTGTTTTTTTTAAAATGCTGATAAAGCAAGCGGATATAGTAAAGTGAATAAAACAGAAAAACTGCCAAAACCAATTGCGGTATATCCAAGTGTTCTCGCCCCAAAATTGACAGCTAACAAGCCAACTAAAATAGCAAGGGAGCCGAGTGTAACAGGATAAAAAGCAATGGAGAATAACGAAAGAAATAATGCGACATAGCCTATCATTGCACCGGTGTTTGTACCTTCTATTTCATTTGCAATTTCTTTGCGCTCATGTCTAATCGGAATGCCAGCTGGAGATATTTCAGCTGCATACTCTTCGTTTTTTTCACCACTTTTAAAATGATGATTTCTCTTTCTTCGCATGTACATCCCTCTCTTTCAATTGGGTGTATCTATAGTATCTTTCATAAGAAGCAGAACATGAGTATGAGTTAAACCCAAGTAAAGCAAAAATTGGAGAAAATAGATTCCGTTGTTATCCTGTTTATCCCGCTATTTGCCGTGCAGTAAGACCCCCACCTCAAAATTCGGCTGGAGCAAAGAAGTTAGATGGGAGTCGGGCTGCCCGTAAAAGCCCGATTGGTTCAAATAATAATCAGTGGCGGACGAACAAACACCCCCACTGATTAAAGTTTCACTTTATCTCCTTATGAAGATAAACAGGGATTTTGGAACATGATGTAGAATGAAATGAATGATAATACGTGAAGGTAGGGGAGTGTATGGCGAAGTTTAATTGGCATGAATCGGCAGAGAAAAAATGGGATAACAATGCAGAGTTTTGGAATCAAAATAGTCAAGAAATGTGGGATAGCGGGAGCAGGAGTACAATCATTCCATTTTTTGAGCAGTACGTGGAAAAGGAAGTACAAGTGTTAGATGTTGGCTGTGGTGATGGGTATGGTACATATAAATTAAGTCTTACTGGGTACAAAGCGGTTGGGGTGGACTTATCGGAAGTTATGATTCAAAAGGGTAAGGAGCGCGGAGAAGGCCCAAACTTATCTTTTATAAAAGGTGATCTTTCTTCATTACCATTTGAAAATGAGAAATTTGAAGCAATTATGGCAATTAATTCTTTAGAATGGACCGAGGAGCCGTTGCGAGCATTAAATGAAATAAAGCGTGTTTTAAAGAAAGATGGATACGCATGTATTGCAATTTTAGGACCGACAGCAAAACCGAGAGAGAACAGTTATCCGCGCCTATATGGCAAAGACGTTGTTTGCAATACGATGATGCCTTGGGAATTTGAACAGTTAGCAAAAGAACAAGGATTTGAAGTTGTAGATGGTACCGGCGTATATAAGCGCGGAGTAAATGAGAAGATGTTAGGTCAGCTACCTACAGAGTTACAACAAGCGTTAACATTTTTATGGGTATTTATGTTAAAAAACGTATGACAAAATTGAAGGATTTTAGGAGGTAAATAAGTGCAGAAAATACAAAAAACTGATACAATATCATCAGAATCAATTAAAGGGGGACTAGGGTACATGACAACTACTACAACAGTTAAATCTGATATTGAAATCGCACAAGAAGCAAGTATGAAGAAGATTCAAGAAATTGCAGCTGATTTAAATATTTTAGAAGAAGAACTAGAGCCATACGGACACTATAAAGGCAAGTTATCTCTTGATATTTTTAAGCGTTTACAAGGTGAGAAAGACGGTAAAGTTGTTTTAGTAACAGCAGTTAACCCAACTCCAGCAGGAGAAGGTAAATCAACAGTAACAGTTGGTTTAGGTCAAGCTTTTAATAAAATTGGTAAGAAAACAGTAATTGCACTTCGCGAACCATCTCTTGGACCAACAATGGGATTAAAAGGCGGAGCAGCAGGTGGCGGTTATTCTCAAGTAGTACCAATGGAAGATATTAACCTTCACTTTACTGGAGATATTCATGCGATTACAACTGCCAATAACGCATTAGCGGCGTTCATTGATAATCATATCCAACAAGGAAACACACTTGGAATTGATACGCGTAAAATCGTTTGGAAACGCTGTGTTGACTTAAATGATCGTGCCCTTCGTAACGTAGTAATTGGCCTTGGTGGACCGGTTCAAGGCGTACCGCGTGAAGACGGTTTTGATATTACAGTAGCATCTGAAATTATGGCCGTATTCTGCCTTGCAACAGATATTCAAGATTTAAAAGCTCGTCTATCTCACATTGTTGTCGCTTATAATTTTTCAAATCAACCTGTAACAGTTAAAGATTTAGGCGTAGAAGGTGCGTTAACGCTTCTATTAAAAGATGCATTAAAACCGAACTTAGTACAAACATTAGAAAATACACCAGCTATCATTCATGGCGGACCATTTGCGAATATCGCTCACGGTTGTAACAGTGTTATCGCTACGACAATGGCAGCAAAATTAGGTGATTATGTTATTACAGAAGCTGGATTCGGTGCAGATTTAGGTGCCGAGAAGTTTTTAGATATTAAAGCACGTGCAGCTGGTATTAAACCAGAAGCGGTAGTTATTGTTGCGACTATTCGTGCGCTTAAAATGCACGGTGGTGTGGCGAGAGATCAATTAAAAGAAGAAAATGTAGATGCGTTAGCAAAAGGTATGGAGAACTTACAGAAGCATGTTGAAACAATTCAAAGCTTCGGTGTTCCTTTCGTAATTGCCATTAACAAATTCATTACTGATACAGATGCAGAAGTTGCATACTTACAAGAATGGTGCAATGAGCGTGGCTATGCAGTATCCTTAACGGAAGTTTGGGAGAAAGGTGGCCAAGGCGGAGTTGACCTTGCTGAGAAAGTGTTAAAAGAAATTGAAAAAGGTGAAAACAACTACGCACCACTTTATGAATTAGAATTACCATTAGAAGAAAAAATCCGTACAATTGCTCAAAAAGTGTACGGCGCAAAAGATATTGAATTTGCTCCGAAAGCACGTAAGCAATTAGCTCAATATGAGGGAGAAGGCTGGAGTAACCTACCGATTTGTATGGCAAAAACACAATACTCTCTTTCGGATGATGCAACAAAATTAGGTCGCCCATCTGACTTTATCGTTACAATTCGTGAATTAAAACCATCTATCGGTGCAGGGTTTATCGTTGCGTTAACAGGAACAATGTTAACAATGCCAGGCCTTCCTAAACAACCAGCAGCACTACAAATGGATGTAAATGAAGATGGAAAAGCAGTAGGTTTATTCTAAAAGGTTGTAATTCATCTCGTTTATCTGTAAACTATATATACATCAAGTGGCGCCTTTCCATCGAAAGGCGCCTGTTTTTTGGAGGAAATTATGTTTGATCCAACTGCTTTTGAAAATTTAAAGGTAATTGTGGAAGGAGCTGTCTATGATTTCGATTTACACGGTGATATTCTCGTAACGGATCGAAAAGATGTGATGGACCTTGCTTCATTAAGTCGTATGTATAGTATTTCATTTCAACTAACAGAAACATTTAAAACGATGGTAGAGGCGACATTTTCACTATCTGTTGATGCAAAGAATTTATCAGGTGAAATATTAGAAGTACCTCAGTTTATACCAGGTTGTGAAATGAAGCTGGAATTTTCGTTCGAAATGGAGCAACCAGAGATAGGATGCGAAGAAATTGAAACTTTATTGCATTCTATATGGGGAAAAGAGCGAATGATTACGCAAAAAATTTCATACGAATATAATAAGCAAGCGATTTCATATCATAATAAGGTAGAGGTTCTATTTCAAAAATCGATTACAGAAGACCATGTTGATGATTTAATAGCTGTTATTTCACACATGATAGAAACGGTGCGAACAATACAACATTTTCTTCAAAAATAGAGATAAAGGAGAAAAACAAATGATAAAAGATATGCAACCATTTTTACAACAAGCTTGGGAGAAGGCTGGTTTTAAAGAATTTACTGAAATTCAAAAACAAGCGATTCCAACTATTTTAGAAGGACAAGACGTTATTGCTGAATCTCCAACTGGAACAGGAAAAACATTAGCGTACTTATTACCACTTTTACATAAAATTAATCCTGAAGTTAAACAACCGCAAGTTGTAATTTTAGCGCCAACTCGTGAACTTGTTATGCAAATTCATGAAGAGGTTCAAAAGTTTACAGCGGGAACTGATATTTCAGGTGCGTCTTTAATTGGTGGTGCGGATATTAAGCGCCAAGTTGAAAAATTAAAGAAACATCCGAGAGTTATTGTCGGTTCACCAGGACGTATTTTAGAATTGATTCGTATGAAAAAATTAAAGATGCATGAAGTGAAAACGATTGTATTTGATGAGTTTGATCAAATTGTAAAACAAAAGATGATGGGTGCTGTACTTGATGTAATTAAATCAACGATGCGCGATCGTCAATTAGTATTCTGCTCAGCGACAATAACAAAAGCTGCAGAAGATGCGGCACGTGATTTGACAGTTGAACCACAATTAGTACGTGTAACACGTTCAGAGGCACAGAGCCTAGTTGAACATACGTATATCGTTTGTGAGCGTCGTGAAAAAAATGATTATATTAGAAGAGTTATGCATATGGGAAATGTAAAAGCAGTCGCCTTCTTAAATGATCCATTCCGTTTAGATGAAATTACTCAAAAACTGAAGTTCCGTAAAATGAAAGCAGCAGCACTTCATGCAGAGGCAAGCAAACAAGAGCGTGAAGTAACGATGCGCGCGTTCCGTAGCGGGAAATTAGAAATATTACTTGCTACTGATATTGCAGCACGTGGATTAGATATAGATGATTTAACACACGTAATCCACTTAGAGTTACCAGACACAGTAGACCAATATATTCACCGCTCAGGACGTACTGGACGTATGGGCAAAGAAGGAACAGTTGTTTCTCTTGTAACAGAACAAGAAGAGCGTAAATTACTTCAATTTGCGAAAAAATTAGGTATCGTGTTTACGAAACAAGAAATGTTCAAAGGAACATTTGTAGAATCGAAACCACCAGCACCAAAGAAAAAGAAACCAGCTTTTACTGGTAAGAAAAAACCTAGATAAATAAAGAGAAAGGCGTAACTATTTGTAGTTACGTCTTTTTTTGTGGAATAATAGATGGAATTTTATTAACGACTATTAAAATTTCATCTATCGTAACTTTAAAAATATTAACGATTCTACAGGGAATATTGATAAAGGTGTAGCATTTCTAGTTTAGTTTGTACAAGGAAGTAACATAAAAAGAGTCGAATATTAACATGATACGAAATAATAAAAAGAAGGTACATGTATGGCTAGGAAATTAGGAATGTTTTTAAATACGAAACATATTGAAGTAAACGAAGGAATAAGAAAGGCGAGAGAATGGGATTTAGAATATATTCAACTATATGCTATGAATGAGAATTTCAATTTAGCTAATATTTCAAAGTTAGAATGGATTACTTTAAAGGATAGCTTATCTTTTAATGGGATTAAAGTCCCATCATTAGCAATTAGTTTTGGAGAAAGTGGAATTGTAGGGGCGGAAGATGAAAGTGTAATAGAGCAGTTGAAACGTGTTGCTGATAAGGGATTAGAATTAGGAGCAAACATAATAACGGCTCACATTGGAAAGATTCCAGATGTTGAAAAGAGCGAGCGATATGAAAAGATGCAAAGGGCTTGTTTTGAGATAGGGGATTTATCATTAAAATTAGGGGGAGTCTTTGCTATTGAGACGGGTTCTGAAAAAGCAATAGTGTTAAAAAGATTTTTAGAAAATATAAACTCAAAAGGACTAGCAGTTAACTTTGACCCAGCGAATTTAATAAGTGATGTAAATGAAAATCCGATAGAAAGTTTATTCCTATTAAAAGATTATATAGTACAAACGCATATTAAAGACTGTAAAGAATTGAAAAGCGATAGTTCAAGTAAGTATATAGAAGTCGCAGCAGGAAACGGTGAAGTAGATTTCAATATATTCTTCAAGGCATTAGATGAAATCGGATTCTACGGTTATTACATGATTGAAAGAAATGATTATTTTAACGAACTTGACGGGATGAATCAGTCGATAAATTTTGTGAAGAGGTACATATAAACTCAAAAGGAATAACAATAGCACTTGTAGAAACCTACATAGAAAAACCATTAGGGGGAAAACAAATGATCCATAAAGTTGGACAAATTATGTTATACGTAAATAATCAAGATGAGGCAGTAAATTTTTGGACGGAAAAAGTAGGATTTCATGTAGTTGCAGAGGAAGATAACAAGCAAGGAATGAAATGGATTGAAATCGCTCCGACTAAGGGTGCAGAAACGAGTATTATACTACATAATAAAGAAGTTATTTCGAAAATGAGCCCAGAATTAAATCTTGGTACACCGTCCTTAATGTTCTTCTCAGAAAATCTTGATCAATTATATAAAGAGCTAACAAATAAAAATGTTACTGTTGGCGAAATGGTAACTATGCCTACTGGTAAATTGTTTAACTTTGCTGATAGTGAAGGGAATTACTTTGCAGTAATGGGAAAAAATAAATAATTATATAGTTATGTGAAAATCCCCCTCGTAAATAATGAGGGGGATTAAATATTTGAAGTCAATTTTTTATTAACGAGTTGTTCTATAAAAAATGTTCCTTTTTCAATTGCAGTCTCAATATAACCAACGATTTGATCAAATGAAAACACTTGTAAGTTTTCGTGCAAGTGTTGCTCAGGATATAGCATATCTTCAAAAATATATTGCCGAAAAGCTAAAACATTCTTTCTAGAAATCTCCTCTATATTCACAATGTTAGCCTCTTGATTAAGTAGGGCGAAGAGCTGCTGTTCTTTATCGTAATGATGCAACAATTGTGCGTTCAATAATTTAAAATCGTTATAGTACATAGGTGCGATAGTTTCGTCGTTTTCTATTCTGTTTTTAAGCCAAGGTAGAAAAAAGCCGCTTAGCCAATTATCATCGGCAATGAGGTGGGTATAATAACCTAAAATATAAGGGGAATCCAGATGATCTTCGTATTTATGAATAAATGAATCATAATCTATTCTTCTCGTATAGTTCTTCGTTGTACCAGCGTAAAAATGTGAAGTTCCTTTTTCTTTTTTTGAATGAACAGCATCAGGAGCTACACCACCAAGTAAGAAAGAAGTTTTATCTTGAATAGATAGTTTCTCTGCAATACCGCTCGCGATAATGATATGCATAATTCGTGATCCCATGAATAACACCTCTATTTCATGTATTCATTTTAGGGAGCTGTCTGAACGTGGAGTATTACTTTCCCTGTACTTTGTCTACTTTCGACCCATTCATGTGCTTTCCCTGCATCTTGAAGAGGAAAAGATTTCGTAGCTTTAATTTGTAAACTTCCATCGCGTAAATAACGGAAAACTTGATTCGCAGTTTCTTGAAGCAATTCAGGACGTTTTTTCCGTGTAGTGCCAAAGCTGAAACCGAGTATAGAACGGCAACTTGCGTGTAAATCTTTCGTTTGAAAACTACCAACTTCTCCGCTAGCATTGCCGAAATGGACGAGACGACCGTAATAAGCAAGGCATTCTAAACTTCTTTCGGACACAGTACCAGAAATAGAATCTAAAATAATATTAACGCCTTCTCCGTCTGTAAGTTGATTTATCCTCTCTACAAAATCTTCATCTTGATGACAAATAACATAATCAGCGCCAGCATCTAAAGCAATTTTTCTTTTTGCTTCATTTCCAACAGTACCGATAACTTTTTTAGCCCCTAATAGTTTTGCAAGTGGAATCGCTGTAGTACCAATTCCACCAGCAGCTGCATGGATTAGAACTGTTTCATCTTTTTGTAGTCTTGCAACATTTGCAAGTAAATTGTAGCTTGTAAAAGATACGATAGGGCAGGCAGCTGCAGCTTGAAAATCGACTTCATCAGGTAAAACGAAAGTAAGATTTTCGTTTGCGACAACGTATTCTGCGTAAGATCCGTTTTGAGGGAAAGCGATGACACGTTGTCCAGAATGAATATTTTTCACTTGAGAACCTACGTGTTCTACAATACCAGCTACATCTATACCCGGAATAAAAGGTAATGCTTTGTTTCCTTTTTTGCCATAGCGTGATTTAATATCGGCGAAATTAACACTAGTAGCAACAACACGAATTAAAACTTGATTGTCTGAAATAGCCGGCATCTCCACATCTGTATATTTCATCACTTCAGGACCACCGAACGAAGTTACAACGATAGCTTTCATATACATCCTCCTAAATTTGAATATATATATTATTTTAAATCTTTATTAGAAATTGGAAAATTATATAATTGTTATGCAGGGTTATAAGTGAAGCTTATGAAGTCATTGCATCATTATATTAATTTATTTGAAAAAACTTTGAAAGAAATCGAACGAAATATCGTTTTCTTGCCAATATATAGTGTAGGACAAAGGAGGGATGGTACATGAAGGGTGAAACAGTGTATTCAGATTTAATCCAATTAACTTTATCAGGCAATAAAGAAGCATATAGCGAATTGTATGATAAAACGATTCAAGAAATATATAAGACAGCACATTTTTTAATAGAAGACAAAGCAGATGTAGATGATGTCGTTCAAGAAATATACATACAGCTATATGAATCGCTTCGTAAATATGATAGCGAGAAGCCATTTAGACCTTGGCTAATTGGACTTGCGATTAAACAAATTCATTCTTATAGAAGAAAGAGGTGGATGCGACTACGAATTGTAAAAAAAGCAGAAGAGCAAAGAAAACCAGTACAAATTGATTTTTCTAGCGATGTTGTAAGTAAAATATCAAATCAAAAATTAATCGAACTCATTCATAAGTTACCGTATAAATTGAAACAAGTTATTATCTTAAGATACTTACACGATTACTCTCAAGAAGAAGTAGCACAAATATTACATATTCCAATCGGTACAGTGAAGTCTAGAATTCATGCGGCATTAAAGAAACTACGTCAAAAAGAGCAAGTAGAAGAAATCTTTTTAGGAGAGGTAGGGAATGTGAAATGAGCTTAGATTGTAGAGTTAGAGAATCTATACAAGAAGAAGCGAAGGGGATTATTGCCCCGCCGGAGTTAAAAGAAAAAGTAATTGTTCAAATAAAAATGAAGAGCGGGGGAAGTAAAAGGAAGAAGCGCCTTATCGCAGGAGTGCTTGCAGCCGCATTTTTAATCCCAACGACTGGTTTTGCTTACCAATCTATTATGGCGGATGGTATATACGGATCTTTTGAGAACTTAAAAAAACATGCCGGAGCTATAACATTAGAAGGATACATGCGTTTTAATGCAAAGTTATCACAAGCGAAAGACGAAATGGGTGCGAAGGAATATGAAGAGTTTACAAAAGAACTAAAGAAATTAACGAATGCAAAGCTTGAGTACGGGGATTCGAACGGTAATATTGATTATGATCAATTATCACCAGCTAAAAAAGAGGAAATGAAAAAGGTAGAAATGGAACTTCAGCCGTATTTTGATAAATTAAATGGCCATAAATCTAGTAAAGAAGTATTAACTTCAGAAGAGTATGAACAATATATGGAAGCGTTAATGTCATATCAAACTGTATTAGTAAAAGCGAAATCGAGTGGTGGGATAACAGTAGAAGAAGTACCTGAAGCGTATAAAGAAAGATTTATTAAAGCAGAACAGTTTATGGAGTATGTAGATGAAAAGGTGAGATAAGTAAAAAAGCTCATAGCTTAAGCTGTGAGCTTTTCTTATTGAAACGTAAATATATTAACCACCTATTCCTTTTGCTAGCAATAAGAAATATACAAATATTAGTATGACTCCATTTAATGTCGTACCAACTATTTTAAATAGCCAATTCTTTGATGCGATCGCAAAAATAATACCGAGTAATGAAAGAATACTTAGAAGCACAATAATTAATGTTAAATTTGCATTAGGTCCTCTTAAAATAAAGAAAGAACATATACTTATGATAAACGTTAGAAACGAGAAAGTCCCTAATTTCATAATAAGTCTCCCTTGTTTGAAATGTATTTTGATTTAGTACGCGACTTTCTTTAGTTTAACATAAATTTCCTATTACCAATTAAATATATGAACAATAAAAAACGAGTATAAAATCTATGCGATTTCATACTCGTTTTGTTATTACTTAAATTTCCTTACCACATGTATAGCAACTCTTACAAGGAGTATTGCACTTATAAATAAACCACCATAACCAACGACACTTAAAAATTGAACATTAGGTTCTTTTGCATACAAGTTAGGGGCAGAATTATCTTGATTTGATTAATAAAGTGAAAGTGGGAAATCACTTAGTTATATTCCTTACTATTCTCCTTGTCTTTTTGTATCAAACAATCTAAAAGTGAGTAACCAGCTATTAAACTAATAATGGTAACGAAAGTTGTATTCACAAGAATAATATTAGTTAAATAAGGTAGGTATTTGCCAACTGGTGAAAAGAGTAGGGCTGGAGAAAAGGAAATGAATAGTGTTGGCAACGTAATAGCGATAAATTTATCCGGCTGAAAGCTCCAGTTTTGTTTGCTCGTTTCGCGATTAATGGATTGTAGGAATCGTAATAAAATGCCGAATAAAAGAGGGAAGAGTATAAAGTAGAATAACCTTGGATAAAAGTTAAAGTTCACTTGCGCGTCTGTTTCTAAATAAAATTGAATTTTTACTCCTACAAATAATAATAAGATGATAAATAATGTAAAGCAGAGGTAAAGTATCAATTTTTGCATTCCATTCCACCATCCTTTATTAAAAAATATATTCAAAAAAAGAAGAGATATACAATAACTACTGTTATATATCTCTTCTTTTACTGTTAGTTGATAGTGGATTTGGATTTCTCTTGCTTCGTGAAATAATCAATAATGCCCATTGCACTAATTTCTATATCTAGATGTAAAATGTTATAAACGGAATGATTTGATGGAACGTTTAACTTTGTAAGATGAGAAGAGATTTTATCCATTAATAAAGTTTGTAAAGCTTTAGTCGCTTCATCGAAATCATTATACTTTTCAAAGACTTCTTTACCAGTACCAACGAAAATAGGTAACCAATGTTCAAGTTGGTTATATACTTCTGTAACATTGGATGATGCGCCGTAATGACGGAAATAAATAGTATCTACATTCATACTTTGAATATGATTTTTAGAAGCAATCATCGCATCTGGCTGGAATTGTGAAGGAGACGTTGATGGTAGATATAGTTCTACATCAAGGTCTGCGAGTTCTCTATAATAAATTCCTATTGTATCGCCAGTAAAAATGCCGTTTGTTAATGAATCGTGAATGCTAATATGGTGCTTCGCATGTCCCGGTGTATCATAAAATGTGAGTGTACGGTCTTCTGCAATTTTTAATGTATCACCATTTTGTACAATATGAACACGTTCTTCTTCAATTGGAAGAATTGGATCAAAAAGTTTATCAAAATCTTCTTTGTACACAGCTTTTGCGCCAAGAATTAGTTTTGTTGGATCAATCATATGACGAGCCCCGCGCGGATGCACAAATAGAGTAGCATTTGGGCACTTTTCCATCATTAACCCTGCTGCGCCTGCGTGATCTAAATGAACATGTGTAACGATAATGTTTTTTACATCATTTAAATTAATATGTAATTGCTGTAAGCCGTCTAAAATATAGGGAAGAGAAGGGGCCGCACAAGTTTCAATTAAAGTAATATCGTCACCTAATAAAACGTATGTACCTGTGCGTTCATCATGTTGTAAGTCATAATCATCAATAAGATATAGATGAGAAGATAGTTGTTCTACTTTTTTCATACTTACCACTCCTTATATACGGTATGTATCTATTATACGCTAAAAATAGAAAAAGACAGAAAACGAAAGCTCGTCTTCTGCCCTTTTGTAATGTAGTTATTTCGTTTGTTCTTTATTGATAGACATAACGAACAGTCCAACAATGCCGCCAACGATCGGAAGCATAATTTCTCCTGCTAAATTAAAGTAGGAGCTTAAAAATAAACCATTTACATCGATTACCCAGCCAATAACATACAATAACATCATATATAGTACGAAATAAAACTCGCGATTTGAAATCGTTTCATGTTGTGCAGTTTTCATAATGAACACCATCCTTTTCTATTATAATGGAAATATAAACGGTCACATTTTGTTCACAAATTAATTGTAAAACTTTCCATCATAAAAGTCTAGTATATTGTGTCGAATTTTCGAACGAAAATAAAGCGCTATCATTCCGGTATGTGAGTACGTAATAAGAGCTGTATATTCACGAATGTAGTATAGTATAAACATAGAATGATAGTGAAGAGAGGGGTAGGAACAATGACAGTTTATGATTTTTCAGCTAAAACAATAACAGGAGAAGAAAAATCGTTAAAAGATTACGAAGGAAAAGCACTTCTTATTGTAAATGTAGCTAGTAAATGTGGATTTACACCACAATATAAAGGGTTACAGGAAGTATATGATAAATATAAAGACCAAGGATTAGAAATACTCGGTTTCCCTTGTAATCAATTTGGGGGACAAGAACCAGGCACAGAAGCTGATATTACTAGTTTTTGTGAATTGAACTACGGTGTAAACTTCCCGATGTTTGCGAAGATTGATGTGAAAGGTGATAAAGCGCATCCCCTCTATACATACATGACAGAACAAGCACCAGGTTTACTCGGTATGAAAGCAGTGAAATGGAACTTTACTAAGTTTCTAATTGGAAAAGACGGGAAAATAGTAGGGCGTTTTGCACCGCAGACGAAGCCGGTGGATTTAGAGGTTGAGATTGAGAAGGTGCTTGGGGAATAATTAGGAGTTTCACTTTATTAAAAAACGCCTCAAAGAACAAAGTAGTTCTTTGAGGTGTTTTCTTTAAACTCACATTATCAAGATTAAATCACTCTATCGTAGTCGTTTGATTTAGGCAGAGAAGCTGCTTTTTTCATAAGCACTTCCCATAAGTGTACGGATGTCTTCCATTCGGCTGCGGCCTGTTCCTTTTGATACATAGCGTTCTCATAACTGAAAGTAAGTTGTTGCATATCGGCCGAATTGTAAAGTGTATCGATGTGGAGAGCGTATTCTCGGAATGTTTGACTTTCACCCCGTGGTATGCCGATTCTCGCAAATTGTTTTAAAAGTGCACCGTAAGCTTTTAGATAAACAGCATCATCATTTCGGTATTTATAGAAAAGAATAATAAAAAATGTAATCCATTTCATTCTAGTGGTGAAGAGAATGTATCCGATGATACTAATTGGTATCATAGAGAGGAATACGTACCACCAGGAAAATCCCTTTTTAGAATTTGTAATCTTTTTAGTAGGAGCTTCTTCTGTATCTTCTATTAAACTTTTGAGCTTTGCTTCATTGTTTCGTTGGTGTATTTGTGCGTTTTGAGAATTAGTTTCTTCGCTATTTTGTAAAGTAGGAGCAGGAGTATTATTTGTAAAATTATAGGGATTGGTAAATCCTTTTGTTGGTTCGAATGGAATCCATCCGTATCCTGGGAAATATACTTCGACCCAAGAGTGTGCGTTATTGTTCGCGATTGTATAAACATTCTCACCTTCTGTACTAGCAAGTGTATTCTCCAGAGTTCCTTCTGTAAATCCTTTTACCCAGCGAGCAGGAATCCCGGCAGAACGAAGTAACACGATCATAGATGTCGAAAAATTATTGCAGTAACCGCTTTTTGTATCGAAAAGGAATTGATCTACATAGTCTTGGTTTTTGGCAGGGTATAAGACATTCATTGTTTCGTATACAAAAGAATTGTCTGTAAAGTAATTTTCAATAGCTAATACTTTATCATATCGGTTGTCTTTATCATTTGTAAGATTGACAGCCAAGTCTTTTACTCGCTGCGGTAATGATTCGGGAAGTTGTGTGTACTTTGTCATGAAATAAGGACTTGTTTCATGACCTTCATTCGTTTTTACAGATTTCAAATTTTCTATGGAAAACTCCGGAATCTCATATGTTACTCTATACGAATTTAAAGTAGTAGAAGAGTCTCCGTGCATCGTATAGATTTTTTCTGAAAATGGGTCAACGCTGTATGATACATCAGAAGAAGCCTCAACTGATACTAATCCTGCTGGATAGGTAAGGTGAGGATAACTTTTTTGCATGGTGATTGTTGCCTCAGTTATCTCCGTTTTTGTATTTGGTTCGTACCAGCTTACGACGTCGTTTTTATTTTTAAAAGAAACTTTTTTTCGATTTTCAGAAACATCCCAACCTTTTCCTGTATAAAAATCTTTTGTTTCTACTCTCCAATATTGTTTGTTTTGCGTTTGTGCTGTAAAAATAATTGTATTATCCGGCTTAAAAGGACCGCCTAATTGCGAGTCATCTAGACCATATCCAATTTTAGAAACTTCTTGTTCTTTACTTGCTTCAGATGTGTTGAATTTTAAAAGATCCATTGGGTTTGGCCATTGAGGGCCAAATTTTGGAGCAAAGTATGCGATGGTTGCTGACAATACAATAAATATTGTAAGAGGTCTAAGTAATTTTGAGATTTCTCTAGCATAATTTTGTAAGTGTTCCATCTCTTTTATTCGTTCTATTTGAAGAAGACTAAGCATAAAAAAGCCGATGACAACAGTACGAATAATAGCGTAGTTTGCATTGTATAAATGTAAGTTATGAAAAGTTATGATATAAATAATAGTCAATATAAGAAATAACAACCCGCGTTTTTTATGAATCATCCAAAAAGAGATGAAAGAACTCAAAAACCAAAATGATAAAAAAAATAAAAGTGTTGGAAAAACTGGAGAAATATCTAGCAAATTCCCTTGAAATAAAAGGGAGGAATTTCGAGAAATATCAGAAAAAAATTTCGTTAGCCAAGATGGATTTATAAAAGCATTTTTATAATACAGGAAATGAATGATGAATAAGATCGTGACGATCTTTATTGGAACCTGCCACCTTGTTTGAAAAAAAGAGAGAGTGAAGCAAATTCCTATAAATATTACAAAAATATCTAATCTACCTACGTTTGTAATACCTATAAGGGGTCTTAGCCATTCTAGTAAAAGTAGAAGTGCACATACATGCATGAAGAATCTGTTCATATCCCATTTGTATTTTGTTCGTAATGTTATCATTTGCTCACCTCAAAAAACACGTTTGTATACCGGTTCCCATAAACCACATTTACAAATATTTTTCGTTTTTGTAGAGTTTCTAGAATACTTAGTTCTCGATGTGAGAGTTGATTTGCTTTTTCTTTCACGACAAACACCATTAATTTTCTGTTTTTTATAGCAGCACAGTTAGCCGCCTTTTGAATATCGGGAGAAAGATCGCTTGTTACGAGTATAATCGTTACGGGCTCATAAATTTTTCTTAATTCCATTTCTACACTCCGGGAGAGCGGGAATACACTGTCCGCTTGTACTTTCGCTAAATGACAAAAGATTTGTTGCAACTGAGTATCTCCATTGTTTAAAGGGAAAAAAGTTCGTTCTTTTCCGACAGACACGAATGACGCTGGTGAATTTTGCTTCAAGACAGCCCTTACAATAGAGGCAGTAAACGTTACGACTGATTCGAATAGAGGGGACTCAGTTCTGTCCATAAATATCATGATATTATGGCTGCGCTGTTGTTCAAACTCTTTCGTCATAATATTGTTTGTTCGGGCAGTTGCTTTCCAATCAATCCATGAAAAGCGGTCACCAGGTTTATAGTCTCTGACACCGACAGAGATTGTAGAGTCTTTTGCTAAATTTATATTTGCTGAAAGCGCTCCTTGTTCGAAATGATTTTCCAATTGTCGATATGTTATATCTACGTACTGGGGATAGATTAAAAATGTATCTGGAACTGAAAAAGTTACTTCTTTCTCCATCATACCGAATAGATCACCAGTTTTGACACGTACGCTTGAAAAAGTGTGCTCTCCTCTAGGGATTGTGTCAATAACATATTGAAACGAAATATTTCGTTTGAATCCTGGAAACAGTATTACCTTATTCACCTTCGTTTGTCTACAATTTGTAAATTGTGATGGCAGTTCATCTTCTATAATTAAATAAAGTAAGGGAAAAGGAAATCTTCTTTTTATTGTAATGGTGCTTAAAAATTGTTCTCCTGCTGCATATTCATTTTGGTTTGTTATTCGTTTTACTTCAGCGTCTCGTAAAGCGTAGAAGGGAAGTAGAAGTGAATAAAGGCCAATAGGAATCGTACTGTAAAACAAAAACCAACTTACAAATCCTCCTTGAAGCATAGCGTACACAAATGTTAAGACTAGGCATAAAGGGATTAGCAATAACTTCGTAACGTGATATAGCGCCCGTAGTAGTCGTTTCATCAAAGGTTTTTCGTCCTTTGAGTCGGCACGGTAGTTCGTGCAACGATTTTTGCGATAACTTGTTCTCCTGTAATTCCTTCAAATTTTGCTTCCATTTTTAGAATGAGTCTGTGAGCTAAAACGTAAGGAGCTAAAAATTTAACATCGTCTGGAATAACATAATTTCTGCCATGGATGAATGCATAAGCTTGTGAAGCTTTCATTAAAGCGATCGAGCCACGCGGACTTGCACCTAGTTGTATAGAACTATAAGAACGCGTCTGAGTAACAAGCTTTACAATGTAATGCTTGATTGCTTTGTCCATGCTTACTTCCCGTACGCTTTGTTGTAAATAAAGTAATTCTTTTATTGTAGTAATAGCTTGTAAATGAGAGAGTGGATTTGTTTTTTCCATCCGGTTTAAAATTTCAAATTCTTCTTCTGGTGTAGGATATCCCATTCTTAGCTTCAACAAGAAACGATCGAGCTGAGCTTCTGGTAAAGGATATGTTCCCTCATATTCGACCGGATTTTGTGTAGCCATTACAAAGAAAGGTTTTGGTAACGATCTTGTAATGCCATCTATTGTGATAGTGCCTTCTTCCATACTTTCAAGTAAGGAAGATTGTGTCTTTGGAGATGTACGATTAATTTCATCAGCAAGTACAAAATTCCCCATAATCGGTCCAGGCTTGAACTCAAATTGGAGTTCTTTTGGATTATAAATAGAAACACCTGTTACATCTGACGGCAGTAAATCAGGTGTGAATTGAATACGCTTGTAATCAGCATCAATTGATTTAGAAAGAGCACGTACTAGCATTGTTTTCCCGACACCGGGAACATCTTCTAATAGTACATGACCTTCAGCTAAAAGAGCTGTTAAGGCTAAGAGTGTTTCTTTTCGTTTTCCGACCATTAATTTTTCAATATTGGTGATTATTTTTTCTACTATGGGATGTAATGAATCAAGCTGGGGCATCGTAATCCTCCTAATTTTATTGTCGTTTTTTAATTCATTTAGTGGAAAATAGAATTTATCTCTCTATTTGCGAGTAGTAAAACTCCTATCTTTAATTCTGAGAATATTCAGATTATTTATCGCGATTACATCTAGTATAATTGTTTCCGTAACTAAGGGCAATATGGTAAATAATGATTTCTAGTTTTATGTGAAAAGAGAAGCGGATAGGAAATTTAGTTATATGGATAGAGAGGGTGAAGAGGCATAAATAGAAGCAGGACATGAGCATTGCTACTCATGTCCTGTGACTTCAATTTCAGATTCATTTAATAGTTTCGTATTATGATAAAGCGTATTTAACTCTGTAATTACTTCAGAAGCTGATAAATTTCTTTCATGAATTGCATCAATAAGTGGTTTATTACCACTACAACAAAAGTCTATTCTATATGATGTGAACTACCTCCCACTTAGTATCTCTTACGAGCTTACCCCGAAGTGGGGGCTTCTCGGTTCATCGCTACTTTTGATAGCTAACGAATTTGTCCTAGGACAGCCGAGCTAACTCCCTTGTTCCAAAGGTTATTTCTTACGATTTATATCAACGCTAATAACCGCATGGCTTCCTTTTTGATATTGATAGCTGCGTTATAGTCACGACTGATTGTGAATCCACACGAACACGCATACGCGCGTTCACATAATGGCATTTCTTTTTTATTTCCACAACGACTACACATCTTTGTAGAAGGAAACCATTTATCTATTTTTATAAGCTGTTTTCCTTGTTCTTGTAGCTTATATGCTAAAAATGTCGTGAACATCCTCCAACCGTTGTCCGCAACACTTTTACCAAAACGAAGTGCTTGTGACATTCCTTTTATATTTAAGTCTTCTATTGCTACAACGTCAAAATGAGTAGCCAATTCTTTAGACTTGTGATGAAGGAAATTTTTACGTTGATTTGCGACTTTTTCATGCAACTTCGCTACACAGATCCGTTGTTTATTAAAGCGTGCTGAGCCTTGTACACGCCTTGCTAATACTCGTTGTGCCTTTGCTAATCGGTTCAACATCTGACGATAAAAGCGAGGATAATTGGCTTTCTCATCTTCGCTACTCACGTACAATTCAGCCATTGAGAAGTCTAATCCAACTACACTTTTTACTTCTTTCTGAACAATTTCGTTTTCATATTCAGTTAAGACAGACAGATAATACTTGCCAGTTGGTGTCATCGAAATCGTGCATGATTTGATGTTATAATTTTGCGGGATCTCTCTATGTTGTTTCAGTCGTACTAATTTCAGTTTCGGTAATTTGATATAACCATGAAACAACATAATATTTCCGTTTACTCGATTCGTTGTATAGGATTTTCTATTCTTTTTACTTTTGAATGTAGGAAACTCACTTTGACCACTAAAAAAGTTCTTATACGCAGTTTGCAAGTTTAATTGTGCGTTGGCCAATGCTAAGGAATCAACTTCTTTCAACCATTCATACTCCAATTTGTATTTCGCAGGAGTAGGGAATTTTTGTTTCTTCAGCTCTTCTTTGTTCGCTTTGTATTTTTCATATATTTCTTTCCGTTCAGCTAGCATTTTGTTATATACAAAGCGTACACATCCGAAAGTTTTATGTATCAGATGTGCTTGTTCTTCTGTTGGATACAGACGAAATTTGTACGCCTTATTATGCTTTGTCATATCAACTCACCTCATTTTCCGCTTCATTTCCCATAAGCTATGACGGTGATCACACAACCTGAACAATACATGATTATTATCTACTTTCATTGTTATACAAAACTTTACCTCTTATAAGACTGATTATATCAGAGGCAAAATAAATAGAGAAACCATTTTTGGGGCTACGCCAAACCGAAATTCATCTCCCATATACTGCTAGACTATCGTCTTTCACAGGCTTTAGGAAGGAGACTTCTTTAAGAAAAAATGTTAAAAAGATCACTAGCTTTCGGAAATTGTGTTACAATCTCACCGATAATTGAAGTTTCAGTAAATGTATGTTCCATATGAATACCTCCATAAAGTTTAAATGTAATATCTAAATCAAGAATAGCGATAAATTAACATCAATGTGGTGATTTAAATCACTTATTATGTGTCATTTTTGAGAATAATAAAAGGAGTTTTATTTAAGTAAGAGGAAGCGTAATTCGTCGCAATACTTTACGATAATAAAAAAAGAAGCTTAGTAGAAGCTTCTTTTTTATTACTATTTTTCACATGCAACTCCATCGCCATCACGATCAAGTTTAGAGCTATAACCTGGTTGATCTCTATATAATGGAGCTTTTCCAGCATTTTTAACTTCAGTACAATTTTTGTAAGTTACATTACTATTGTTACTTGCAGCTGGTTGTGTTTGAGCTTGCTGTGCTTTTTGCTGATCCTCTTGTTGTTTGCGAGCTTGTTCATCAGCCTGGCGTTTTTGCTCTTCTTGTTGTTTGCGAGCTTGTTCATCAGCCTGGCGTTTTTGCTCTTCTTGTTGTTTACGGGCCTGTTCATCAGCTTGATGCTGTTGCTCTTCTTGTTGTTTACGGGCTTGTTCTTCAGCTTGGCGTTTCTCATCCTCTTGCTTACGAGCTAGTTCCTCAGCTTGACGTTTCTCATCTTCTTGCTTACGAGCTAGTTCCTCAGCTTGACGTTTCTCATCTTCTTGCTTACGAGCTAGTTCCTCAGCTTGGCGTTTCTCATCTTCTTGCTTACGGTTTTTTTTATCCGCTTCTTTCTTTTCTAATTCCTTTTTCTTTTCGTCATCTTTTTTCTCTTCACTATTAGAAGCAACTTGTTTATTCGTTGCTGTCGTTTTTTCAGAAGAAGGACTTGAAATACCTGATAGCGCAACAAAAATGACAAATAAAACAGCTGTAATAATAAATTGCTTTTTTGCTACACCTGTTTTCTTAATTACAGATATGATTGCTAGAACAAGGAAAAATATAAATAGAATGAAACTTAAAGTAGAAAAAAATTCTACGACTGGGTGTTCAGATTTTGTTGAGCCAGTCATTATTAATATAATTGAAATCATAAAAAGAATAACAGTAGGACGACCATATTGTTTTGCTTTTCCATTTTTCTTAAAGAATGAAATGATACATAAGATTAAAAGAATGATAGCAATCAAAAATAAAGCTACACCAATATTACTCAAAATAGCCATTTTCATACCTCCATTTGTAAGATTTTCTCTATTGATTATATAGGGATTTATTGGATATTACACGTTTTATATTAATTTAGAAAATTAATATTTTAATAGACGTATAAACATTTATTTTATATATAAGGAAAAATAGATATATTTACTATTACTTTTTGAAAGAGATTTCATAAATTATAGTATATCGATTGAAAGGAGGAGATTTGAATGGAATTCCAATTATTAGTGAATTGCGTGTTACAAGAAGGGAATGCTTACTTTTTAGTAACAAAAGTAGATGATGTTATTACGTTGAAAGTGCCAATTACAGCAGGAGTAGCAGGTTTATTCTTAGCTTTAGGTGTACCAAGATGTTCTTAATTTAGCTTTTGATAGTAAAAGGATGAGGGACAAGCCTTCCCCTTTTACTATTACATAATTTTTTTATGTAAACTAAATAAGGCTTTTTAAGTTTTTTAATATTATTTTTGCTATAGCACGTTTAAAACGGACATGCATATACTATAATGTTTCATTGGCCATTGATGATGAACGATAGTTTTAAAAAGTGTATCGAAAGTAGAAGTGATACTCTTTTCAATAATGAAAATAGAAGAGGTGCTAGTATATATGAAAAGACGAACGTATGATATTCCAGTCGTATTACGAAGAGAATGGTTTTTAATAGAATTAGCGCATTTAACAAAAAAATATGGGATTGAAATAGCAACTAGTAAAATAGAAGATGCACCATTTCTAAGAGATCAAGTTACAGAATTCAAAATAGGAGCTGGTTTGCAATACGATAAATATGATGATGAGTACATCATCGAGTTTTAAACAAAGAAGCTGCGTATAAAAGGTTATTAAAGAGACCTTTTATACGCAGCTTTTTTGTAAAGAGAATGCTTTATTGAGAAATATTCAAAACGCTTATTATAAAAAGGAATGAAGGAATGTTGAGAGAATAACGTTTGATAAGAAAGGAATGCGGCTATTAATTTCTTATTAGATTGTATCGTAAAACTAATTGATTAAATGGAATTTAAAACAATTGGTGTTCAACAGAATGGTGGCGTTTTCTTTTGGGAGAAAAAGGGGGATGTTAATGGGAATTATGAAAAGGAGTATCGCATTATTTATTGTACTTTGTTTTATGAGTCCGCTGGTTTTTAGTGCAAATGTACACGCGGAGGTTGTAACAGAGCTTAAGACTGGCTTTCCAGATCAAGAAGTATTTACTCCTGGAGAATGGTTTTTAGGTCAGAAACCTGCTAATTATGATGAGAATAAACCACCAATTCTCTTTGTACAAGGAAGAAATGGTAATGCGGATAGTTGGTATGGAAAGACAGTATATCATGAGATGAATGATATGTACGATTATGCTTTGAAAGCAGGCTATCAAACTGTATTTATTCAATTATATGATGCCGCGGGGAAAGGATCAGCTAGCCAATGGGACAATGGAAAATTGTTAGCACAAAAGCTTGAAGAGATTTATAATCATTTTGGCAAAAAAGTAAATATTGTAGCTCACAGTAAAGGTGGTATTGATACACAAGCTGCGTTAGTTGGATATGGAGCGAATCGATTTGTTGGAAATGTTATTACGCTTGCCACTCCGCATTACGGATCCAATTTAGCGGATTTATCATATAGTTGGTGGGCAGGATGGCTTGCCTCTATATTAGGTCAAAAAGATGATGGGACATATTCATTGCAAATAGGTGAAATGGCAAAGTTTCGTTCTACAATAGATAATAATCCTGCAGCTAAATTAAACCGTTACTATACGGCTACTGGGACAAGCTGGGGACCTGTTTTTTCAGCATTATCTATGGGCGGGTTGTATTTGTCATCATACGGTTCTAATGATGGGTTAGTGAACGAATGGAGTGCTAAGTTACCATATGGAACACATTTATTTACAGATTCACGATTTGATCATGATAATATCCGAAAAGGTTCAGCCGTTTTCGCACGAATTGAACCATATTTACGGACAGCGAATGTACCAGTACCGGTTTTATTAGCCCCGAGTAATAGTTCAGAGGAAAAGGTAGAACAATTAAACACAACTTCTAATCAAGCTATTTTAGGAGGAGAGTTGTCACAAAATGAGTGGGTAGGACAAACTGTCGCAGTTGATAAAAAAGCAGAAGGGGTAGTTTCTATTTTAACAGCTTCTTCAGATGTAGAAATACAACTAGTATCTCCAAAAGGAAAAGTTTATACAAATAAAGATAGTGCTGTATCTACTGGTGAAGGTGAATCTCTCTTTAAAGGAGCCACTATAAGAACATTTAAATTTGATAAAATGGAAGCAGGAGAATGGCAAGTTAAAATGATGGCGAAGCAGCCGAAAGATGCATATTTAATCGTGACCAATTACAAAAAAGATGCTCCGTTCGTCCTTCAAATGCCGGCAAAGGTTAAAGTAAATAAAGCAGAGTATAAACTCAAAAAATCACCTGTAGCTCCAGAAATGAAAGGCGATCTTTCAGTAACAGTACGAGTAATTAATAAAGATGGAAAATTAGTTTCTGAATCAAATGAATCGAAAAACATTAATACAACTACATTTACAGGTGCTTTGAAAAATATAGAACAGCCAGGTGTGTATAACGTTACAATTGATATGAAAGGAATGAATAAGGAAGGACAACCTTATAATCGTACGATAGTTAAATCGGTTTATGTGGAGAAGTAGGAAAGAATGAATCGGTTTTAATAAAAAAAGTGCCGAATTCTTGTGGCAGAAGGATTTCGGCACTTTTTCATGTTTATTAGATAAATAGAAAAGTGAAATGGGAGTTTATGTTGTATAAGAGGACGATAGGAATCAAAAAAACGTTATGCAATAAAAAAGATGCTGAATTAGCATCTGAATGTGAGGGAATAGTATTAACTTAGTTTTGTAACTGTTAATTCAACTGAATTTATACCATTATCACAAGTTACAATACTTTGATGATTGAAACCACTATTATTTCTAAGTTGAAGAGTTGAATTAGCAGGCACCGTAACAATGGTTTCACCAACTAGTTGAAGGCATTCGTTATTTGATGAAGTATTCATTTGAAAAGCGAAATCACCTTGACTATTAGCAAGTGGATTATTATTTAAAAATATAGTTATGACTGGAATATGGGGAAATACAGGATTTAACGTAGTGTTAATACTTGAAATGAAAGAAATTCTATAATCACCAGCTTTACTAAATTGTATAGTAGTCGGATTTAATAAGGAAACTCCTCCTGCCAAAGGGCCAACGTGATTAAACGGAAAAGAACCGCCAAAAGGAACAGTTATAAACTCAGTTTGCCAAAAAGTGCCGTAAGCAGGCTTAGATGATTTATGTGAATGGTCGCATGAACATTTTTTATACGAACTGGAAGATTGATGGCACGAACATTTTTTATATGAACTAGAAGAAGAGTGGCATGAAGATCTTTTATATGAACTTGAAGAATGATAGTATGAACCCAATATATTACCTCCTATTATTAATAAATGTATAACACATAGTAGTTTATGCAATCGAAAAGCAATTGGCGTGTATACTTGTCCATATATAAGGTAATAGATTTGGGATAAAAAACTGGCATAATATAAAGTACTCTAATGAGGGGATATAGTTTTCAAAAAAATGGAGTTAGAATATTCTATGTGATAAATTTTGGAGAAGAAAAAGGATGAATATTTAGCAGATAACTCTATCCAAGGTTTTAAAATGTTGAAGTATTTAAACTTTAAGATAGTATATCGCCAAAGTAAAGAAGAGAAGTATTTAAAGGACAGCATTTTAGTGAAACAGAGAAATGGATAAAGCGATGATTAAGTTTTTAACTTAGTCGTCGCTTTTTATTTATGTAGTTGTGCAGGAAGAAGGCAAAAAATATCGAATGAATGTAATTATACAGAATTGTTTGTATTTATTTCGAATAGTAGTTAAAGATACGTTAGTTATATTTCAAACAGTAAGAAAAGAGAGATTAAATAATAGAGGGAGCAACTTACATGGAAAATATATTAAAGGTATCCTCAAAATCAAGTCCGAATTCAGTGGCAGGTGCAATAGCAGGCGTACTAAGAGCAAGTGGCAAAGTAGAAATCCAAGTGATTGGAGCTGGTTCTTTAAATCAGGCGATTAAAGCAATTGCGATTGCAAGAGGTTTTGTAGCTCCAAGTGGCATTGACTTGGTTCTTGTTCCAGCGTTTCAAGAGGTTACTATCGATAATCAAGAAAGAACAGCAATCAAATTAATTGTAGGTCCTAGAAGGAGAAGGTCTTAATAGCGAGCATTAATATAAGGGGATTTGAAAAGGTCAATAGACTCCAAAAAGTTAGACACGTTATTTCATTTGACAGTTCCTTGGGCGTGGATACAGTATTGTACCGGATTTATGACTTTTAATTCCTCTTTATATTTAGCGGGTTTTTCTAGAAACTTAAAAATGCCAAATCCTTTGTGACATAAGGGATTTGGCATTTCTAAAACTGCTCATTCTTCTCCCAAGATTCAACGAGATAGTATGGAAAACCTTATTATATCAGGGTTTCTAAGTGGTGATTTTCCTGGATGCTCACATTTTGCTCACATTAAGTATTTTCATTTTTTATCAGGTGTTTTCATTAGATTTTATTATACTCTCGAAGTTTTCTGCTGCATGTTCTGTGTGATGTGACTATACTTGTCTAAAGTCATTTGAATAGAGGAATGCCCTAAGCGATCTTGTACGATTTTAGGGTGTTCTCCAGCCTGAAGCATGAGTGTAGCGTGAGTATGTCGTAAGTCGTGTATACGAATTCGAGGAACACCAGCTTTTTTATAGTGATCATTCAAAAAGCGATGAGGAGCATCTATATGTAAGGGTGAATGTATCGTATTGCCGGTGAAAATAAAGGCTTCTTCATTCAAGTGTATACCCCAGCGGAAAAATTCTTTCTTTTTATAAGAGTAGTAGGATTGTAACTTCCCTATAACAAAAGAAGAGATACTAACGCTTCTATTTGAAGATTTAGTTTTTGTAGCAGCTTTAAATAGTCCTTTTTCTGTTTTTACAAGTGATTTATTAACCAGGATACGTTTATTATCAAAGTCAATATCTTTCCATGTTAGTGCAAGTAATTCTCCACGTCTCATACCTGTATAGATTGCAAGTAAGAAGAACATATGGTACTTAATATTTTTTTCTTTTAGATACTGGAGGAATCGATTACATTCTTCGCTCGACCATGTTTTCATCTCACCTTGCTCTTCACGTGGTTTTTTTACTTTATTCATTATATTATCATGTATGATTTCCCATTCTACAGCATGTTTGAAAATGCATCTTAGGCAGCGATGGATATTGCTGATTGTACCATTTGATAGTCCTTTTTCCTTAAGTTCAGCATAGTAGCTTTGAATCATTACGGGCTTAATACTTTTAATTTTTTTATAACTAAATGGGGGAAGGATATAGAGCTTAACTAAGCTCATGTCTTTTTCATAAGAGGTAATTTTTAATTCAGCTTTACGAAGAGGCTTTAACTTTTCCCATACATCTAAAACAGTTAATTGTTTGTCATCAAAATATATGCCTTTCTCTATCTCCGTAATCATCGTTGCAGCAGCATTTTGGGCTTCCTTTTTTGTTCTAAATCCACTTTTACTCTTTTGCTGTCGTTTTCCTGTGGTTGGATCTATACCGATATCTATTGTAAAAGACCACGTATTTCCACGTTTACGAAAACTTCCTTTCATATTCAATACCTCCTGCATCGTTAGTTTTAAAAAATTACGGTATTTTAATATTCGGTTATATAATTAACTTGCTAATAATTGATTTTCAAAATGTAAAAGCCTTTTTTCAACAAATTTTGTTGTTACATTGAATTTTTCTGAGATTATATATGCTTTTAACTGTAGGGGAGGTAGCTTTCGTAACATAAAAGTAGGTACGCAAAATTGTTGTGCGAAGTTTTAGCCTTTGCTTCTTGATAATATGGAAGAACGAAAAACACAGTTACTATAATCGAATTTGAATTTTGTTAAGAGATAAATACTTTGCTTATCATATAGATTCATTTTTTGATATTGGATTTACTTAGAAATTAAAAAAGGTCTCTCCAATAAGATTTGAAGAGACTTTTCTTTCACATACCATAGCAACTTAGCTCTTATTAAAATAGGGTTTAAGCTCTTTCTAAGGTATTTAGGGAGTACCGATAGTTCCTGCCAGTAATGCAGCAATTCTATCTAAAGCTTCCTGTACTGTAGTAGGAGGAGGAACTGCCCAATTCACTGGATTAATAGGTGTATAAGCTAAATTGAAAACGTCATCAACTCTAATTAAAGATGTATTTGTGCCTATAAGAGTTACTGGGGAACGAATAGGTAAAGAATCAACTGTCGCTCTCACTCTTGTAATAACGTTATTAACGCCATTAACAATTAAATTCCCTGAATTAGGGCTGGGATTGAAGATGTTTTCTGTAATAGCAAAACTGGTTAAATTTAAAGGGTCAATTGGAATATGACCAGATTGCACATTAATGATGACATTACCATTTATTCCGCCACCTACTAAATTGACTTGGGTATCTGTTGTTGCTTGTGAATTAATAGTAATATTCCCACTAGAAACGAATGAAGCAAACATCACCATGTTAATGCCATTTTGAGTATAACCAGCGGATAACATTGAGTCACGGATATTAACTTGATTCACAGAAGTAGTTAAAGCTGTGAATATAGGAGTAGGGGTTATATTAACGCTAACAAAGAATAACTTCCCACTAAAACTACTTGCAGTTACAAAGTTAAAATCAAGTGGTCCAGTTAATAATGTCAGGTCTACAAATCCAGATCGATTATCATTTTGAAATCCGTTTTCAAACCATGACGGATCATTAATATCGAAGGGGATAGCTAATCTAGTTAATAAAGTACTAGTTCCGATTAATTGTACATTTGCTTTTAAATGAATTAATGGTTCTGTATAAGTGCCAGGTCCAATAGAGATAGCGTAGCGTTTAGCTGGTGAAGCATCTATGATAGATGCCATTGCTGCAGTAATTGTCAAGAACGGGTCACATTCAGAACCATCAGCGGTAACGTCATTACCAGCTTTGTTTACATAGACTATTTGAGTGAATATTGGTAGAGGTTCTATGCATCCAGGTCCAGTGTCCCAGGTAGGTCCAGTGGGTCCAGTAGGCCCATCGGGTGGTCCAGTAGGTTCGGTAGGCCCAGGTGTTGCCGGTAGGTCCAATTGGCCCTGTAGGAAATGAGAGCCCGGTTAAATCTGGGTTTAATGCAGCAGCATGTAAAATTTAAAATAAATTCAGTTCATCTTTCTTTGACATAGTTCACCTCCAAAAAAATTTCTAATCGTATCTAATAGATGCACAGTATTAATGAAATATGAACATATTTGTGACTGGAAAAGAAGAATATTACTGGAAAAATTTAATGAAAACGTTATTTTAATAAAAAAACGGGGAAATGAGGAATGTATAGAAAAATCGTTGAGTATGATTCTAAAATGGTTTTGAAAATGAGGGAAGTGAAAGAAAAAGAACCCTTTATATAAAGGATTCTTCTGGTGGTTTAATCTATTAATTACATTCTTTGTAATATTCATCGCATGAATCGTTATTCTCATTACAACAGATACAAAATGTTTTTTGAACAAATAAGCTAACTAGACTAGTAGGACCTTCCTGCTTTGTAAGAGTAAGACTTTGAAAATCTTCAACTTGAAATATTTTTGTTTGAGCGGGTTGTAATATAGTATTAATTGGGCTGGTAGATATTCTTGTTAGAATAGTTACTTGAACAGGTGCACTCATACCGACAACGAATAACTGAATTAATGTTTTATTATGATTGTTTGTAAAATCCTCAAATACAGTTTGTGGAGTGGTGGTTTCAAGGAAAACAGATACAGGTATATTTCCATTTACATTTTCTTCAGAACCAGCAATTGTATGAGTCTCGATAAAACAGTTGTTTTTTTGATTGCCCGAATGCGATTGTTTTTTATAATACTTTTTACCATCTTTATAAAAATAATCAGCCATACTTATGTTGCTCTCCTTTCTTTGAGATGTCTATATATGTTATTAAACAAAAGGAAAGGGTGCTTGTACAAAATAATAAAACCCGCTCTCGTAAATAATTAAAAAAGCTATTTAATATGTAAATGTAAGAGCACTTGGGGAAGTGCTCTGTAAAGACTATTCATTCTAAAAAGAAAAGAATATAAAATATTTTATGAATTTATTTTTGATTTTGTGTGTATTCTTTGTACAAAAATTTCATTGGAAACTGCAAACTAGATGCCATAATAACACCTAGTTTTAAAGGCGTACTTGTACTAGTTTAATTTGATAATGTTTAATTCTAAAGCATTTATTCCATTATCGCATGTACGAATGGCTGTTTCGCCTACAAAGCTATTATTTATAAGTTGAAGTGTTGAGTTGGCTGGGACTGATAAAATAGTGTCTCCAATGAGTTGAGCGCAATCTACATCCTCTGGATCGAGTATTGAAAGACCGAAAGTAGCTTTGAAATTTGGAATCAGACTGTTATTTAATAGTATAGAAATGGTAGGCGAATAAGGAAATGAAAGGGCTACAGTCAAGTTAATCGAGGAAATGAAAGAAATTCGATAATCCCCAGCTTGTGTGATATTAATTGTGGTTGGATTTAACAGAGAAATTCCCCCACCATAGGGTCAGCCTGATTAAAAGAAAAAGGGGATTCGAAAGGGACTGTAATGATTTCTGTTTGCCAAAAAGTTCCATAAGCTACTGATAGTGATCCAGAGGGTCCAGTGGGTCCAGTTGGTCCAGTCGGTAGTGTGAATGGTGGAACGGGTGGTAAAGTAGGTCCAACTAAATTAGGGTTTATTGAAGTAGAAGATAAAAACTCGTCCATTATATTTTCACCTCTGAAAAGTTCAGTTCTTATTACTAATAGTAAATGTAGGGGTAGAACAAAATGAAATGGACAAGCGCTTGTATTTTATAAATTAAACAAAATAGTTATTGTATAGATAAAAATAAACAGAACCCGCTAGTTATAACGGGTTCTGTGTACAAGGAATACAAGGAATACAAGGTAACTGGTCCAGAGAAACCTGTGTATTCCATGGATTGGTAATAATGTATTCAAAGTAATAAAAAAGAGCGCTGATTGAGAGCACTCTTTATGCCTAATCATAATGAAAATGACGAGCGCGCATTATATAGAAAGGTAGTATTTATAGTATGTAAAAGTATGAAATTGGTGAATGGGTTCAAATAAAATCGTTATTTTAATTAAAAGAGCAGCTAGCAAAAGCTAACTGCTTGTTAAAAAAGAATCCACTCTAGGTTATTTACTGCCAGAGTTTCAAGAAATAAATGATTAAATTAATTTAATTTTTCAATTACAATCGAAGCATTTATATTTGTTTGTGTTCCACCTGCCAAAGTCTGCAAAGTAACTGCAGCAGCGGAAGTATGATTATTAAGGGTAATAATATCACCTGCAGCTAAAGCGAGGATTGTTTGGCCGTTGTTTGGTTGAGTTCCTGCACCTGATCCATAAACTGCGCTGGTAACCGGAGCACCATTTAAAAAAAGTGTGAATTGATTAGGCTCAACTCCTGATACAGAAAAAGAAATTTTATAATCTCCTGCATTAAGAACCATTAATTGAGAAGTTCCCAGCGTATGAGTAAAACCAGATGTCATTCTACCATGTGAATTAAAAAGAATAGGTGCTTCTAAGGCAACAACTTGAGCTGATGTATTGAAAACATAAGCATAATGAGATAACCCAGATACTGTAAGTCCGGTAGGCCCAGTAGCTCCAGCAGTTCCTGGCAATCCGGTAGGCCCCGGAGGTCCAGTAGGTCCTGGAGGTCCTGGAGGTCCACCAGAAGGTCCGGTTGCTCCTGTTATTCCGGTAGGTCCAGTAGGCCCCGGAGGTCCACCAGAAGGCCCGGTTGCTCCGGTTATGCCGGTAGGCCCAGTAGGCCCCGGAGGTCCACCAGTTCCTGGCAATCCGGTAGGCCCCGGAGGTCCACCAGTTCCTGGCAATCCGGTAGGTCCAGAAGGTCCTGGAGGTCCACCAGAAGGTCCAGTTGCTCCGGTTATGCCAGTAGGCCCAGTAGGCCCCGGAGGTCCACCAGTTCCTGGCAATCCGGTAGGTCCAGTAGGCCCTGGAGGTCCACCAGAAGGTCCAGTTACTCCGGTTATGCCGGTAGGACCAGTAGGTCCACCAGTTCCTGGCAATCCGGTAGGTCCAGTAGGCCCTGGAGGTCCGCCAGAAGGTCCAGTTGCTCCGGTTATGCCGGTAGGTCCAGTAGGCCCCGGAGGTCCACCAGAAGGTCCAGTTACTCCAGTTACTCCAGTTACTCCAGTTACTCCAGTTACTCCAGTTACTCCAGTTACTCCAGTTACTCCAGTTACTCCAGTTACTCCAGTTATTCCAGTTATTCCAGTTATTCCAGTTATTCCAGTAGGCCCTATTTGAGGCAAAGGAAAGGAACATGGAAAGGGTATGTGACAATTCTTTTTAAATTTACTCATTTTTACACCTCCCTTATAAATTAACTACCAATGTATATTTATACTTTAACAACTTATGAGTAAACAGACACACGGGTGTAAGGAAAAAACCTACAATAATTACATAAAAGGTTTTAAGAGCAAGCCTTTATTTCACATTCCATACCAAAAAGAGCACTATATATAAGTGCTCTTTTCGAGAGTGAGTATAAATTCCTATCATTCTATACTAGTATATGCACTGTATTATGTAGTTGCTACTAAAGTTAATGTCAGTTTTTAAAATTAGAGGTTTCTTTTAATGAAACCTCTAAAAAGACAACTAAAGTTACGTTATAGTAAATTCAATTGCAATAGGAGTATCTCCATCTAGGACGGCTCCGCCTACAATAGTAGCAGCTGTAGTAGTCACACCAGTAATAGTATCGCCTGTTTGAATAATGCCATTAATATAAAGCGTAAAAGTAGAGAACATTTAAAAGGACCCGATTAGGGGACGGGTCCTTTTAAGGAAACACTAAACCTTCATGTAATTACCAATAGATTACCATAAAAGGAAAATGATTTCCGTCAATTAGGTGTTGAGAAAGCTTTTTATAAAAATTTCATTTTGTAGTAGTTTAAAACATAAATAGAGCACTTAATAAAGTGCTCTCGTGACGAGATTATCCATGGGAGTAAAGCCTGTTGGTGCTGTGAAATCTTGGCTAGGGGATCCATGGTACGATCATATTAAAAGCGATATGAAAGATGTTAAAGTTGTAGGGGTTGAACATGAAGTCAACTTAGAGAAAATTGCATCGTTAAAACCTGATTTAATTATTGGTAATAAGGTACGCCAAGAAAAGGTGTACGATAAATTAAGCGCAATTGCTCCAACAGTATTTTCAGATACACTAGGAGGCGATTGGAAGGAAAACTTTAAATTATATGCAAAAGCTTTAAATCGTGAAGAAGAAGGCAACAAAGTATTAAGCAAATTTGATGCACACCTAGAAGGTGTAAAACAAAAATTAGGTGATAAAGTAAATCAAGAAGTTTCTGTTGTCCGTTTCATGGCTGGAACTTCTCGTATTTATTACACAGATTCTTTTTCTGGAGTTATTTTTGATCAATTAGGTTTTAAACGTGTGAAACAGCAAAAAGAGCTTTTTACTGCTAACAGTAAATTTGGCAACCTTGCTATAGATGTAGGAAAAGAAATGATTCCTAAAATGGATGGAGATGTTCTTTTTTACTTTACATATGCGCCAGAAAATGATCAAAAAGCTTTAGATAAAGCAAAAGAAATGACAAGCGATCCTCTTTGGAAAAATCTAAATGCTGTTAAAAATGGAAATGCACATGAAGTTAGTGATGCAGTTTGGAATACTGCTGGTGGTGTAATTGCAGCTAACAAAATGTTAGATGAACTTGAGAAAATTATGCTTAGCAAATAAGGTTTCAACTTCTTAATTTTTTTATAGTAAGGCCGGAGAGTATAAAAATACTTTCCGGCTTTTACTATTTTTTAATGGAAACTTTTGAAGGGGTAGCACCACATTGCCATCAACCTAAGAAAACAGGTCACCCCTAAAACGATTAATAAGCTTTTTCGTTACAAGAAAGCCTAAAAATTTCGTTCTGGGGGTGTAATAAAACTTTAGCTTGATGGGCATGTGGTGGTATCCCTATACAGTTACTCATAAATTTCGTACTGTGTAACTCAAAAGAAAAGGTTTTATAAAGTCAATGATAGCAAGGGATTTAGTGATAGACTCAGTTACACACAATATAAGATATGGGTAAGTGAAGAAAAGGCATAAAAAAGGAGCGTAGTTCGTCAAATAGATGTAATGCTCTATTACTATTAAGTTAAGAAATTCATTGTTTCCGATTAATTGCATCTGTTTATTGTGATTCTTATTGATTTTAAAAAATAAAAAATCGCCTTATTAAAGGCGATTCATTTTGTATTCTTTTGATAAATAAATATCTTTTAAAATTAAATACAATGTTCTACATTAACGTGTTTCTGGATCTTTGTCTTTTTTTCTAAGACCAAATAATCCTAGTAGTCCCAATAAACCAAGCCAAGTCCAATTATTATTTTTATTACGATTATCATTTAAATCATTTGTCGTATTTACATTTCGAGTTCTCACATCATTATTAACTCTATTCATGTTATAGTCATTAACTCTATTCGTGTTATAGTCATTAACTCGAGTTGTAGTATTATTATTGTTAACTCTATTCGTATTATATCCATCGTATTCAGCATGGACGCTTGTACCAAAAACCGTAATAGTTAGTAATAGGGCACCTAAAATAGATGAAAGTTTTTTCTTCATGGTTTTCCCTCCTTTCGTATTTAGTAATGTCTCCAGTCCCTTTAGACAATATTCGGTTGAAAATACATAAAACCATTTGAATTGAAATTCCGATAAACCTCTTTAATTTTTATTATTAAAAGTACTTATAATAATGGATTAAGTTAATTGAAATGTATTTATTCCTTATAAGAATAAATTTTTGGTAACGGTACATTCTATGAGAGGTAATTACTATATTTGGGTAAGGTGTTCCTTATGAGTTATAAGAACTTATTTTCTTTAATCCAGAACATGGTTGGGAAAATTTTTTCTATAGTAAGTATTGTTGCTAAAAGTCTAATTTCTTTAAGGAGGAATATTTTCATGGGTATTTTAAGTGGAAATCCACAAAATGAACCAATGCACTACGGAGAAGTCTTTGGGATTTGGAGTTACCTTGCAGCTGCACAAGGAGCAATTGCTGGATATCAAGTTCTTATTAACCACACAGGAGACGAGGATTTAAAGAAATTTTTAGAAAACCTTGTAGAGAATGATATCCAATCAGAAGTTGAAGAATTAAAAAATATATTAAAATTGAATGGAGTTGCATTACCACCAGCACCTCCAGAAAGACCAGTTGCATCTATTGAAACGATTCCTCCTGGTGCTCGTATTAATGATGCGGAAATTGCAGCTAAAGTTTCTATGGATCTTGCTGCTGGGTTAGTAGCATGTAGCCAAGCTATGGGACAATCTCTACGAGAGGATGTAGGAATGATGTTTGGTCAATTCCATTTAAAAAAAGCACAAGCTGGAGCTATATTACTTCGTCTGAATAAGAAAAAAGGTTGGATTATTCCACCTCCATTACATGTTCTACAATCAGATCAAGCATAATACTTAAATAAAAATTCAATTTATTCTTTATGGCTGCTGCAGTGAGATTGTTTAGGGAAATAAAGGCGATTAGCAAATTAAAATAATTGGCAGAGTCGTGACCGCTTTTTGGCAGTATATGTGCCGATTGTTTTGGAATTAGCATGTTATAGTTGTATTGTGAGTAGTAGGGGAAAACATTGCTCACAAATAATATAAAAACACGTGAAAAAATATGAAATCCCCTTTTGCAATAGAATATAATATAACAAATAAAAAGTGTCACAAATGCTTGTATAACAGGCATTTGTGACACTTTTCTAGTTTTATATAATATAAAATGAACCACCTTAAAACTGCTCATTCTTCTCCCAAGATTCAACAATATAATGAGCAATCGTTGGGTTGAATCCTTTACCAACTAAGAACATAATTGCAGCAACCTCAGTTAAAGCGTGTTGATGTGATGTATGTTTTGCTTCATTTAAACCGTAATCTACCCAAGGTTTTACGAAATCTAGTACAGGTTTCTTTAAAGGTAAAAACTGTGTACCGACAACTTGTTGAATTTGTTGTTGTGTTGGTTCTGTAATAGGTCCTGGTGGTAAAATTTGTGGCTGTGTAATATCGAATGTTGGACCAGGCGGTAAAATTTGTGGTTGCGTCGGATCGATAGTTGGTGGTGCAGGTGGGGAGACACGTTGTTCGGAGTTTGGTTGATACATTGGCTGTTGTGGCTGATTTGCATATGGATTTTGCTGATATTGTTGTTCTTGGGTGCGCCGCGGTACATATGGATTTTGTTGTTCTTGAGTGTACTGAGTTGTGTATGGATTTTGCTGATATTGTTGTTCTTGAGTTGGTGATGCTGCATATGGGTTTTGAGGATATTCATAATTTGGACGTGTGTCATATGGATTTTGTTGATATTCAGCTCCTTGAGTTTGCGGTGTTGCGTATGGATTTTGTTCGTATTGTGGCTCTTGATGTTGTGTCTCTTGCTCCTCATATTGTTCGGCATATCTTTGTTCCTGATGTTGAGGGGAAAATGGTTGTTGTGGGTAAGGCGGTTGGTTATTATAGAACATTTTTATTCCTCCTTCATAATGATGCCTACCACCTAGTGTATGGGCGGACAAGAAAATATGTGATGAAAAAATGCGGGCGTGTTACAATAAGTAACTGGGTGAAGATAAAATGATAAAACAAGAAAAAATACAAAAAACAATAACTTTCGTAAAGCATATTTTAGAAAAAGATGCGAGTGGGCATGATTGGTATCATATTGAACGCGTACATAAATTGGCGATTTCTTTATCCGAGCAAGAAGGGGGAAATCGTTTTATAATTGAAATGGCAGCATTACTTCACGATGTAGCAGATGAGAAGTTAAATGAGAGTGAAGAAGCAGGAATGAAAAAAGTTTCTGATTGGTTAGAAGAGTTACGTGTTGAAGAAGATGAAAGTAAGCATGTTCTTCATATCATCGCCAATATGTCTTATAAGGGCGGTCATGGTGGCACAGTTGAGTCACTTGAAGGTAGAATTGTTCAAGATGCGGATCGTTTAGATGCTCTTGGTGCAATTGGAATAGCTCGAACGTTTGCATACGGAGGAGCGAAAGGGAGATTAATGTATGATCCAACTATCCCTCCTCGAGAAGTGATGACGAAAGATGAATATAGAAAAAATAATGATCCATCTTTAAATCATTTTTATGAAAAGCTTTTAAAACTAAAAGATTTAATGAACACGAACGCAGCAAAACAAGAGGCTGAAGTTCGTCATCGTTATATGGAACAGTTTATTGAACAATTTATGAAAGAGTGGAATGCACAAATATGAAAATGTTAACTGTGGAGAACTTATCGAAATCATACGGAGAAAAACCGTTATTTGATGGATTATCATGTAGTATTACAGAAGGACAACGTGTCGGAATTATCGGTGTAAACGGTACTGGTAAATCGACGTTATTAAAAATTATTGCAGGATTAGAAACTCCTGATACAGGTGATATGACGCATTCACGCGGATATACAATTAGTTATTTATCACAGCAACCAGAGTTTGATGAAAAACTAACAGTATTAGAGCAAGTGTTCCATGGTGATACACCTTTAATTCGTCTTCTTCGTGATTATGAACAATCGTTATTAAATATCGAAAAAGATCCAAGTAATGAAAAAGTACAGGAACAATTATTTGCAGTGCAGCAACGTATGGATGCGATGAGTGCATGGGAAGCAAATGCGAATGCAAAATCGTTATTAACGAAATTAGGAATTACTGATTTTACAGCAACTGTTGGAAACCTATCTGGTGGACAAAAAAAGCGTATTGCAATGGCGCAATGTTTTATTGAAACACCTGATTTATTAATTTTGGATGAGCCTACGAACCACCTTGACCATGAGACAGTTGAATGGTTAGAAGAATATTTAGCAAGATATACAGGTGCGGTATTACTTGTAACCCATGATCGTTATTTCTTAGACCGTGTGACAAACCGTATTTTTGAATTAGATAACGGTAAACTGTATAGCTACGAAGGAAACTACAGTACATTTTTAGAAGCGAAAGCACTTCGTGAAGAGCAGGAATCGGCACAAGAATCAAAACGCCAAAATTTATATCGTCGTGAACTTGCTTGGATTCGCCGTGGTGCAAAAGCCCGTTCTACGAAACAAAAGGCGCGTATTCAGCGTTTTGATGAGCTGAAGGGACAAGAAGGACCAGCAGCGAAGCAATCAGTTGATATTGCACTAAGTGGAAGTCGTTTAGGAAAGAAAGTACTTGAATTAAAAGATGTAACGAAAAAATTTGGTGATAAAACAGTATTACATAACTTTAATCATATTGTGAAGCCTGGTGATCGTATCGGAATCATCGGAGCAAATGGAAGCGGAAAATCATCACTATTAAATATGCTTGCAGGAAAATTCTCTCCTGATAGTGGTGAAATTGAAGTAGGACAAACTGTAAAAGTTGCCTATTATACGCAAGAAAATGAAGAGATGAATTTAAACCAGCGTATGATTGAATACATTAAAGAAATTGCGGAAGTTATTCATACGACAGACGGAAAAGTAATTGGCGCATCTCAAATGCTAGAACGTTTCTTATTCCTACCGCATTCACATGGAACAACGCTTGGTAAACTATCTGGTGGCGAAAGAAGACGGTTATATTTATTGCGTATTTTAATGGGAGAACCAAACGTACTATTACTTGATGAGCCTACGAATGATTTAGACACACAAACATTAACAGTGCTAGAAGATTATTTAGAAGATTTCCCAGGTGTCGTTTTAACTGTATCGCATGACCGTTACTTCTTAGATAAAGTAGTAGATGAATTGTTCATCTTTACTGGCGAAGGTGAAGTGCGTGAATTCCTAGGTAGTTATACAGAGTATTTAGAAATGGAAAAAACGAGAGAACTCATTGAGAAAGCAGAAGTTCAAAAGGAGAAAAAAGTAGTAGAAGAGGCTCCGAAACAACAACGTAAACGTAAACTTTCTTACAATGAGCAGCGTGAGTGGGAAACAATTGAAGATACAATTGCACAACTAGAAGAGAAACTTGAATCAATTGGAGAAGAACTTACGAATGTTGGATCTGACTTCACAAAGGCCCAAGAATTATCTGAAGCAGGGCAGAAGATAGAAGAAGAGCTAGAAAAAACGATGGAACGATGGAGTGAACTATCCGACATCGTTGAAGGATTAAAATAAAAACAAGCTGCATATATTGAAAAGTAAAGAGAAAAACTTTACACTATTGGTAGAACCTATTTTAGGAGGGAAAAAATGAGAACATCTAATCCAATGTTGAAAAAAGAGGCATTCCGTAAAGAGGGAGCAAATACTTCTGCGATGACTATTGGCGGAACAGTAGGCAAAACGTTTATCATGCTTATCTTGCTGCTTGCAACGTCTGTCTATTCATACATACAGATGACGCAAGGTACGATGAAGATGCCAGTATTAATTGGCGCTTTAGTTATTGCGGCAATCGTCGCATTTGCGTCTATATTCTTCCCGCGCATTTCACCTATCGGTGCGCCAATCTATGCAGCGGTAGAAGGGGTTGTATTAGGGAGTATTTCAGCGATTTATACAATGAAATTTGGCGATACTATCGTTTTAAACGCTGTCTTACTAACAGTTTCAATTCTATTTGCAATGCTAGTGTTGTATGCAACACGCGTAGTAAAAGTAACTGATAAATTCCGCACAGGTGTAATCGCAGCGACAATGGGAATTATGGTTATGTATTTAATCGTATTCTTACTAAACATGTTCGGTGTTACAGTTCCATATATTCACCAAGGTGGAACAATCGGTATTATCATTAGTGCAGTTATTATTGTAGTTGCTGCATTAAATCTATTACTAGATTTCGATTTAATCGAAAGTGGCGCACGTAGTCAAGCTCCAAAATATATGGAGTGGTACAGTGCAATGGGTCTAATGATGACGCTAGTATGGTTATACTTAGAAATTCTTCGTTTCGTTTCTTACTTTACGAAAAATGACTAATAAAAAAATCCTGCATGAAATGTGCAGGTTTTTTTGTTTTTAAAGATAAATTGAAAATATGGATGTTGGCGACTTAAATTGAAGGGGGATGGAATATGATGAAAGAGAAAAAAGGGATTATGAAAAAACTATTTTCTAAAAGTTTTTTCATAGAACTAGATAACGCTTTAACATATCCATCAGCAGAAGTTATTCGTTCAGCTATTGAAAGCTATGCGGCTAAATGTAATGAACAATTAAAAATTGAGAGTAAAGTTAAACCGATTACTTTCTACTTAGAAAATGTAATGTACCGCGCTGAAATAAAGATGGCCCGGGGAGGATATTACATATCTTGCAGTGAAGTATAATATTTTTGGAAACCTTACATGTTTATACTATGTAGGGTTTCTTTTTTTGATTTGTAAGATATAAAGTAATAATTTTTGCTTACAAACATATCATTTTGCGCTTTTTACCCTTCCAACATTTTTCTTTACAATGAAGAAAAATATGTGAGGTGGTATAACTTATGATGAATCGAGTTGTATTAATCGATAGATTGACAAAGGAGCCAGAATTATACTACACAAAACAAGGTGTCGCTTATGCACGAATATGTGTTGCGGTGAATAGAGGTTTTCGAAATAGTTTAGGTGAGCAACAAGTAGATTTTATTAATTGTGTTGTATGGAGAAGGTCGGCTGAAAATGTAACAGAATATTGTACGAAAGGCTCACTTGTTGGGATTACAGGGCGTATTCATACGAGTAATTACGATGATGAACAAGGAAAGAGAGTATATAGAACTGAAGTTCTGATTGAGAATATTACATTTTTAGAGAGAAGGCGGGAGAGTGCATCGCAATAATATTAGAATTTTAATGATAGTTTCGGATTAATTAGGTGGAAAGAGAAAGTATGATGATGGGAAGAAATCAATAAAATTAAGCATCCGAGTAGGAGTATAAAGGGGTAACATGTTACAATACAGCTAAGAACACGCAATAAAGGAGAGTTTTTTACGTGAAGATTAAAGCAATTGAACCGACGCCAAGTCCAAATACAATGAAAGTTATTTTGAATGAAGTATTACCATCAGGAGCGCGTAATAATTATACAAATGAAAATAAAGAACAAGCACCAGTGCAAGTGCAAGAAATTTTGAAGATTGAAGGCATTAAAGGTGTGTATCATGTTGCAGACTTTTTAGCAGTGGAGCGAAATGCGAAGTATGACTGGAAAGTTTTATTACAACAAGTTCGTGCTGTTTTCGGTGAAGAAATAGTGGAAGAAAGCGAAGAACAACAACTTTCTCATTTTGGAGAAGTGAAAGTGTTTGTTCAAATGTTCTTTACAATTCCGATGCAAGTGAAGTTAACAGATGGAACCTCAGAAGAGCGTGTTGGTTTACCTGATCGTTTTAAAGAGTCAATTATGAAAGTGCAAATGTCTGCACCTAACGTTGTGAAAGAGCGTAAGTGGGTAGAGCAAAGTACACGTTACGGTAATTTTGAAGAAATCGGGAAAGAAGTAGTAGAAGAAATTATTGCTGCTTATTCAGAAGAACGTGTAAATGAAACGGTTAAAGAATTATTAGATCAAGCAGGTGCTGTTGAAGTAACGATTCAAAAGCGTGAGCCATATAAAGTAACAGAAGAGATGATGAAAGATTCTGACTGGAAAAACCGTTTTGCAGCTTTAGAACAAATGGATCCAACGGAAGAAGATATGATGGTATTGAAAATGGCATTAGATGATGAGAAAGTATCTATCCGCCGTTTAGCAACAGCTTATTTAGGTATGGTAAAAGGTGAAGGAGTATTGCCGTTATTATATAAAGCGTTATTAGATCGTTCAGTAAGCGTTCGTCGTACAGCAGGAGATTGCTTATCAGACGTAGGTGATCCAGCAGCGATGTTCGTTATGATTAAATCTTTGAAAGATTCAAGTAAATTAGTACGCTGGCGTGCAGCAATGTTCTTATTTGAACTTGGTGATGAAAGTGCAATTCCGGCACTAAAAGCAGCAGAAGATGATCCGGAGTTTGAAGTGGCGATGCAAGCACGTTTAGCTTTAGAACGTATTGAAGGCGGCGAAGAAGCAAAAGGATCAGTATGGAAGCAAATGACGGAGTCTCGTAAAGGGGAATAGTTTATGATTGTTTTCTATGATAGTTGGTGCCCGATGTGTACGGCGGTTGCAGAACGTACGAAAAGATTAGATAAAAAGGGTAAGATGAAATTTGTTTCATTTCGAGATGAAGATGTAGTTGAGAAGTATGAACTTTCTCAAGAATTACAAAGTAAGATGGAACAAAGATTGTATATTTTAAAAAATAATAAGTGGTATGACGGAATTCATAGCATTAACGTATTAGCAAAGGCCGTTCCATCTTATTGGTTTGCAGTACCTTTTATAAAACTATCTATCGTACTTGGATTTGGAAGTAAAGTATACGATTATATTGCCAACAATAGAAAACTTGTCCCAGTTGGACACTGTCGTGAAGGGGTTTGTGAAATCCCTACAAAAAAATGAAATCATCGTTATCTTTCTTTTGCACCTATTAATAGAGCGTGATATGATAAATTTGGAATGAAAGTTGAAGGAGAGATACAAGATGTCAAATGCATATGAAGAATACATGCGTCAAATGGTAATTCCAATGCGCCAAGAGTTAGTGCGTTCTGGATTTGAAGAGTTAACTACAGAAGAAGCTGTAACAGAATTTATGGAGAATGCATCAGGTACAACTTTAGTAGTTGTAAACTCTGTTTGTGGTTGTGCAGCTGGTTTAGCACGTCCATCAGCAGGTCAAGCGGTTGTACGTGCTGAAAAACAACCTGATCATCTTGTAACTGTATTTGCAGGTCAAGATAAAGATGCTACTGTAAAAATGCGTGAATACTTCGGAGAAATTCCTCCATCTTCACCATCTATGGCATTACTAAAAGGAAAAGAAGTTGTTCACTTCATTCACCGTCATGAAATTGAAGGCGCAACAATGGACGAAATTATTACAAACTTAGAACAAGCTTTCGAAAAGAATTGCTAAAGTAGGGGGAGAGTGAATCTCCCTCTTTTCTTTATATAGAGGTGAAAAAATGATAGTAACAACAGCAGGAAGAACAAATAAAGAAATGAAAGATTATGCAAACAAGGTAGCAGCAGAATTAAATCTTTCTTTCGTTAAACGTAATGACATACCAGTACATAAACTGCATGAGCAGTATGAACAAGATGTACTTGTCGTAGGGAAAAATCGATTAGCCATTTATCCAAAAGGTACGGAAGAGTCGTTTTTCTTTCATCCAAACTCAGCGATGTTTCGTGTGAAAAGGTTAATGCGCGGAGAGCACGATCCGTTTGTACAAGCTGCTAAATTAGAGAGCGGAATGACAGTATTAGATTGTACGCTCGGTATGGCATCAGATAGTATTGTAGCTAGTTATATTGTTGGTGAAAGCGGAAAAGTAACGGGACTTGAAGGCAATGAATATATGGCTTATATTATGGGAAATGGTTTAAAAACATGGTCTTCATCTGTTTCTGAAATTGATGAGGCAATGCAACGAATCGATGTGAAGCAAACGGAGCATTACTCATTTTTAAAACAATGTGAAGATAATAGTTATGATGTCGTTTACCTTGATCCAATGTTCGAAGAAACTGTCATAGAATCAGATGGAATTAAAGGATTAAAACACTTCGCTTTGTATCATGATATTACTGACGAAACAATTGCGGAAGCGAAGCGTGTGGCGAGAAAGCATGTCGTTCTGAAAGATCATTTCCGTAGTTCTAGATTTGAAAAACATAATTTTCACGTATACAAAAGAAAAAGTGCTAAGTTTCACTTTGGTGTAATTGACCCTTGCTAATTGTTTGAAAAGATGTATAATAAGCAATAATTAATTAAATATACTGTCTGTGATGAAGAGAGTAGTCTTTTTCAGAAGGAAAGCGAGCTAGGGATGGTGTGAGCCTAGTGCAGAAGAAAAAGATGAAGCGCACTTCGGAGATGCTTCTTGAACGAATAGTAGAGTAAGCCGAGGCCCCCTGTCCTCGTTATAAACGGGAAAGTGGTTCGAAATGAACAACAAGGGTGGTACCACGGGTTAAAACTCGTCTCTTTTTTAGAGACGAGTTTTTTGTGTTTTAAAAAATAAGGAGGTTATAGTATGAATTATAAAACGCAGTTTGCGAAAAGTTTATCGAATATTTTTACGAATGAATTAACACAAAATCAAATTTTAGATTTAATCGAAACACCAAAACAAGATGAATTCGGAGATGCAGCGTTCCCATGCTTTTCACTAGCGAAGCAATATAAAAAATCACCAGCTATTATAGCGAAGGAATTGGCGGAGAAATTAAATGATCCGTTCTTTACGAAAGTAGAGGCTGTTGGTCCTTATGTAAATGTATTTTTTAATCGTGAAACAGTAAGTGATGAAGTATTAAAAATAATTTTAGCGGAGAAAGAAGAGTACGGTCAAAATCACTTTGGATGTGAAAAAACGGTAGTTATCGATTATTCCTCTCCTAATATCGCGAAACCTTTTTCAATGGGGCATTTACGTTCTACAATGATTGGTAATTCGCTGAAACATATCGCCGAAAAATGTGGGTATGAAGTTGTCGGAATCAATTATATTGGCGATTGGGGCACGCAGTTTGGAAAGTTAATTACCGCATATAAAAAATGGGGAAATGAAGAGTTAGTTAAAGAGGATCCGATACGTGAGTTATTTAAGTTATATGTTCAGTTTCATGAAGAAGCAAAAGAGAACAAAGAACTAGAAGAAGAAGGACGATCATGGTTTAAAAAACTAGAAGAAGGAAATGAAGAAGCAGTCGAACTTTGGAATTGGTTCCGTTATGAGTCTTTAAAAGAATTTTCTCGTATTTATGAACTTCTCGGTGTGGAATTTATAAACTTTCAAGGAGAAGCTTTCTATAACGATAAAATGGAAGACTTTATTGGGATTTTAGAAGAGCACGATTTACTTGAAGAATCAGAAGGCGCATTAGTCGTTAATTTAGAAAAAGAAGGTATGCCGCCATGCTTAATTAGAAAATCAGATGGTGCAACTATTTACGCAACACGTGATTTAACGGCGGCTTTATATCGCCAAAACACATATGGATTTGATAAAGCACTTTATGTAGTTGGACCAGAACAAAGTTTACATTTTAATCAATTTTTCACTGTATTAAAAAAGCTAGGCTATACTTGGGTTGATGGAATGGAACATGTACCGTTCGGGTTCATATTAAAAGATGGTAAGAAAATGTCGACACGTAAGGGCAGAATTATTTTATTAGAAGAAGTGTTAGAAGAAGCTGTTGCGCTTGCGGAACAAAATATTGAAGAGAAAAATCCGAATTTAAAACAAAAAGAAGACGTGGCAAAACAAGTCGGTGTTGGAGCGGTTATCTTCCACGATTTAAAAAATGAGCGTATGCATAATATCGAATTCTCATTAGAAAATATGTTGAAATTTGAAGGAGAAACAGGACCATATGTACAGTACACACATGCGCGTGCTTGTTCAATTTTAAGAAAAGAAAGTGTAGAATTTGAAACTTGTACGTTTGCATTAAAAGATGATTATAGCTGGAGTGTCGTAAAATTACTTAATAAATTCCCGCAAGTAATTGAAGCGGCCTTCAACAAAAATGAGCCATCTACTATTTCAAAATACGTATTAGATGTAGCACAAGCGTTCAATAAATATTATGGAAATGTTCGTATATTAGAAGAGAACGAAGAGAAAGAGAGTAGACTCGCATTAGCTTACGCTGTGACGGTTGTATTAAAAGAGGGATTACGTTTACTTGGGGTAGGGGCACCTGAGGAGATGTAAATATGAAAAGAATTATTATGAACTTAGTAATAAACTGACAAACCGGGTCTAGTATGAACCTGGTTTGTTTTTTTATTGGATATATAATTTTTTTGCAAAATCAATTAAAATCTATTTAGAGAGGGTGATTCATATTGATTCGAACTTTTATTTTACAAATTCCTTGTCATAGAAGAGCGGAAAAAAGTTTCCTTAAACTACAAAAATACATACCTTTATGTGCGCGTTGTACAGGCATGCTTATCGGTATTTTAATGTTTCCAATTTATTTTTATATGACACCTTCGTTTCTACTTGCAATAATACTATCATTTTCCGCTCAAATTCCGTTACTTATTGATGGATTCACCCAAAAATGGAAATGGAGAAGCAGCACAAATTTACTAAGAGTAACGACCGGTTTATTAAGCGGTAATGGTATGGGGCTATTTATTGCCTCTAGCATTATATGGATAACATCTAAAAGCATATATTAATGGAAGGAGAACTTTACATGTTTTGAATTTACTCAGTTCTAATTCTTATTTCAGGAGGAAGCGGGATTAGTTTTCTCATTCATGAAAGAAATATAGAAGCAGTAATTGCTTTTGTTATTTGTACAATATTTATTGTGTTACTCTATTTTCACCTAAAAAGAAATGACGAACATAGAAACTGTGATTGCAGTACATTAGCTTGTACTGATTATACTGATTGTAATTGTTAAATTATGTGAGTGGGAAAGTTAGTGTATCGTTTAAGGTATACTAGCTTTTTTTATTAGAAGTGTAGGAATGTGACTATTAAATGGAGAACTTTAGTTTTGTATATAAAAGGAGGTGTTGGACCTGGAAGAGTATGATTGGAATAGTAAGCTAGCATATTTAAGAAATACGAGAGATTTATATTATAACGATGATTATTTAAGTTTTTTAGTCAATTCAGTTTGGAAGATTACTGATCCTATACATATTGTTGATTATGGTTGTGGATATGGTTATTTAGGTTTAATTTTGTTGCCTTTACTTCCAATTGGATCAAAGTATACAGGGATTGATAGGGGAGAAACATTAATAGCTGAAGCGAGAGAGTTGTTTCGTGCACTCCCATATGAAACAGAATTTATTGAGGGGGATGCGACAGAAATTGAATTGAAAAATAAATATGATATAGCAATCTGTCATGCTTTCTTATTACATATGAGTTCCCCAAAAACGATGCTAGAGAAGATGATACATTCAATTAAACAAGGTGGTAAAATAATCTGTTTTGAACCACATTGGATGTCAAATATGTCTTCATACGTATTAGATGGAGAGAATCAATCGGAAATTATCCAGCTAGGTGTTTTGCAGAGATTATTTGAAAGAGATACACAGAGAAACGGTAAAGATGGAAATATCGGTATGAAAATACCTATGTATTTAAGTGAATTGGGTGTTAAAAATATTGAATGTAGAGTAAGTGATAAAGTGAATTTTTTAGATTCTAATTTAAATCAAAATGATAAGCAAGGATTATATAATTCTCTAAAAGAAGAGGGGATTGCAGGCAATCCGGGTGATAAACAGCAATTTATAGAACGTTTAATGAGTCGGGGATTAACATTTGCTGAAGCGCTCGCTCAATATGAAGCAGAACTACGATTTTTTGAAGTGTTTCATATACATGCATCTTTAGTTTATGCTCCGAATATGAAAATTACATTTGGTGAAATAAAATGTTAAATTGTAGTGATGTAATTCGAATTGCTACTTTCAATATATGGAATCACGAGAGTTTTTGGTTTGAGAGATTAGAAGCCATTTGTGAGGAGGTTCGCAATATTTCCCCGCATATTCTTGCTCTACAGGAAGTGGGAAGTTGTGCTAAGTATGAATTGAAGAAAAATGTTGCGCAGTATATAGCGGATCAATCTGGATATCCGGTCTGTGTATTTAAAGAGTATCCAGATTCTCCAGATGAAGGCTTAGCTTTTTTAAGTAAAGTTCCTATTTTAGCTGAAGAAGCTATTTGGGAAACAGATATAGAGGAATCGAATTATTGTGCCATTCGAATTATGTTAAAATATAAAGAGTATAAGCTCGGGATAACGAATGTTCATTTAAATTGGAAATCTAGTAAGGTAAGAAAAGAGCAATTGGATACGGTGAATAATTGGATTAAAAACAGAGGTAGTGGCTACGAATTATTATGTGGTGATTTTAATGATGAACCACATTCAGGGGTGCATCAATACTTAATAAGTAATCAATGGATAGACGTGGCTCAGCTTAAAGAAAATCAAGATAACATTCTTGCTCAGCCAACTTTAGATTATGGAAAGAATACAAATTTAATAGGGGATGAAAAGCAAGAAGAACGATATGATTGGATTTTGATACAAGAGAAGGATTCGTTTGAATCTCTAAATATAGAAAAAGTATCTGTATTTGGAGATTTAGCATTAACTTCATCACACGTATTTCCAAGTGATCATTACGGTGTTTTTATAGATTTAAAATTTGATAAGTGAAATAAAAGATAGGATGATTGTCATTTTTTTAGGTAAATCGATATATCTTATCAAATCGTTGATCTATTGTAAGTTACAATAGATATTCAGGAAATCGTTAATATAATTTCATCCACTGAATGAAGCCTCAAAAAAGAAGATAAAACTCATCTTCGAATAATACATGTTATTTCATCAAATTAAACAAAATAACGAGAAAAAGTATCGTTTTTAAGATATTTAGTTATAAACTTGAATAATATTAAATAATATCGTTCATTATATGAGGTTTTAGTTGAATGCATACTATATGATGTGTAAAATCTAAGCAAGTAGGTTAGAATACTGCTTGCAAATGGCAGTATAAATAATAATTTGAGGTGAATGCATGCTAGATTTTAAGCAATTAGAGATTTGTTTGAAAGAAAAGAGATTCGTAGATGGATTACATGAGATAAATAATGAAATTGCGCATATAAAAGAAACGAATAAGTTATCATACGTGAAGAATTGGCTTTCTAACGTCTCGTCACCCAAGGAGTTTGATACATTAATTCGTCTTGCTGATGAAGGTTTGATGCATCAATATAGCTCCTTTTTAATTCGTTATACTTATAAAAAATTCCCAAATATGAGAACGCTCTCTTTATATTGTGATGAATTAATTGATGAACGTAAAATTCTTGATGCTGAACAATTATTAAAAGATTCTTTGGAAAAGGTAAATGAAGAAGAAACTGATGCGGATGTTTTAACGAAAGCATATTTTACGTTAGTTAGATGTTTGTTAGATATGAAGCGAAATGAAGAGGCCTATGCCTATATGCAAAAGGCGGAAAAGTATAGTACACGTGCAGTTTTTGATAAATGGGGTTACTTATTTATACAGACTGGTGAGTGGGAGAAGGCAGAGGAACAACTTTTATCCGGTCAGCAGCATAAAGATTGTGAAGAGTTAGCTACGTACTTATTGGCGCAATTATATGCATATAAAGGTGAACAGCAGCGAGCGTTACAACTCATTAATGATGCGATTGCAAAGTTTCCTCAAGTACCATATTTCTATTTTGAAAAAGTAAAATATTTATTAGATTTAGAGCGCTATGAAGAAATGTTAGCGGTAATAGATAAAATTAATCATATGCTTCCGCATCATGCATATACAACTTATTTTATACATTTACGTGCAGAAGCATTTTATAAAATGAATAATATTCACGATTTGCAAGCACTATTGAAAAGTGAAAAGAGTTTGAAAAATTCTCTATATCATCATATAGAAAAAAATCCTGATGGAAAAAAGGTTCGTTTACCGATAGTTCCGGTTGTACAAAAGGATAACTATTGCGTTCCGACAAGTTTGGAAATGATGTTAGGGGTATGGGGAGAAAAACGTACGCAAGATGAAATTGCACAACATATTTTTGATGTAACAGGTTCTAAGTTTTCAGATACAGTTACATATATAGAAGAGCAAGGTTACGAATATCGTTATTTTCAAGGGAATGAGGAAAATTATAAGAGATTACTCAATCAAGGTATTCCCGTTTTATTAAGTATAGATATTGAGCACGCTTCCCATGTACAAGTGCTTTCTGGTTATGACGATGTACTGCAAGCTTTTTATATTCAAGATCCGAATTTCTTGGAACCGATTCTTGTGGAATATGATAAGTTGCAAGAAAAATATCGTTATACAGATTGTTTAGCTATTACGTTTATACCGAAAGATAGAATAGAACAACTTTCATTTCTAAATGTGGAAGAACACACTTATTATAAAACAATCTTTTCTCTTACAGATCATTTAGGTGAGCAAGATAAAGAGGGGATTGAAAAGTTAGTACTATTTTTAAAAGAAACAAGTGAAAATCCAAACACTTGGTTATATACGATTAAACATTTAGATGCTGAAGTAGATAAAGATTTTATTCAGTTTTGTATAGAAAAATTAATGAAAAAGTTTCCGAGCTCTGACTTTGTGAAATTGCATAGTGCACAGTGTTTTATTCGTCTGCAGGATATGGAAAAAGCAGGACAGATGCTTCAAAGTGTGGAGAAGAAAAGCAATCAAGCGTTGTATCATTTTATAAATGGACGTTTCTCTTTTGAGCAAGATAATTATGCAGAATCGATTGCTAGTTTTCGTTCATCATTACAATTGGATGCAGATCAACCAGTTGCGTGGAGTTTCTTAGCATTATCATACATGTATATGGATCAATCCGAAAAGGGGCTAGAGTATTCTCTAACAGCTATAGAACGTAGTCCAGAAAGGTTTACACTTGTAAATCACGGTTTAATTTTAATAGATTTAGAACGATATGAAGAAGCATATGGATTCTTTAATGATTTATTAAAAGAATATAAATATGAAGCGCACATATGGTATGAACGTGCAAGATGTGCTCAGTATTTAGGGAAAGTCTATTTGGCGGTAAAAGGACTTAAAGTGGCGATTCAATTAGATAAAACAGCAGCCTATTTATATACGAAGCTTTCGGAAATCTATGAATCGGATTTGGATGATGAGAAAAATACGAAGGAAATTCTATTACAAGGAATTCAAAATTGTGAAGATCAGGCGTCTTTATATGTTCGTTTAGGAGATTTTCATTTTCAAAATGATGAACTTGAAGAAGCGGAAACTATATATAAGCGTTCTTTAGAAGAAAATAATGAAGATGTATATTCTCATTTCGGTTTAATTCAAGTTTATATGGCAAAGGAACAATATAAGGATGCAAAAAACTATATTGTCAGTATTAATAAGCAATTTGAAGACAATCAAGATTTCCTTATGAATGCTGGTATGGTGCTATGGGATGCTGAAATGGCATTAGGCGAGGATGAAAAAGAGTTAAAACTTGCACTTTCTAAATTAGAGAACGGTATACGAAGCGTATACGCTAATATAGCGAGCGTGTTGGATGAGTATGTAAATCGAATAAAAGACACAGCTTTTGTGCAACGAGGCATAGCGTTTTTAAGAACGTTAGAAAAAGAGAAAACGGAAGTAATTGAATACGGTTGTTACGCTGGTGTTTTATATGAATCTATTGGACAGTATGATCAGGCGATAAAACGGTATAATGATGCACTTAAGAAAAAACAGGATTCATTGCCGTATTTTCGAATCGGTGAAACATTCATGGCGTTAGGGCAATTTCAAGAAGCGAAGCATGCGTATGAAACATGTTTAGAAATGGATAAGAATTTCACAGGTGTACATGTGCAACTAGCAGAAATATATGAAAAAGAAGAAAATAGTTCTAAAGAACAAAGTCATATGGTCCAGGCAATGAAAGAAGAGCCTTTGCATATTAATATGGAATATTTGGCACAGCTTTCAGTAGATTTGAATCTTCATGAAGAATTGCTAGTTGAACTAGAACAATTAGCAGAAGAGGTACCAGAAATATGGCGTTTAGATGCAATTGCATATGTATATGGTGCGATGAATGAGGTAAATAAAGAAAAAGAATATATCGAATGCGCAATGAAAATAGATGAAGCGCATGTGGAAGTACTATATCATTATGCGAAATTGCTAGTTAAAAAGCAGAGTGTAGAAGCAATCGAAGTTGCGCTGAAAGTAATGCATAAAGATTTGGAAAGTGAACGTATTTTTGGTGTGTACGTAAAAGCAATGGAGCAACATAAAAAATTATCCCAAATACGAGACGTACTTCATACGTTAAAGGTGAAAAAAGCAGAAAGAAGTACAGCGTTTATGTATGCAGCTACTGCGGTTGCCGAAAGATTAGTAGAAAGACAGCAAAATGAGCAACCGAAAAAATCTATATTTACAAGAGCATTTTATCGCATGAAAAATCGTGCGAAGGAAATTTCAATGATTACAGTTGTTATCGATTTATTTGAACTTTCCTTAAATTTAAATCCGAAAAATAGTATGGCAGCGCAGCGTTTCGCAATATTTTATGAGAATGCGGCGATGAATAAAGAAGCTATAGAGGTTTTACAAACATCGTTAGAAAATAAGTGGGATTATGATGTAGCGAAGCAACTTGCAAATCTTTTCATTGAGTGTGAAGAAGAAGATATGTTACGAGATGCTTTTGAATTAACGAAACAAATGGTTCGTGAGCTACCGGATGATTATGATACACTTCTTCTACAAGCGAATGTATTATGTAAGCTAGGCGAAGAAAGAAAAGCCGAAAAAATTTACTTGCAATTAATTGAGAAAACACCATTTGTAAGTAGAGGATTCCTTTCTTTAGCAGAAATATATCAAAGTCAAGAGAGAATTGAGGACTCGATTCAGTTATTAGAAGACGCTTCTGTACATCATCCAAATGAAACAGCAATTCTTCTTGCTTTAGCATCTTCGTATCATAGAGCTGGGCAAACGACAAAGGCAGAAAAAATAACAAGTGAAATATTAGCAATTGATGCTACTGACTTGCTAGCAAGATACGATCATGCTTGTTATTTAACATTATTAAACAGAAATGAAGAGGCAAGAGATGAACTTGAAATTGTGCTTCGTGAAGATGAAACAGGATTTTTCGCTGAACTTGCAGAGGAAGATGAAGATTTAGCAGGATTGCGAGAATTTGAAAAGTAATTGTATAAGAATAGAGAAAAAGGGTATAAATAAAAATATATTTCGAATTAGTTGACAATTAATTGTTTAATGGCATAAAATAACTTTTAATAAAGTATACAAATCTGAAGACGAGAAAGAGTAAAATAGTGAGCTGTTCTCCAGAGAGCCGGTGTATTGCTGAAAGCCGGTGTGCAGACGTTATTTGAAAATCATCTCCGAGGAGCCGTGGCTGAATAAAGTAAGCTCGGACGGATGTCTACCGTTACAAAGAACGCGTATGTTAGTACGTTGCTAAGTGCTATTAGTGAAAAGCTAATAGAATTAGGGTGGTAACGCGGGTAAACCCGTCCCTACTTCATAGGGACGGGTTTTTTGTGTGCTTTTTAAAACATTCAAAGGAGTGATTGTAGATGAAAAAAGTAGATGTAAAAGAGTCAGCTGTAGAGAGAGAAAAACGTATTCGTAAGCAGTGGAATGAACAAAGTATTTTCGAGCAATCAATTCAGAATCGAGAAGGTGCACAATCTTTTGTGTTTTATGAAGGGCCACCGACAGCGAACGGATTACCACACGTCGGCCATGCACTTGGGCGGGCGATTAAAGATTTAGTAGCGAGATATAAAACGATGGCTGGATATAAAGTGTTAAGAAAAGCCGGATGGGATACACATGGATTACCTGTAGAATTAGGTGTTGAAAAGCAACTTGGTATTTCAGGTAAACATGAAATCGAAGAGTACGGCATTGAACCATTTATTCAAAAGTGTAAAGAGAGTGTATTCACATATGAGAAGCAGTGGCGTGAATTTACGGAGATTATTGGATATTGGGTAGATATGGATGATCCGTATGTTACTCTAGAGAATCCATATATCGAAAGTGTATGGAATATTTTAGGGACGATTCATGAAAAAGGCTTGTTATATAAAGGGCATAGAGTTTCACCGTACTGCCCAAGCTGTCAAACATCTCTTAGTTCACATGAAGTTGCACAAGGATATAAAACAGTGAAAGATTTAAGCGCGACAGTTAAGTTTAAAGTGAAAAATAGTGAAAATGAATATTTCCTTGGATGGACGACAACGCCGTGGACACTTCCAGCGAATGTTGCACTTGCTGTACATCCAAATATGGAATACGTTAAAGCGAAACAAGAAGGGTATGTATACATTGTTGCGAAAGAGCGTGTACAAGAAGTACTAAAAGAAAACTATGAAGTATTATCCGTTCATAAAGGCGAAGAATTAGTAAACACATCTTATACAGCACCGTTTCCGATGAAGGAAGTTACAAATGGGTACCACGTAATTGCAGCAGATTTTGTAACTGCAGATAGTGGTACAGGACTCGTTCATATCGCTCCAGCATATGGGGAGGACGATTATAGAGTCGTTCAAAGTGAAGGATTGTCGTTCTTACATGTTGTAGATGAGAAAGGTGAGTATACGGATGCAGTACCATTTCTTAAAGGTAAGTTTGTAAAAGAATGTGACGTTGATATCGTTCGTTATTTAGCTAAAGAAGGTTTGCTATATCATAAAGAAAAATATGAACATAGCTATCCGCATTGCTGGCGCTGTGATTCACCATTACTTTATTATGCAGGAGAAAGCTGGTTAATCCGAACAACTGAGATTAAAGAAATATTTTTACGAAATAATGATTCTGTTAAGTGGTATCCAGACCATATGAAGCATGGACGGTTTGGTAAGTTTTTAGAAAACATGGTGGACTGGAATATTAGCCGGAATAGATATTGGGGAACACCGTTAAACGTATGGGAATGTGAAAGCTGCGATCATCAATTCGCACCGAAAAGCATTGCCGAATTAAGAAAGCATAGTACGAAAGAAACACCTGAAGATTTAGAATTGCATAAGCCGTATGTAGATGAAGTGCAAGTTTGCTGCGAAAAATGCGGAAGTACAATGAATCGTACACCAGAAGTAATCGATGTTTGGTTTGATAGTGGTTCCATGCCGTTTGCACAATATCATTATCCATTTGAAAATAAAGAGTTATTTGAAGAACAGTTTCCAGCAGATGTTATTGCAGAAGGCATTGATCAAACACGCGGCTGGTTTTATAGTTTATTAGCAGTATCAGCACTATATACAGGAAAAGTACCTTATAAACGAGTGTTATCACTAGGGCATGTTCTAGACGAGGAAGGACAGAAAATGTCTAAAAGTAAAGGGAATGCACTAGATCCAGTTGATTTAGTAAATCAGTTTGGTGCAGATGCTTTAAGATGGGCTCTACTTGTTGACAGTGCTCCGTGGAATGCGAAGCGTTTTTCTGAAAGAACAGTACTGGAAGCAAAATCTAAATTTGTAGATACGTTAGTCAATGTATATAGCTTCTACGTTTTATATGCAAATTTAGATGAGTATAATCCGAATGAAACCTATGATGTAAAGCGAACGAAATTGGATGAATGGGTATTATCAAGATTGCATAGCACAACGAAAAAAGTGAGAACAGCACTTGATGATTATCAATTTACGAATGCAGCTCGTGAAATCGCGGCGCTTGTAGATGAAGTGAGTAACTGGTACGTAAGACGATCACGTAATCGTTTCTGGGAGTCTGGTATGAATGCTGAAAAAGCAGCTGCGTATGAGACACTTCATGAAGTACTTGTGACAATTAGTAAATTAATTGCACCATTTACACCGTTTGTAGCTGAGGATATTCATCTGAATTTAGAAGGAAGAAGCGTTCATTTAGCAGATTATCCGGTTGTAAACGAATCACTTATCCAGCCTGAGTTAGAAGCAGAAATGGATGCTGTTTTACAAGTTGTTGAACTTGGAAGAAGTAATCGTAATCAACATTCATTAAAAGTAAAACAGCCGTTAGCAGAACTTGTATTACTAGCGCATAATGAAAATGATATGGATTGGGAATCTTATCGTGATATCATCATGGATGAGCTAAATGTAAAAGCGTTCCATGTTGAACTCGATGAAACGAAATACACGTCCTATCAATTAAAGCTGAATTTTAAAACGGCTGGGCCGAAGTTTGGTAAAAGTGTGAATGCAGTAAATGGTTGGCTAAAACAATTATCAAAAGAAGAAGTACAACACTTTGTATCTACAGAAAGAGCAGTTTACGAAGTAGCACCAGGAGAAGAAGTAGTTGTAACAGCTGAAGATGTATTAGTAGAAAAAGTTGCGAAATCAGGATTTTCAAATACGACTAACGGTCAATATACGGTAATGTTAGATACGAATGTAACGGAAGAATTGTTACAAGAAGGAGTAGCACGTGAATTTATTCGTGCAGTTCAAGAATATCGTAAGCAGTTGAATTTACCAGTTAATTTACGAGTGGATGTAATTCTTGATACAGAAGAAGAACTACAGCAAACGTTAACGAATCATAAAGATTTATTAGAAGAAAACTTACTCGTCAAGCAATTTACATTTGGTCACTTAACGAATGAGGACGATGAACTTTCTTTAGGTGAGACAAAGATCCGAATTAAATTAAACGCGGCTAATTAAAGAAAAAAGGAAGTTGGAATCATTCCAACTTCCTTTTTTGTATGAAGATAAATTAATCAGTTATTTTCCGCATAATCCATTCGATAGGTCCTCTAGAAAAGTTCCTTCGCCATAATACGCTAAATAAAATACTGAAAATGAAAAATGCAGTAGCAAATAATAAAACGAAAAGTAGTGTTTGATGTTTCATACGATTTAATACAATCAATGCGCCAATACCGATAAATACATGACTTACATAATGCGTTAATGTTAATTGTCCTGTTTGTATAATGGAAGTAACAAACCAATTATTTTCATATTTTTCAGCAATGTAGAGGCAAATTATTAATATAGCAATAGCAGATCCTGTAGCGGATGCGACGTATAATATATTGGGTAAAATGGGTCCTGTGTTAAACAAAAATGTAGAGGCTGCTTCACCAATGTATGGGATAAAAAGGTGTGTTAACCCTTTTGATAATAGCTCTACAATTACGGTTACTGTTAAACCCAGTAAGAACAACCAATGTCTAATTTTCCTATTATGAAGATCTAACCTGCCAATTATCATACCGATTAAGAAGAAAGAAAACCATGGGAAAATAGGGTGATAGCCATTAAAAAATAAGTTGCGAAGAAAACCTGTTAAGGTCCAAAAGTCTATATAGTTTATAAATGGGATTGTGCCTCCCCATCCTTCGAAGGCGTTGAAAGTAAGTTGGACATATTGTGCAGCAAGTAAAATAATGATAGAAAGCCATATTAGTATAGTTCTTCGTACAGTAATTAGTAATGCAGCGATGAAAAGGTAAACGCCGTAGTAGTGTAAAATATCACCCGTCCATTCCATTACATACAATAATAATCCTAAAATAAATAAGAATAGTGATCGTTTCCAAATCAATATTCGGCTGGTATTGATTTTTATTTTCTCTTGGCTAGCAACAGATGATTTAGTCATTAAAGTTATGCCAATCCCAGCAAGTATAACAAACAAGGCAGAAGCTCTACCTTCAAAAAGTGTCATAAAGATTTTTAACAGAGGAGGTCCATTTCCTTCCGCCCCTGTTATCACCATGAAATTAACTAGTAACATTCCAAACATTGCCCACGCTCTAGCAAAATCTAAGCCGATAATGCGCTTTTTTGTATTCACTTCAATCCCTGCTTTCAAAAATGCTATTTACAGCTTCAATCCATATTTGTTTATAATCCATATCTAAATGTAACATCATAAAATTCCCAATATTATCAAGAACTAATGCTAACATATGAGCTTTTGAAACTAGATTTTTATTTTGAATGAGTTGAAGTTCATTTGCTTTTGTTAGGAGTGATTCAAATCCGTTTAAATATTCTGTTTGTACAGTTAGTAATCGATCTTTGTACATATCGTTTCTTGAAGATAGTAATACATATTCTTGTAATACACGATTAAAATAAGGATCTTTCTGTTGTTCGTCTATCATTTTAAAGCCAATTTCAACACATTTCTCAATGAAATTCTCTTTCGTAAATTCTTCTGTATGAAAGAATGAGGAGAACTGCATCGCTGCACATAATTCATTAAAAATACTTTCAATTAATGCATCTTTAGATTTAAAGTAATAATAAATAGATGGCTTGGCAATACCAACTTCTTCAGCAATCATTGTATAGGTCGTTTTGGCAATGCCGTGTCCGGCAAATAGTCGATAACTTGCTTCGACTATGGAAGAGAGTGTTTCTTCACTTTTGCTCATGATAAGTCCTCCTAATAAAAAAGGTTACATAAATCGTATCATTCATTAATATTATTTTCAACCTACCGTTAGGTAAAAAATAACTTATTTTTTTACACATTACTTTAAAAAGCATAAGGTAAAGAAATTTACAAAAGAAATATATTTCTACAGTATTTTTCTCGTTTCACACATAAATATTGAGAAAATTTCACTTACCCAAAATGTAAAGGTAATAGAATTGTTTGTATAGAATTACTCGTAGATTCACTTTATTTCGTTACTTGTGGACAGGAATAGCCTTATAGGAATGGGGTAAAGTTTTCAATTTATTAGGGGGAGTGGTTCTATGTTAAACAAAAAAATGGTGGCAATGGCAATGACTGTGCCATTAGTAATGGGGACAATTTCTACTGTTTCAGCACTGGAAAAACAACAGCAAGTAAAGTTAGAAGCTTATTCACCACAGAAAAAAGCAATTGAATATTTAAAGGGACATGCTACGGAATATGGATTGAAGGCAGACCTTTCAGACTTGCAATATATCTCTACAACAGAAACGTCAGTAGCTTCATATGTTAGATTCCAACAAGTGGTCAATGGTGCGCCTGTATTTTCAAAACAAATTACAGTTACTCTTAACGGAGAGGGAAAAGGATTACTTGCGATTTCAGATTATCAGCCTGTTACAGGTGTGAAGGAAGTTACGAAAAAAATTAGTGAAAAAGATGCAGAACAAAAATCGATGGCGTATGTTGGAGGAGAAAGTGAGCAAAACTTATGGGCTCCTACGGAAAAAGAATTCGGATATATTGTTGAAGAGGGAGTCGCTATTCCTGTATATAAAGTGGTAGTCCATTCTAATAATCCATTCGGTGCATGGGAAACATTCATTGATGCGGAAAATGGAAAGTTAATTAAAAAAGTTGATATAAACCGAAAAGCAGAAGGAACAGGAAAAGTATTTTTACCTAACCCTGTCGTATCTAGTGGAAGTTTAGCAGGGTTAAAAGATAATAATGATGCAGATTCAACAGCATTAACGAATCAATTGAAAACTGTTACGTTAAAAGGTTTAGATGGTACAGGATTTTTAATTGGTGAGTATGTTACGATTTCTTCAAAAGCGAAGACGAAATCTACAAACTTACAATTTAACTATACACGTGCAAATGATAGTTTTGAAGATGTTATGTCATATTATCATATTGATACATTACAGCGTTACATTCAAGGATTAGGTTTTCAAAATATTAATAAACGTTCGATTAAAGTGAATGTAAATGGTACAACTGACGATAATTCATTCTATTCTCCATCAACGAAAGCTTTAACTTTCGGTACTGGCGGAGTAGATGATGCAGAAGATGCTGGCATTATTGCGCATGAATATGGTCATTCTATTCAAGATAATCAAGTGCCAGGATTCGGAAGTTCACCAGAAGGTGGAGCGATGGGAGAAGGATTTGGAGACTTCTTAGGTGCTACTTATGAAGATGCAGTATCGACAACAGGATACGGGAAAGCATGTATTGGAGAATGGGATGCGACTGCTTATTCTAGTTCAGATCCGACGTGCTTACGCCGATTAGATACGAATAAAGTATACCCGAAAGATATAACGAATGAAGTGCATAATGATGGGGAAATTTGGGCTCAAGGTCAATACGAAATGGCGCAATCTTTTGGGCGTGATGTAGCAACAAAAATTATTTTACAATCACATTGGTCATTAACGCCAAATGCGAAATTCCGTGATGGAGCGAAAGCGATTAAGCAAGCAGATGCTCTTTTATACGGCGGGCAACATGCTGCTGAAATCGATCGTATTTGGGCAGCGAGAGGAATTAGTACGAATTAATTAAAAACGTCGTGGCATTTATAAGCCACGACGTTTTTAATTTGCTTAAGAACTGGTACTAGAAAATTTATTGGTAGCGGTAATAATGTACATATACCGATAAGTTCACTTTACTGCTTCTTTAAAAACAAAATGCTCTTTAAATTTTCTAGATTCAACTTTTTGACCGTTTCTCATAGAGCGGAAAGGATGTTCTTGCCACGTAATGATCACGTCAACCTTATCCGATTTTGTAGAAACTGGAAAATTAGCGTGTTCAAATCCAGTTTTTCCGCCCGCTAGACGACTTTCTTTTAGGGAAAAGAGTTCATATTTTGTTTTCGTATTTGGTTCATTCCGAAAAACTTCAACTTGTACATTATACACTTCACTTTTTCCAAGATTTTTTACAGAGAAATGATATGTTTGAAATACACCTTTTTTGGGTTGTAACAATTTTTCACTCGTTCTTTTTACTTCATCAATATTTACTTGCCATTGATCAGAATTTTGAGAGATTGGTAAAGATTTTGGTGAATAGGCATATGCTTCATTAACTACAACTAAGCATAATAGTAGGAGAAAGAAACTAATTGTTTTTTTCATATGTACACCTCCGATAAAACTTTAATAATAATATGCGTGGGAAACTCGTTTTTTATGTAATAAAATGGAAAAAAATTCGATTGAAAGAATTTGATAAGGATAAAATATTTCTAAGCTGTCAAATGATAATTGTATAGAGTTCAATGTTCATGTTACATATCTTTAGAAGGGGCCTGTTTAGTGAGAAATCGTAATATTTTTCTAAAAGGGCTTGCGTTTTATAAAATAAAAAGATAGAATACTCTGTAAATAAAAAAAGTGATGATTAGGAAAAGTACATGATGCAAGGGTCTACAGAGAGCAATCGATTGCTGGGAAGATTGCGATACCGCATGATGGAAAGACACCTGTGAGTGTTGCTTTGAACGTGATAATTAGTAAAAGCAAACGGTACCTACCGTTATCAGGGCTAAGATGGTCATTATGACAATTTGGGTGGTACCGCGGAAAAATCCGTCCCTATTTATAGGGGCGGATTTTTGTATTCTTTGAAAGGAGGTGAGTGACCGTGGATGATGACGATGACAACAATAATGTAAATAAAAATAAAACTATTGGAGGGAAATGTAATGGATCAAATAATGAAGCGTTCACTCACACGAGAATGTACGGAACATGGCGGGAAGGTTGTATTACTACAAGGATGGGTAAAAAAGATTCGTCATCTAGGGAATGTTAGTTTTTTATTATTAAGGGACCGAACGGGAGTTATTCAATGTGTATTAGAAAACGAGTTAGCCGGATACAAAGTTGATGTTGAAAGTGTGGTCCAAATAATTGGAGAAATAGTAGAGACACCGAAAACAGAATTAGGTGTTGAAGTACTTGCGCGTGAAGTGAAAGTATTAAATGGTGCAGAGCCACTTCCATTTGAGATAAATAAAAAGAAGCTACAAGTTGGCTTAGATCAACTGTTGAATGAGCGGGTATTATCATTAAGGCATGAGCGAATCGCGGCGGTTTTTAAAGTGAAATCTACACTCGTTCAAAGTTTTAGTGAATTCCTAATAGAGAACGATTTCACACGTATATTTACTCCGAAAATTGTCTCGCAAGGGGCAGAAGGAGGAGCGAATGTTTTTAAGCTTCCATATTTCCAAAAAGAAGCGTATTTAGCTCAATCACCACAGTTTTATAAACAAATGATGGTAGCGGGAGGACTCGAACGTGTTTTTGAAATTGCTCCTGTGTACCGGGCTGAACATCATAACTCGTCACGACATTTAAATGAATATATATCGTTAGACGTAGAACTTGGATTTATTCATGATTTTCATGAAGTGATGCAATTAGAAACGGATGTTTTACGATATATGTTTCAACAAGTAGCAAAAAACTGTGAAAAAGAATTACAACTACTACAAATAGAAGTACCTGTCATTACAGAAATTCCCAAAATCACATTGGCCGAAGCGCAAGAAATTTTGAAAATGAAGTATCGGAAAGAATCTCCTGAAGGGGATTTAGATACAGAAGGTGAAAAGTTACTAGGTAAATATGTGAAAGAAACATATAATAGTGAATTTGTATTCATTACACATTATCCGAAAGAAGCGCGACCGATGTATACGATACCGAATAAAGAAAATCCAACTATTACTGATTCATTCGATTTATTATATAAAGGATTAGAAATTACATCAGGTGCACAGCGAATTCATAACTATGACATGTTACTTGCTTCTTTTAAAGAAAAAGGATTACATCCAGAGAAATTTCAATCTTATTTAAATACATTCCGATACGGTTGTCCACCACATGGTGGTTTTGGGATAGGATTAGAAAGGGTTGTATATAAACTTTTAGAGTTAACAAATGTCCGAGAGGCGAGTGCTTTTCCGAGAGATTGTACACGTCTTATACCATAAAAAAGCATCTTCGCGATTATCGCGAAGATGCTTTTTTACTGTTCTTTCATTTTTACATTGAAAGTTTATAAAAATCCTTTTCGACAAAAAAAAATATATCCCTTGACAGTTATAAATATAACCGATATACTTCATATTAATTTCAAAAGAAAATATATTCTAAATATTAAAATGTGTTGAATAGGAGTAGTAAGGTCATGTATTTGTGCAGAGAGCTATGGGTTGGTGCGACATAGTCAAATGACATCCTGAACTCGCCTAGGAGCAGTAAGGTGGAACGGAATCACATTCTTAGTAAATCTTAACGGTTAACCTTCGATATTAGGTTTGTAATCAAACGATTACTACTAAGGTGGATTCATAATGGAATCAATAAGGGTGGTACCGCGTTAAGTAAATGGCTTAGCGTCTCTTTATATAGAGACGTTGGGCCATTTTTTTATTTTATAGAAAAAGAAATGGAGGTTTTATTCAGATTGATCAATAATATTTATTTATTAATATAAAATGATTTTAACAGGAGGAAAATAGGATGAAACAGACGGAGCAATGGACTTCGAAATTAGGTTTTATAATGGCAGCAGCAGGATCAGCAATTGGACTTGGCGCAATATGGAAGTTTCCTTATATCGCTGGAAAGAGCGGGGGAGGGGCATTCTTTTTAATCTTTATATTATTTACTGTATTAATTGGACTACCGCTACTTATAGCTGAATTTATGATTGGACGCAGTACACAGAAACAAGCAGTTGGAGCATTTAAAAGTATCGCACCAAATACAGGATGGCACTGGATTGGCCGTCTTGGCGTTGGAACTTGTTTTATATTGCTATCATTTTATAGTGTTGTAGGTGGCTGGGTTTTAATATATTTTTTCAGGGGAGTAACAGGACAGCTTATTACTCCGGGACAAAATTATAGTGCATTATTCACAGAGACAATTGGAAATCCGACTTGGGCCATTATCGGTCATTTTGCATTTATGTTCATTACGATATGGGTTGTATCAAAAGGTGTACAAAATGGAATTGAAAAAGCAAGTAAATATATGCTACCAGCATTGTTCGTTTTATTTGTCGCTCTTATTATTCGTTCATTAACACTGGATAATGCGATGCAAGGCGTGAAGTTTTTCTTACAACCAGATTTCTCGAAGATTACTTCAGAAAGTATTTTATTCGCAATGGGCCAATCATTCTTTGCGATTAGTATAGGGATTTCGATTATGGTTACGTATAGCTCGTATTTAAATAAAAAAGAAAGTTTACCAAAATCAGCAATAACAATTGTTGGATTGAATTTATTCGTCTCTTTATTTGCAGGTCTTGCCATTTTTCCAGCAGTATTTTCGTTAGGCATGGAGCCGACAGAAGGGCCAGGCTTACTATTTATTGTATTGCCATCTGTATTTAGCCAAATTCCATTCGGAGGATTGTTCTTAACTGTATTTCTTGCGCTATTTACATTTGCCACATTAACCTCGGCATTTTCTCTACTAGAGACGGTTGTTTCAGCATTAGCAAATGGTGAACAAGAAAGAAGAGCTAAACTTTCATGGATCATCGGTTTCTGCATTTTCCTAGTAGGTATACCATCGGCCTTATCATTTGGAGTATGGAGTGATATTACGATTTTTGGGAAGAATATTTTTGATGCAGTAGACTTCTTATCTAGTAATATATTAATGCCGCTTGGAGCGCTATTCATTAGTATTTTCGTATCATTCAAGATGGAAAAGAAAGTGCTAGAAGCTGAATTTTTTGTAGGTGGAAATTATGGAAAGATAGTATTTACTATCTGGGCATTTTTACTTCGATTTGTAGCACCACTTGCGATAGTTATCGTATTTTTAAATGTAATAGGGATTATTTAAGTTTAAATGTTATAATATTCAGTAAAAAAAGAAGGTGATGATAATAAAAACAAATTTGATTGAAGTTGGGAAATATATGAACATTAGAGGGAAAAAGCTATACGTTGAAACACATGGAAGTCCTAAAAATAAACCAGTATTATTTTTACACGGTGGCCCAGGTGAAAGCTGTTATGATTTTTCATTTCATCAAGCGGAACGATTAAAAGATTCCTTATATGTAATTATGATAGATCAAAGAGGAGTTTGTCGATCAGAAGGAATTACTGAGGAAGAATCTTTTGGATTAAATGATTTAGTTGAAGACTGTGAGGAAATAAGAAAACTACTACAAATTGAGAAATGGTCTGTAATCGGGCACTCTTTCGGTGGATATGTAGCATTGTTATATGCAAGGGCGTATCCAAATTCAATAGAGAAAATAATATTTGAAGGTCCGACTTTCGATTTTGCATTAACAAGTAGGGCTCTATTACAAAGGACAGGAACATTATTAACAAAGTATGGAAAAGAAGAAGTAGCAGAAGAGTGCCTCGCTTATTCATCTAGCAATACTAGTTCAGAGGAGTTGCTAGAAACCTACATAAGATTAAGCGATGAATTAGAAGAAAAAAGAATGGAGATTTATGAAAATAAGGAGTTTAAAACTGACTATAGTTTATATAGTGATGAAGAGTGGGAAGAATTTTCAAAGCGTTCCGAAATCCATTTTGATAGATTAAAAGCAGAAAGAGCATTTCATACGTCATTATTATCAAAAATAAAAGATGTAGAAAATCCAATGTTATTAATTGTAGGAAAATATGATGTAGTAACGTGTGAAAAACAAATTGAAACATTTAATAAAGATGCTCGAAATGGGAAGCATATCATATTCGAAGAGAGTGGCCATACACCACATTATGAGGAAGCTGATCGATTTGCTGAAACAGTCATTCATTTTTTGAACTAAAAAAGAAAGAGCGCTTCGTATAATGCGAAGCGCTCTATTTTAAATTTCTGGATAAGTGATTGTAATATTAGGCCATTTACTTTGCCATTTCTTTTGATTAACTCTTTTGTTGTACATATGTATTCGTTCTTTCGTTTCAAGAAAATGAAGTGTAGGTTTCACTTGTAATGAAAGTACATCTTCAATTCCACATGGAGCTGTTAATATGACATTGTTTTGCTCGTCAAGCGTAACTCCTAAAGCGGTTGCTGTTTCAGGAAATTTAGAAATAGCATCAACAGAAGAAGAGTATGGTGGCATTCCATTCACTACATGCATGCGAGTTTGATTTTTTACTGACCAAGGGATAGAGGCATCCATATTCGCCAGCTTCTGTTTTAATGATTGTTCGTACGCCTCATCTTTATGTAATGGATCATAATAAATGACATCGACATCTGGCGTAGCCGTTCTTACTTCGTAGTTATGTAAAGTATCCCAAATTTTAGAACGGACAAACCCAGCGCAAATCCACCAATCAGGTAGCTCTAGTGATTTTGCCAATTGTAATACATTCATCATCCATTCGTCGTTTTCTATTAAGTGAATTAAATCTTGCTCTGTTTTTATATTCATTGATAAATACACCTTCCTAGTAGATTAATGCATCAGCTCAATAATCCATAAAATCCAGTGAGCACCTGGTACAAATAAAAGTTGTGCTAATAAGGTGCCGAGAAGTCTAGAAATCATTAGCCAACCATACATTTTACTCATAGATTCAGCGCCATTTTCTGATTGTAAAGCACGTTCTGTCAAAAGTGCTATACGTGGATCGAGTAACACTGTTAATAAAATTGTAGCAAAACCATTCACAAGGCCAGAAGCTGTACTTGCATTTGTTGCGTAATCTGGATTTAGAAAAGAAGCATAAAGGGCAGAAAGAACACCTGCTGTATAAATTGCAGTAGCAAACATGTTAATAAGCATAATACGCTTTGGGATACCACCGATACGCAATCTATGAATCATTTCAAATCTTGGAAAGCGCACATATTTTTTTGTGTACTTTAATTTTTGAATGTTATTTGTTTTCATCATTCGAATGAAAGAACCATCTGTTTCAAAGTTTTGAATGACATATCCAAATAGTTTTGTCAAAGTTGGATAAAGAATAATCGCAAGTAATGTACCGATGGAAGCTGATAATAGTACAAGTCGTATAGTATACTCTAAATTAATAGAAACATCTCGTTTTGCGTCATCGACAATCCCGCCAATTAAAAAGGCTTGTAGTAAATTTGACGTTCTTGAAATAAGTAATACCATTCCTACGACAGATAAGGCAACGACAATCTTTTTTAAACGAACACCAGCTAATCGAATACTATAAGAACTAGTTTCGACTGCGTGGATGACAATTGTGAAAGCCATTATAAAAATTAATGTAATTGACATTTGTTTCACCAGTTTCTATTGAATTAATTGTAACTTTTTTACTTTATCATATCTATCCGTATTTTGTAACTGAAACTATGTAACATAGAAAAAGTAATTTTTCGAAAAATAAATAATGATAGTATAGTAGAGGTAGAGTAGTAAAAAACCTTCAGTATTACATGTAAAGTAGGATGAGTGGGGGATTAAATATGTATACAACATTTTTATTTGATTTAGATGGAACAGTAACGGATCCTAAAAAGGGGATTGTAAATTCAGTTTTGTACGCGTTAGAAAAGGTTGGAATTGAAGAATTACATGTAAGTGAGTTAGATTCATTTATTGGTCCTCCTATTCAGCAATCATTCGTAGAGAGATATAATATGAATGAAGGAGAAGTTGAACGAGCTGTTTTTTATTTCAGGGAGTATTTAAAGCAACGTGGGTTGTTGGAGAATAGTGTATACGAGGGTATTCCAAATCTCCTAAAACAATTAAAAGATACCGGAAATCGTTTATTTATAGCTACTTCAAAGCCTACTATTTTTGCTAGACAAGTAATAGAGCATTTTCAACTAACGAATTATTTTGAAGATATCATTGGAAGTAATTTAAATGGAACGAGAATAAAAAAAGAAGAAATAATTGCTCATATTTTACAACAAAATGAAGGACTTAATAAAGAGGAAGTTGTCATGATTGGAGATAGAAAGCACGATATAATAGGTGCAAATCATAATGGAATTGCTTCAATTGGTGTTTTATATGGCTATGGTAGTGAAAATGAGTTGATTGAAGTTAGTGCGACTCATATAGCGAAGGATATAGAAGAACTACACCATTTTTGTATAGAAAATGGTTTAATAAAAAAATAAAAATAGAGACTAACAATCCCTTTATAACGTATGACGATGAAATCGTTTTTGTTTAAAGGGATTTTTCATATGTAATCGAATATGTATAATTAGACATTTTAGTATGAAAAATTTGTATGAATTAGAGGAGGGATGTCAGAAATGAAAGATTAGTAGAAGTTTATCAATAAAAGATTGAATTTTCAGTTTAAAGGAGGGGTATAATTGGAGCTAGTTATTATATTATTAGCACTTAGCTTACTTATGTTTGTAGCGTATAGAGGGTTTTCTGTTATTTTATTTGCACCGATTTTTGCATTATTTGCGGTATTTTTGACAGAACCTAGTTTTGTATTACCTTTCTTTTCTAATATTTTTATGGAGAAAATGGTAGGGTTTATTAAACTATATTTCCCGGTGTTTTTACTTGGAGCAATTTTTGGGAAAGTAGTAGAAATGTCAGGAATTGCTGATTCTATTGCAAAGACGATTGTAGAGTTGGTTGGAGAAAAACGTACGATTTTAGCGATTGTTTTAATGGGTGCTATTTTAACGTATAGTGGTGTTAGTGTATATGTAGTGGTATTTGCTATATTTCCGTTTGCAGCTAAGCTTTTTCGACAAGCTAATATTCCAAAGCGCTTAATACCTGGAACGATTGTCCTTGGAGCAGTAACGTTTACAATGGATGCGCTTCCTGGATCACCACAAATTCAAAATGTAATACCTACAACATTTTTTAAAACGGACATTTATGCTGCACCGATACTTGGTATTGTAGGGGCAATTTTTGTTCTCACGTTAGGTTTATTATATTTAGAGAGTAGGCGTAAGAAGGCAAAAGCAGCAGGTGAAGGGTATTTTGGTTTTAACAATGGGAATACTGAAATGGCAGCATCTTTGGAATTAGAGCAGAAAGAAATACCGCTGTTAAATAGTTTAGAAATTACGAGGGCACAACAACTTATTGCTTTTATACCACTTATTTTAGTAGGTGTAATGAATAAAGTGTTTACTATTATGATACCGAAGTGGTATCCGAACGGTTTTGACTTTTCAGCAATTGGTATGAAAGCATTTGGAAAAGTAGAATTGAGTGCGGTAGTTGGAATATGGTCTGTAGAATTGGCACTTATAATAGGAATTTTAACAACTCTTTTATTATATTGGAAACGGGTAGTAACAGGATTTCAAGCTGGATTGAATACAAGTATTGGTGGTGCGCTACTTGCAACAATGAATACAGGAGCAGAATTTGGTTTTGGTGGTGTCATTGCAGCACTTCCAGGCTTTGCAATTATGAGAGACGGCATTTCTGCAACGTTCACAAATCCTTTAGTGAATGGAGCGGTAACGACGAATATTTTAGCCGGTATTACAGGTTCTGCATCAGGAGGAATGGGGATTGTTTTAAGTGCGATGGGGGATAAATTTATTGCAGCAGCCAATCAATTTGATATTCCATTAGAAGTTATGCACCGTATCGTATCAATGGCATCAGGAGGAATGGATACATTACCACATAACGGGGCTATTATTACTATTCTTACAGTAACAGGTTTAACACATAAACAGTCATATAAAGATATATTTGCTATTACAGTTTTGAAAACGCTTGCTGTGTTTTTAGTTATCGCATTCTATACTATTACAGGAATTTATTAATAATAGATACTATATGAATTGTAAAGATTTATTTAGTTGATATTTTATAAACTAAAACATTAATAAGGGGAAGAAGGGGTGGAGTACTTGCAAGAAGTTGCTGAGTTTCGTATGCCGAAGTCGGTACTATATGGAAGAAATTCGATTGAAAAGCTGGGGGAACAATCAAAGAAGTTTGGGAAAAGAGCTTTTATAGTTACTGATACAATTATGGAGAAATTAGGGTATGTTGAAAGGTGCATAAAACAGCTAAATAAGAAAGGTATTACTGTTATTACATATAACAAAGTGAATGCTGAGCCTACAAATTTACACGTATTAGAAGCGTTAACGATTTGTAAAGAAGGAAAGTGTGATTTTATTATCGGTATTGGTGGTGGAAGTTGTATTGATGCTGCGAAAGCAGTAGCGGTGTTACATACTAATGGTGGAGCAATTGAATATTACGTCCAAAAAGATGTTGAAATAGAAAATGATCCACTACCACTCATTGCAATTCCAACAACTTCAGGTACTGGGTCAGAAGTAACAAGTGTAGCAGTAATTACGAATAAAAAAACAGATGTAAAAATGATGATGAAGCATCCGAGTTTTACCCCACAAGTAGCGATTATTGACCCGATATTAACAAGTTCGGTACCACCTCATATTACGGCAGCGACAGGTATAGATGCATTATGCCATGCAATTGAAGCATATATTTCTAAATTTTCACAACCACTTACAGATGTACTTGCTCTTTCGGCTATTGAAAGTATTATGAAATATTTACGTATTGCATATGAAGATGGAGATAATATGGAAGCAAGGGAAGCAATGATGATCGCTTCATTACAAGCTGGAATTGCATTCTCAAATGCATCAGTTACGTTAGTTCATGGTATGTCAAGGCCAGTAGGTGCACTATTTCATGTACCGCATGGTATATCGAACGCCATATTATTACCTACAGTTTTAGAGTTCACAAAAACAAGTGCAGTGAAAAGGTTAGCCGAGATTGGACGCAATTTAAACAAAAATCTCTACTCATATTCTGAGGAAGAAGTAGCGAATTACACGCTTGCTGAAATAAAGAAACTTTGTTTCGATCTTCGTATTCCAAATTTAAAAGAATACGGAATTGGTGAAGTTGAATTTGAAAAAGCTATTTCTAAAATGGCATCAGATGCAATTGAAAGTGGGAGTCCAGCAAATAATCCACGTGTGCCATCATATGATGAAATTAAACAGTTGTATCGAGAATGTTTTCATTATCAATATAAAGATTCTATAAAAACATTAGAGAAATAATTTCAGAATATTCTTATATAATTTCCTTGGAAATAGTTAAAACAAGACTTTATATTATAAATGTAAAGTCTTGTTTTATTATGTATAATATACATAATAAAACGTTATAATTAATTTTAAAAAACAGTATAAGGTGGGTGTTGGTTTAATGAAAACAATAGGTTTAATTGGTGGTATGAGTTGGGAACCAACTTCTGAATACTATCGAATCATAAATGAAGAAATAAAAGAGAGATTAGGAGGGTTACATTCAGCAAAATGTATGATTAATAGTGTGGACTTTGAAGAGATTGAACGATTCCAGTCTAACGGAGATTGGAATGGAGCAGGAGAAGTATTAGGGAATGCGGCGTATTCGTTACAGAGGGGAGGAGCAGATTTTATAATTATTTGCACAAATACAATGCATAAAGTAGTTGAGAAAATAAAGGAGAATATTAATATTTCAGTGTTACATATTGCTGATGCAACTGCGAAAGAAATTAAAAGGAAAGATATTCAAACGGTTGGTTTGCTTGGAACTAAATATACAATGGAGCAAGATTTTTATAAGTTACGCATAGAAGAGAATCATATAAAAGTAATGGTTCCATCAAAAAAGGATAGAGATAAGATAAACGAAGTAATATATACAGAATTGTGTTTAGGAAAGATAACACCTCAATCTAGAGAGTATTATAAAAGAGTTATAGAAGAGCTAGTACAAGAAGGGGCACAAGGAATCATATTAGGTTGTACAGAAATAGGATTATTAATAAAGCAGGAAGACGTATCAATACCGATATTTGACACAACTCATATACATGCAGTTGAAGCAGTTAATTTCGCTTTACAAAATAGATTATAATTATATTATGTAACCTAGTCCGTGTGTGTGGAAAACATTCAGAAAATACTTTATAATGTAAGTGGTTACATTTAAGGGGGATGCGTATGTTTTCAGTTCAACCAATCGCATTTGTACATAATGAAAGAAAGGAAATAAAAGATGACGAATGGGGAGAAGTAAGATCCTGTATTACTTTAACTGAATTGTATACAGAGGAAAGTATACAAGGGATTGAAGATTTTTCTCATATTGAAGTTGTTTTTTATTTTCATAAAGTAAAGGATGAACAAATTCAATATTTTGCTAGACATCCTAGAAATAATAATGATTATCCTAAAGTAGGTATTTTTGCACAGCGCGGGAAAAATCGCCCGAATCGCATAGGTGTAACAATTGTAAAAGTGATAAAAAGAGAAGGTAAATCAATTATTGTTGAGGGGTTAGATGCTATTGATGGTACCCCTATATTGGACATAAAGCCAATAATGAAAGAGTTTATGCCGAAAGAAGAAATACAACAGCCTAAATGGGTAACGGATATAATGAGAAAGTATTGGAAGGGGAATGGAGTAAAATGAGAATATATGAGGCAACAATTGCAGATTTAGATGGACTAGCATCAGTTTTTAATAACTATCGTATGTTTTACCGACAAGATTCCGATTTAGAAAGTGCAAAAGTATTTTTAAGAAATCGTATCGAGAGAAAGGAATCCGTTATTTTCGTAGCAGTTGAAGACGGTGAATATATTGGATTCACGCAATTATATCCATCATTTTCTTCCATTTCAATGAAAGAATTATGGATTTTAAATGATCTGTTTGTACAAGCGGCGAAGCGCGGATCTGGAACAGGTAAAAAATTATTAGAAGCTGCTAAAAAATTCGCATTAGAAAATGGCGCAAAAGGTGTAAAATTACAAACAGAGATTGATAATTTATCAGCACAGCGATTATATGCTGAAAATGGTTATTTGAGAGATAATCGTTATTTCCATTATGAATTAACATTTTAAAAAATGTAAGATTAAAAGAGACGTTTTCAAAATGAAAACGTCTCTTTTAAATTGTATTATAGTTGATTTAAAACCCAGTTTGTTGCATCTTCAAAGTTTTCTGCAATGTAGTTTGGCTCAATATGTGCCCACTTGTCTCGGTACGTATGTAAAGCATCGTATCCAGCGCCTGTTCGTACTAATATCGTTGTTGCATTCACTTTTTCTCCTGCCACAATATCAGTCCAACGATCACCAACTATAGCACATTCTGTTAAATCTAGCTCATGTTTTTCCGCTGCTTTAAGAAGCATGCCTGTACTTGGTTTACGGCATTCACAACCATCCCCGTGTTTATGAGGACAAACGTAAATATCATCAAAACCGAAACCTTCTAATTCTTGTACAAAATCAGCTACAGTCGCTATTCCATCCGCGATACCTGGTTGATTTGTGAAAGAGAAAATTTTTATATTTTGAGCTTTTAGTTTTTGCAGAGCTGCTTTTGTAAAGGGGAATAATGTAAAAGATCCAGGATAATGTATTGTAGTGTCGCCGCCAATTGTACCGTCACGATCAATGAAAATTGCTTTAATGTTTGTCATAGTTATAGTCCCTTCAATTAAAAAGTAGTTTAAAAATGTTTTACAAATCGATATCCATTTACTTCATAACCTAATTTTTTGTAAAAAAGATGTGCTTCCACTCTTTTTGTTCCGCTAACTAGCCATGTTCCAATGCAATTATGCTTCTTTGCTAACTGTTCTGCATAATTCATTAACACTTGTCCAATGCCTTTCCGCCGTATTGTGGAATCGACGCTAATAATTGAAATTTCTCCATAACGAGTTACATCTTCTAAATTTTCGCGTATACGAAACCCAAGTAATCCAAATATAGTTTCTTCTTCCTCATAAACATATAAAAAATCAAAAGGACTCATGTGTACGAATTGCAATCGGTTGTTCATATCTTCATAGGAAATAGAGGAACCTTTTAATTCTTTTGTTAAAGAACAAAGTGTATCTATATCATCTATCATCGCTTCACGAATTTGAAAAGGCATAGTATTCACTCCAATAAAATGTAATCAAACATTTAATATTCTGTTAAAAAATGTTTTTTCCTGCTATGAAAATAAATATTTTATAATGATATATAGATAGTGTTATTATTTTCCTTGATTGTATTGGGAATGGAAAGAAGGGGAATGTATGTTGAAGGTGAATATCCGCTCAGCTGGATATGAAATAGGTGAAAAAACAATTCATGATATTGCTTTTTCAATTGAAAAAGGTGAATTAGTTGCTCTTATTGGCGCAAATGGTGCCGGGAAAAGTACTACGATTAAAACGATGCTAGGCTTACTTGTAAATATGAATGGTGAAATATCATTTGGTGAAAAGAAAAATCCGTATGCATATGTGCCAGAACATCCAACATATTATGAGTATTTGACGCTCTGGGAACATATTGAATTATTAATGGCTGCTCGTGAGAATGAAGTAGGAAGCTGGGAAAGGGAAGCTGAAGAATTATTACATATGTTTCGAATGGATAAGCATAAGCATGAGTATTTATCAAAGTTTTCAAAAGGGATGAAACAAAAATCGATGCTTATATTGGCGTTTTTAACTAAGCCAGATTTTTATATAATTGACGAACCTTTTATCGGATTAGATCCAGTAGCTACGAAAGAGTTTTTAAGTTATTTATATAAAGAAAAAGAGCGCGGGGCAGGAATTTTACTTTGTACGCACGTATTGGATACTGCTGAAAGAATTTGCGAAAGATTTTTGCTCATTTCACAAGGTACATTAGTTGCAGATGGACATTTAGAGTCTATTCAAACGTTAGCAGAAATGCCAGGGAGTTCATTATTAGACTGTTTTGATGTAATCGTAAGGCGTGAACAGCATGATTAAAAAACAATTTTATAAAAGATTACGCCATGAACTCCAGCGGAAATGGAAGTCCATACGTTCGGTAACAGATTGGACAGTTGCGTTATATATAATTATTCCAGCACTTATATTTATGGGAATCTATTATCGATCACTATGGACGGAAACATTATCGATGGAAGAGATTGTGTATTTCGGATTAGGTTTACTCGCATTTTATCTTGTAACATATTCGAGAGGTGTACGCTCGTTTTTTGAACAAGCAGATAGCTTATTTTTAATTTCGTATCCAACTCATATGCGAAAATTAATTCAGTACGGCATGATATATACATTTATTCGAATAGCGATAACGAATGTAATGGTAGTAGTTGTTATGTTACCAGTGTTAATGAAAAGTATCGGAGCGACAAAGATACAAATCGTATTATTTTGGACATTCTTTACTGTATTTCGATTTATGTTGTCGTTGTTGACGAGATTTATTCATATACGTGTGGGGAAACGATGGCTACTATGGATTATAAAAAATGTAATATTTTCTATAAGTCTATCCTTTTTTGGATTGAGTCTGTTTCTTATTTATAAAAATCCATTTTATTCTATACTATGTATCGGTCTAGCAGTTTTTCTAATTATCGTATTGATAAAAGAAAAACTAAATTATAAAAATTGCTTTTTTAAAGAAGTTGAGAAAGAGAAAGAAGAAAGTATGCGCTGGACGAGTGGGATTATGCAAGTTGGTGGTCATGCGGCTAAACCGAGTAGTTCGAGTGAAAAACCGTGGATGTTCCCACATTCTAAAAGACTTTTAGGGAAAAAAGCTGATTCGCGTATCGTTGAATCTTTTTTGAAAGAATTTTTCCGTACAAGTAGTGCACGAATATTTTATATTCAAATTGTATGTATAAGCACGGTAAGTATTATGATGAGTCCGAGGTGGATTGCAGCTATTATCCTCGTATTTACGTTAGTTGCAATTTCTCGTTATGCACGCGATTATTGGAATGAATTTACGAAAAAAATGTTTCTACATTTATATTGTGATGAAGGCAAATTACTATTGTTAAGATGGAAGGCAGATCGCTATTTATTACTTCCAGTAATATTTTTGTATGGAATAGTTATACTTTCTCATTTTTATTTATTACCAGCTGTAATTGCCGGGATTATTTTTATAGTATGGATTGGTTGGATTCTATTTTTACCATAGAAAAAGAGCCGGAAATGGCTCTTTTTCTAGTCTGTAACACACTGGTAAATAAAATATACTAAAAGGAGTATGCTTGCGGCTGAGTACACGACATCTAAAGTCATCTGATTGTCCCCCTCATTGTTGTTGTATTTATAGTGTATGAAATCTTACAATTTCATATTCAAGTGAAAAATATGTGAACGTTAACAAAATTGTAAAGTGCAAAAATTACAATCATTTTGTATAATAGAAGAAACAACCGTTATATAAAATATAATGAGTGAAAGGGGAGGGAACATAAATGCCAAATTGGTTTAGAAAAACCTTAGTCGCATTAATTACCGTATTTACGTTTGGTTTAGTGACGCCTCCTTCCATATTACTTGATAATGCCAAAGCTGCGGACAAGCCTACGAGCACAGCTGGGCAACAAAATTTGGAGAGTACGTCCTATACATATGAAGAAACAAATGATAGGTTAACCACCGATACTTTTGTTAACTATGCGATGCAAGAAGCAGAGAAGCAATCTATGCAAAAATTCGGCTCTAAAATTGGGCCTGTAATTGAAGATGAATTTAAAGATGTTGTATTACCTAAAATTGAAGAGGCAATTGCGGAACTTGCAAATGATGTGCCAGAAGAATCGTTACAATCATTAGCGATTTCTCAAAGACCGGCTGGCGGAAATAATGAAAAGATTTTTCATGTTTATGACACGAAATCAGGAAATGACTTACTGCGATTTCATGTGAGGAGAGATCATCCACCGCAAGATGGATATTATTTTAATTTCCACTATCATCGTTTTGATGATGGATATTCAGGACACCATGAGTTAGGAAATATTTATTGGAATACGAATGTACCGCCGAAATGGTTGTCTTAAAAAGAACGAGAGAAAATCTTGTTCTTTTTTTCTTTATGAAAGGATACGACATTTATGTTGTTGAATAACATATGTTTAGGAAAAAAGAAAAAAGGGAGTATGGGGATGCAAAAATATATCGTTTTTGACTTTGATGGCACATTAGTAGATTCACAAAATATATTTGTACCGATTTATAATCAACTTGCTGAAAAGCACGGATATAAAACGGTAAGGGAAGAAGAAATTGAGTATTTACGTAAATTAACGATGCCAGAGAGATGTAAGCAACTCGATGTACCACTGTATAAACTACCGATATTAGCGCTGGAGTTTTATAAATTGTATCAACCTGCTATAAAAGATCTCGTTTTGTTCCATGGGATGAAGGATGTATTAGATGAATTACATAAAAAAGGCTACGGGATTGCCGTCATATCATCGAACTCAGAAGAGCATATTCGGGCGTTTTTACACAATAATGGTATCGAAAATATTCAAGAAGTGTATTGTTCTAAAAATTTATTTGGTAAAGACAAAATGATAAAAAGATTTTTAAAATCAAAAAAAATAACAGAGCAAGATATGTTATATGTCGGTGATGAACAGCGAGACGTAGCAGCGTGTAAAAAGGCTGGTGTGAACGTAATTTGGGTATCTTGGGGATATGATGTCATTGAAACAGTAGAAAAAGATGCACCAGATTATATGGTTCATACGCCTATGGAAATTGTACAAGTCGTACAGGGGGCACATTCTTAATATGAATACACTTCGAGCAGGTATTCATCATATTGAATTTTGGGTCGCGAATTTAGAGGAGTCTATTTCTTTTTATGATAAATTGTTTTTGATAATTGGATGGAGAAAGTTAAATGAAGTAGCATATAGTACGGGAGAAAGTGAAATATATTTTAAAGAGATGGACGGGGAAATTGTAAGGACTTTAGGGCCTAGACATATTTGTTACCAAGCTATTCGTAGAGAAGTAGTTGATGAAGTAGCAGATTTTCTTGCTAGTACAAAAGTGAAGGTAATACGTGGTCCGATAGAAATGAGTCATTATTCGGACGGATACTATACTATTGATTTTTACGATCCGAATGGATTTATTATAGAAGTAGCGTATACACCAAATGTAGAAATGTAAGGGGAATAAACATGAAGACAATTACAGCACGGCAAAACAATATACAAATAGTAAAAGATGCAGCAAATATTGAAGAAATCTCTAAAGGTTTCTCTCCTGATAAAAAATATATCATTACGACTATTGAAGATGAAAAGTATTTGTTACGGACAGGCGATATAAAAGAGTTTGAAAGAAAGAAAATAGAGTTTCAAATTTTAAATGAAATGCAAAAACGTAGTGTGCAAGCACAAAAGCCAATTGAAATGGGTTTGTTGGAAGAAGAAGGTTTATGCTACGGTGTTTTTTCGTATATAGAAGGAGAAGATGCGAAGAAGCTATTGCCTACGTATTCACCAAAAGAACAATATAATATTGGTATAGAGGCAGGAAAAGATTTAGCAAAAATGCATACATATGAAGCTCCTAAGGATATATTTCCATGGTATGAAAGAGCAATGAAAAAACACCGGAAATATTTAGTGGCATATAAAACATGTGGAATAAAAATAAAAAATGATGATAAAATCATAAAGTTTATAGATGATAATGAAATGTATTTACAAAACCGCCCAAATCGATTTCAACACGATGATTTTCATTTAGAAAATATAATTGTGCGGGATGGGAAATATGTAGGTGTTGTTGATTTTAATGGATACGACTGGGGCGATCCACTTCATGATTTCGTTGAAAATTGCACTATTTGCAAGGGACATTAGTATTCCGTATTCAATTGGACAAATAGAAGGATACTTTAATGGTAGAATACCAGAGGAGTTTTGGAAATTATATGCGGTGTACGTTGGCATGACAGTTTTCTCATCAGTTGTCTGGTCCTTACGAGCAGCACCGCATATGTTAGATGATACGTTAGAACGTCTTACTATAGTTTTAGCGGATCATAAAAACTTTGAGCTATCAAAGCCAATTTGGTTTCAACCAGAAAAGATTGATATGAAATAGAAAAGGTAGGTGTGATTCACATCTACCTTTATTTTTTACCATTCTTCGTTTTGAAGCAGTTGTAATGCTAACTTTAAATCTACATCTTCTTGTATATGTTCCGGAGTCCACGGGATATGTATATGCGGTTGTATACCAATTCCGGACATTCCTTCGCCTTTATCTATAATAGAAAGCCGTGAAGTAGGGTAGTAAAGAGCAAATGTATCAGCCCATTCCATTACTGCTAAATTAGAATAATCATTTAAACCAGCAGTAGGATCGTCCCATCCTTTTTTATCAATACAACCGGAATAATCGTGATGAGTAATCGAAACAATTTCTTTAAAAATTTCTGTGTACATAGCTTTTTCACTTTATAATTTAATTAGTTGAATAATAGAATTCTGTATCCTTTACGTATTATCCTTTTTTTGGATGAAGAATTTAAAGGGAAATAGAGGGAAGTGTTGTCATCCCTCTATTTAAAAATTATTTAATTTTCTTAAATGCAAGCGGCTGAGTACTTAACATAGCTGGTACATGTAACTGAAGGGATGGGAATTCACCACTCACACTCATTTCATAAGCGAATAATAAACTCATTTTCATTTGGAATAACTCAACTTCTGCGGAGAAGATGTCGTAATGATGATGCCCTAATTGAATATCCATCTCCATAAATTGTACATTTAACGAATCATCTCGCTTGTATATTTGTAATGTTCCGTATGCAGGATGTTCAAAAGTACCAGTATAATCCTCTAACTTGTGAGAAGGTGTAGTTCCTTTAATTTGTTCAGGAAGTGATTCAGTTGCTTCTTTCATCATTTCCTTCATTTTTTCAGTATCTTCTACAGCACGTTTATGCCAATCAATGGATTCTAATTCAAGTAGTTCATCATAAATTTGATTAGCGAGATAAGTAGGAAGTAATGTGCCTCCAGCATTTGTCAAAATGACAAGGCCTATGTTTTCATTTGGTATGAATGAAACGAGCGCTGAAAATCCATCAATATTACCGCCATGATGAACCACCTTATTACCACGATAAGCACTAATAAACCAACCAAGTCCGTAACTATTTAATGGAGATTCGGGAAGTGATAAAATCGGTTGATCTGGAATTGAATTGTGTGGTGTATACATTTGTTGTAATAATTCAGAGGAGATTAATTCATGATCTCCAAACTTTCCTTCGTTTAAGTGAAGAAGTACCCAATTTGCCATATCTTCAATTGTAGAATTAATACATCCAGCAGCGCCGACTGTATCGATGTTACGGAATGGAACTTCTTTTATTTCACCTTCATTTTCAATGTAAGGTAAAGCATAATCATCTGTAGTTTGTGAATCTGTAACAGAGAAATTTGTATGTCTCATATTTAAAGGTTCTAAAATATGTTCTGTAGCGTATTGCTCCCACGTTTGATTTGTAATGTTTTCAACAATGTGGCTAATTGTTGCATACATTAAGTTGTTATAAAGAAATGCTGTGCGGAACGGTGCATCAAGTTGTAAATGTTTTATTTTTTCAACGAGATCTTTTCGAGATAAGGAAGAGCTGTACCAAAGAGCCTCATGACGACTTACCCCAGTACGATGGGAAGCCAAATCTCGTCCTGTAACTTGTGAGCTAGCAAGTAGTTCAGATAAAGAGAAGTTAGGTATATAAGACTGGACAGGAGTATCCCAATTAAACTTTTTTTGCTGTGCCAACAAGCTTAATGAAAGTGTGCCAAAAGCTTTCGTTGAGGAACCGATTGCGAACCGAGTACTCGGTGTAACAGGTTCTTTTGTTTCTATATTTCGATATCCGAAACCTTCTGAAAGAATAACTTCACCGTCTTTTATAACAGCTACAGCAGCACCAGGAACGTTTAAATCCTTCATCATTTTTTCAACCGTTGTTTGTAACGAAGTCATAACAGGAGTTTCAATTTTAGACATACTTCTAACCTCCAAATATAAATTTTGTCCTACCGCACTATACTTTCGGTAATAGAAAATGAAAACCTTTTTAAATATGGAAAGTTAATAATTTTGTAAGAATTACTGAAATAATTTTTATTTATCAAGATTATTAAATTTATTGTTTTTCATGTTATGATAAATTTCATATAAGATTGAAAGAAGGTTTTCCTACATATGAAACATGCTGAATATGAATACTTAAATTTATGCCGTCACGTAATGGAGCACGGTACGAAGAAAGAAGATCGTACGGGGACTGGTACTGTATCTGTATTTGGTTACCAAATGCGTTTCGATCTAAGTAAAGGATTTCCTTTATTAACGACAAAGAGAGTCCCATTCCGCCTTGTAGCAAGTGAACTGCTTTGGTTTATGAAAGGTGATACAAATATTCGTTATTTATTGCAGCATAATAATAACATTTGGAATGAATGGGCATTTAAGAGCTGGGTAGAAAGCGACGAGTATACTGGTCCTGACATGACTGATTTCGGTCTTCGCTCACAACAAGATGAGGAATTTAAGCAGCAATACGATGAGCAAATGGAATTGTTTAAAAAGAACGTTCTAGAAGATGATGATTTTTCGAATAAATATGGTTATTTAGGAGACGTATACGGAAAGCAATGGCGTACTTGGAAAACGACAGCTGGTGAAACACTTGATCAGCTAAAAGATGTAATTGAAATGATTAAGAAAACGCCAGATTCACGTCGCTTAATTGTTTCTGCTTGGAATCCTGAAGATGTACCAAGTATGGCATTACCGCCTTGTCATACGCTATTTCAATTTTATGTAGCGGACGGAAAGCTTTCTTGTCAGCTATATCAAAGAAGTGGAGATATATTCCTTGGAATTCCATTTAACATTGCAAGTTACTCACTGCTAACACATTTAATTGCACATGAATGTGGTCTTGAAGTAGGAGAATTTGTTCATACAATTGGAGATGCACACATTTATACAAATCATTTTGAACAAGTAGAAAAGCAATTGGCACGTGAACCACGTCCATTCCCGAAACTTACATTAAATCCAGATGTAAAATCTGTGTTTGATTTTGAAATGGAAGATTTAACTATTGAAGGATATGATCCGCATCCAGCAATTAAAGCACCGGTTGCAGTGTAATTGTAGAGGAGATGACAAAATGATTGTTTCATTTATGGTCGCAATGGACGAGAATAGAGTAATTGGGAAAGATAATAACTTACCTTGGCGTTTACCGAGTGAATTACAATACGTGAAGAAAACGACGATGGGCCACCCTCTTATTATGGGAAGAAAAAACTATGAAGCGATTGGTAGACCGCTTCCAGGAAGACGTAATATTATCGTAACACGTAACGGTGATTACCATGTAGAAGGTTGTGAAGTTGCTCATACCGTAGAAGAAGTGTTTGAACTATGTAAAAATGAAGAAGAGATTTTTATTTTTGGTGGAGCGCAAATTTATGATCTTTTTTTACCTTACGTAGACAAATTATATATAACAAAAATCCACCATGCATTTGAAGGGGATACATTCTTCCCAGAAATGGATATGACAAATTGGAAAGAGATTTTTGTAGAAAAAGGTTTAACGGATGAAAAAAATCCGTATACGTACTATTACCATGTATATGAGAAGCAACAATAATAATAAAGATTGATGTGAACATTCGCATCAATCTTTTTATTTGTATTCATCGATATAAGTTTATTGATGATATACGATAGTGCTATAATGAAAGATAGCATGTAAAAAATGCTAAAATTTTCAAAAGTATTCATGTAGAAAGAGGAGGAGAATCGATTGAGAAAGATATGGGGGATTCTATTTCTTTGCTTAACATTCATGTTAGTCGGATGCGGTAAAGAAGAAAAACCACAAGAAGCGTTTGATACATATGCAAAAGCATGGAATAAACAAAAATTTGCAGATATGTATGATCAATTATCAGAAAATGCAAAAAAAGATATTTCAAAGAAAGAGTTTACTGAGAAATATGAAAAGATTTATTCTGGTATCGAAGTGAAAGACTTAAAGGTAGAAACAGGGGAAGTAAAAGAAGATAAAAAAGATGAAGGCCCTGTTCCTTTTAAGGTAAGCATGGATACAGTTGGAGGTAAAATCACTTTTGGCCATGAAGCAAAAATGGTGAAAGAAAAAGATGGAGATAAAGAATCTTGGAAAATAGATTGGACTCCTGATTTTATATTCCCAGGTATGACAAAAGATAGTAAAGTACGTATGCAAACGACGCAACCAAAACGTGGAGAAATATATGACCGTAACGGTAAATATCTTGCGGTAAATGGTAAAGCTTCTGAAATCGGAATGATTCCTGAAAAGTTAGGGGATGCTGCTCCGCAAACGAAAGAAACGGTAGCGAAGTTGTTAAATATGTCTGTAGAAGAAATTGATCAAAAACTAGCTGCTAAATGGGTAAAACCAGGGTATCTCGTACCAATTGGAATTTTACCTGAAGGGGCAACTCAAAATACGTATCTTGATTTACCTGGTGTTGTAACAAAACCTGTAAATGTTCGTACATATCCGTTAGGAGAAGCAGCGGCACATCTTACTGGCTATATTGGAAAAGTGAATGCTGAAGACTTAAAAACGCTACAAAAGAAAGGCTATCAAGCCGATGAGCCAGTTGGTAAAGCTGGATTAGAGCAAGTATTAGAAGAAAAGCTGCGCGGTAAAAAAGGTGGCCGTGTCTTTGTAGAAGATGCGCAAGGAAAAGAAATTAAAAATTTAGTGAAAACAGATGCTGTTGATGGAGAAAATGTAACTTTAACTATCGATAGTGCTGTTCAAGAAAAAACGTATAATGAAATGAAGGGCGAAGCTGGTTCAAGTGCAGCAATTAATCCGAAAAGTGGAGAAACAATTGCACTTGTAAGTAGTCCAGCATATGATCCTAATTTAATAGCACGAGGCACATCGAAAGCACAACGTGAAGCTTGGAATAATGATCCGAAAAAACCGATGACGAATCGATTTACACAATTATCGGTACCGGGTTCTGTATTTAAGCCAATTACAGGTGCAATCGGTCTTGAAACGAAAATAATTGATCCAAAAGAAGAGTTGAAAATTGAAGGATTGAAATGGACAAAAGATTCTTCATGGGGCAATTATTATGTAACGCGTGTGAAAGATGCGAATCCGATTGATTTTGATAAGGCGATGAAATACTCGGATAATATTTACTTCGCACAAGAAGCTTTGAAAATAGGTAAAGATAAATTTATGACTGAAGCGAAAAAATTCGGATTCGATGAGAAGTTACCAATCGAATACGGATTCCCTGCTTCTAAAATTGCAAATGATGGCATTAAAAATGATATTCAAATGGCAGATACAGGATACGGACAAGGAGAAGTTTTAATGACTCCTCTTCATTTAGCTTTAACTTATGCACCGATTGTAAATGATGGAACGATTCCATCGCCATATCTTATTAAAACAGATAAACAACCAAAAGCTTGGAAAGAAAATGTGATTTCTAAAGGGAATCAGGATATATTAAAAACAGCATTAACGAAAGTAATTAACGATCCAGATGGTACTGGAAAAATTGCTAAAATTGATGGTATGACTCTTGCTGGTAAAACAGGAACAGCAGAATTGAAAGTATCAAAAGAGGCAGAAGGAAAAGAACTAGGTTGGTTCGCTGCGTTTGATTTAAATTCACCTGATATGGTCATTACAATGATGATTGAAGATGTAAAAGGTAGAGGCGGAAGTAATATTCCAGCTGAAAAAGTTAAACATGTTTTTCAAAAATAAAAATTGATGCAAACTACCTCCATGGAATAAGGAGGTAGTTTTTTATTTCGTCAGAAACTTAATATATTAGTATTATTTATTAACTTACAAAAAAAAAGTAGCTATTTTTATTGACAACAATTAAAACTTTTCGTATTATACTTACATAAGGTAAGTTATTTACTTTCAAATTATAAATCTTGAATTGAAGATAAATTAGAAAAAGGGAGAGAATACAATGACAAAAGTACTATTTATCACAGCAAATCCAAATTCAGCAGAAGGTTCTTTCGGTATGGCAGTAGGAGAAGCTTTCATCGAAGCTTATAAAAACGAGCATCCACAAGACGAAGTTGTAACAGTTGATTTATTCAATACTACTGTACCAGCAATTGATGCAGATGTATTTGCTGCTTGGGGTAAATTTGCAGCAGGTGAAGGATTTGAAACTTTAAGTGAAACTCAACAACAAAAAGTTGCAGCAATGAACACAAACTTAGAAACATTTATGCATGCAGATCGTTATGTATTCGTAACTCCAATGTGGAACTTTAGCTATCCACCAGTAGTAAAAGCATACTTAGATAACTTAGCAATCGCAGGTAAAACATTCAAATATACTGAAAATGGTCCAGTTGGCTTATTAGAAGGCAAAAAAGCACTTCACATTCAAGCGACAGGTGGCGTTTATTCTGAAGGAGCATACGCAGCTGTAGACTTCGGTCGTAATCACTTGAAAACAGTATTAGGATTCATCGGTGTAAATGAAACTGAATATATTGCAGTTGAAGGTATGAATGCTAATCCTGAAAAAGCACAAGAAATTAAAGAAGCAGCAATTGCTAACGCACGTGAATTAGCAAAACGTTTCTAATATAGACTACTTAAAAATGTCCAAACACTTGTTGTTTGGACATTTTTTCTTCTTTTTCCTTCGTTTGTCTAGTATAATGAAGGTCGGAATGATAATAGGTGGGGGTTCTGTATGATTCAAACGTTTTTTAAAATCTTTTATTTAATTTTAATCGTAATTGCGATTACACCGAGAATGTGGCGTCTTAAAAAACAAGTAAATACGATGTCACCGCAAGAAAAAGATAATGCTGTGTATAAAACGACAAATTGGTTTGGTAAAAAAATGGTACGTGTTGCTGGTGGGGCAGTAGAAGTAAAAGGGCTTGAAAATGTTCCGAAAGACAAGCCGGTACTAGTTGTAAGTAATCATCAAAGTAATATGGATATTCCTGTTTTACTAGGTTACTTGAATAAACCAATTGGATTCGTTTCAAAGGCAGAGATTAAGAAATTTCCAGTTGTACCAACTTGGATGGAACTTATGAACTGTGTATTTATGGTTCGTAATGATCGTCGTCAATCTCTTCAAGCGATTAAAGATGGAATTGAACTATTAAAGAATGGACATTCTATCGTAATTTTCCCTGAAGGAACGAGAAGTAAGGGTGGCGAAATTGGAGAGTTTAAAGCTGGTAGTTTTCACCTAGCAGTAAAATCTGGTGTAGCAATCTTACCTGTAACGTTAGATGGTACATATAAAATGTTTGAAGCGAATGGAAATCGTATGAAACCAGCTCATGCAACAGTAACGATTTCTAAGCCGATTACACCTGAAGAGTATGCGAATATGGATATTAAAGAATTAACAAAACATACACAGGATGTTATTGCATCTCAATTACATAAGTAATAAAAAAAGTTTCAGCTTACATCAAGCTGAAACTTTTTTTATTAAACTGCAGGTAAGACGTAAAAGAGTACACAAAAGAACATCATTGTACTGCCACCTAAAACGAAGAGATGCCAAATGGCATGGTTGAAAGGTAGCTTTTCCCAAAGGAAGAAGATTGCCCCGACTGAATATAAAATGCCACCTGCTAAAAGTAGGGAAAAACCATGTCCAGTTAGATTTTCATAAAGTGGTTTAATAGCAACGATTATGAGCCATCCCATAATGATATAACATAAAGTTGATGCTTTTATAAAGCGACGTACAAAGAAAATTTTGAAGACAATACCGCCAATTGCAAGTGTCCATATAATAGCGAGTAACGTCCAGCCTAAAGGTCCACGAAGTGTAATGAGTAGAAACGGAGTATATGTGCCGGCGATTAATAAATAGATGGCTGAGTGATCTAAAATAGTAAATAATTTTTCTACCTTTGGATGGTGAATGCTATGTAGCAACGTTGAAAACAAGTACAGTAAGAACATGCTTACACCATAAACAGTAAATGCAACAACAGCAGATGCAGTACCATGTTTAGAAGCATGAATAATTAATATAATTAAGGCAGGGATGCTTAAAATGGCACCGATACCATGTGTAATTGCATTTGCAATTTCTTCTTTCACAAAATGTGTCATTCGTGTCATTTTTTCAGTCATAATGCAAATCCTTTCTACTATCATAAAGTGAAACTTTAATCAGTGGGGGGGTCATCCCCATTGATTATTAGTTGAACCAATCGGGCTTTTACGGGCAGTTGATCCCCACCTAACTTCTTTGCGTTCGCTGAATTTTGAGGTGGGGGTCTTATTGCCCGTTAATGCGGGATAAAATAATATGTCGTTTCCCTTACCATATCATACACAAAGACAATAGAAAATGAAATTTGTATAATTGATTATATTTTTGAATTTTTTTGACAAAAGACAACGGACTTGTTGACGTTTTCAAACTTTTTTGACAAAATAAAATTATGTAATAGTAGGACAAGGAATCTACTAAAAAAAGGGGATGGGGAAATGTTTTCAAATATTGGCTTTCCAGGGTTAATTTTAATTTTAGTAGCTGTACTCATTTTATTTGGACCTAAAAAATTGCCGGAAATCGGGAAGGCTTTAGGGGAAACGTTAAAAGAATTCAAAAAATCAACGAAAGAATTGACTGATGATGCATTTCAAGAGAAGGAAAAGAAAGAAAAAATGTAATGAATTTTCCTTGTAATGGATAAATAAAGTGTGGTGAACGAGATGGAAGATCGGGAAATGAGCGTAGTAGAACATATAGTTGAGCTTCGCAAACGAGTAATATATACAGTGCTATCCTTTGTGCTATTTTTAATTATTGGATTCACTTTTACGAAGGATATTTATTTTTGGCTTGTAAAAGATTTACCAATGAAATTAACTGTTCTCGGTCCAAGTGATGTATTGTGGATTTTTTTCTCGATTGCTACAGTATTTGCTATCGTTTGTACAATTCCTTTTGCTGCTATACAAATTTGGTTATTTGTAAAACCGGGTTTACATCCAAATGAACAAAAGATGACAGTGATGTATATACCGGTATTGTCTATATTATTTATTGCAGGTTTATGCTTTGGATATTTCATTGTAATGCCGTTTTTATTTCATTTTTTAACTACGATAGGTAATGAAATGTTTAATACGATGTTTACGACAGAAAAGTATTTTCATTTTGTTCTCAATTTAACAGTTCCATTTGCTGTAATTTTTGAATTGCCTGTAGTAGTAATGTTTTTAACGAGTATTGGACTGTTGACGGCGGAATTTCTAATAAAAATAAGAAGGTATGCATACGTAGCATTGATTATCATTGCATCATGTATATCGCCGCCAGATTTTTTATCACATAGTTTAGTAGCGGTACCGCTTATTTGTATTTATGAAATCAGTATCGCTTTATCAAAGATAGTTAGTAAACGAAAACAGAAAAGAGAAGAAATACAGTCGAAAAGTGCCTCGTTATAAAGGCACTTTTTAATTTATTTGTTATACTCTAGCTATAATTGTATACAATATATAGAAGGAAAAAATTATAGAATCTCCAAAATTTAGACAAACTTTTCATTTTTATAAGTTTATACTGAAGTTATCAAGCTATATATGGATAATAAGACTCCCGTCTCAAAGGATATATAGGACAGGGTTCGAATTAGGTGGATATAAATGAAGTATTAACTTCTAAATGGGGCAGCTTAAGGATATTTTAGTATTCATAGGAAACCTACACTAAAAAACGTGTTAAAGAATAAAGTGGAGGAAGTTCAAAAATCCAACGAAAAAGAGGATTGATATTGTGATTACGAAAAGTTTTTATTTCACTCATGCAACAGGAAATTGTATTAAAATATTTGAAATCCCTGTCCTACAAACACAGCATCCATTAGCGTTTCTAATTCAGTCTCGTCTTCAATTGTTTATTGCGAAAATTCAAAAACATAAAAACCCAAGATTCTCGTACTCTTTCCGTGAATATTTACAAAGTTGTTTGAAGTGGAATGATTATTCAAATGTATATAAGACAAATACTCTTGAAAAGAATGCATAATACACAGCAGGGACAGAGTTAGATAGGCTCTGTCTTTTTTATTTTAGGTATAAAAATATAATTAATTTGGTGAAATTCATTCGAAATTGTTGAAAGCATCGGGAATGCTAGTATAATAACAGGGAGAGCGTATTGGAAAGGGAAGAATATAATATGCAAAAAATTAAAATTGTAACAGATTCAACGGCAGATTTATCAAAAGATATAATTGAGAAGTATGATATTCATGTTTTACCATTATCTATTTCTGTAAATGGACAAACATACTTAGATCGTGTAGATTTACAACCGGATGAATTTATTGAAGAAATGATTAAATCAGAAGAATTACCAAAAACATCACAACCGGCTATGGGTACATTTGTAGAAATGTATGACAAGCTAGGCGAAGATGGAAGTGAAGTACTTTCCATTCATATGACAGGTGGAATGAGCGGTACTGTCGCAACAGCGAATAGCGCTGCATCAATGACAGATACAAAAGTAACAGTTGTTGATTCTCAATTTATTACACATGCTTTAGCATATCAAGTAATTGAAGCGGCAAAAATGGCAAAAGAAGAATGCTCACTAGAAGATATTTTAAAACGTATTGATGAAGTAAGAAAGAATACTCGTTTATATGTTGTCGTAGATACATTAGAAAACTTAGTAAAAGGTGGACGCATCGGTAAAGGTAAGGCACTTATTGGTTCTTTACTTAATATTAAACCAATCGCAAGTTTAGAAGGCGGCGTATATAATCCGGTAACGAAAGTACGTAGCCAAGGGCAGATTGTAAAAACATTGGCTAAAATATTCGAGGAAGATACTGCTGGAAAAGTAGTGAAAGCTGTTGCGATTCCACATGCTAAAGCAATTCCTTTAGCAGAAAGTGTAAAAGCTGCTGTTGAAAAAGTGAATGGATTCACTCAATCAGAGATTTTCTATACAACACCAGTTATCAGTACTCATACAGGACCAGGAGCAATTGGTTTTATGTATTTAGCAGAGTAATAAAAAAGCTACTTGAAATGAATTTTCAAGTAGCTTTTTTATTATTTCAGGACAGAAAATAATAAATGAGAAGGGCAATACAGGCGCTACCGCTAATTATATAGCGAGTCTGTAAATAATCTTTCATGGAAAACACCCTTTTCAATTTTTAAAAGTATATGATAAATTACTCGCAAAAATTAGTACTATTATACATGAGAAGTTTCTGTGATTTTTACTGGTTCTTTAACTGAGACAATAGGGCTATAAGTGAAAGTTTGGCCCAAAAAGAGAACATGAAGTTGTTCCCACGGTAGCATGCGTAAATTCCAGTTATTACGAAGCCGTGTTACAGCTTCCCTCGGCGTTTCATCTGCTAGCGCAAAAGTACCGTAGTGCATGGGAATGAAATGTGTAGCTTTTATATCTAGATAGGCTTGCACAGCTTCTTCTGGTGAAACGTGAGACACTTTCATAAACCATTCTGGTTCATAGGCACCAATTGGCATAAGTGCAATATCGATTGAAAAACGTTTGCCGATCTCTTTAAATCCTTGGAAATAACCACTATCACCACAAAAATAAATGGTTTCTGAAGAAGTCATATTATCAATGATCCATCCTCCCCAGTGAGAGGTGTTCATATCAAATAATGTTCTTCTCGTCCAGTGCTGGGCAGGTACGAAGTGAAAAGAGACTTCATCAATTGTTGTACTTTCCCACCAGTTGTATTCTTCTACATTGGTGAATTTTTTACGAGTAAATAATTTTTTTAGCCCAATAGGAACAAGGTATAAGGCATCATCATTTAGTTGACGAAGAGATGAAAAGTCTAAATGATCGTAATGACCGTGTGAAATAAGAACGATATCGATTTTAGGTAGTTCTTTTATAGTGAGCCCTGGCTCAGTAAGTCGTGGAACTAACTTTAATTTATTTGCCCATACTGGATCTGTTAAAATATTTAAGCCGTTCGTTTGAATGAGAAAAGTTGAATGACCAATCCATGTGACAGTCGTTTTTTCAAAGTTATTTAGTAGAAATTTACTTTGTTTAACAGGTGATTGTTCTACTAGAAAAGAAAAGTCTTTTTTGTTTTGCTTTCTCTCTTTACGCCAACGTAAGAAGGAGCGAATTGATTTTTTTGTACTTGCATTATCCATATTTTCATAGCGCTTTGCCATGAACATCACCTCATTTAAAATCGTTGTAGTTGCATTGTACCGAAATGTTGTTAAGGAATACAGTGTTTAACATGGATTAATGTTTAAGTAATTGTAAAAAAATAGGTGGATTTATTTACAAATTTAACAATGAACTTCGTTTCGCAAATAATGGTTAGAGAAATAATAGTAGTAAAATATATTTTGTCTAGTAATTCGCTTGAAATAAAGAAGTAACATACGTAAATTCGTACGATTTCGTGAACAAATGATGTAAACAATTTTCTCATAGTGTTTACTTTTGTTATGATATACATAACTTACATAAATTAAGGATAGAGAAAAGAGGTTTAATAATGAAGCGTTATCAAAAGTTAATTGGTCTTATGGTTGTATTTTGTCTCTTTGTACTTGCAGGTTGTAGCAGTTCAGGGTCAAAATTACGTAAACCGTTAAACTGGGATTTAGAAACTTTCCAATTTACAAATCAAGAAGGAAAGCCGTTTGGTACAAAAGATTTAAAAGGGAAAGTCTGGGTAGCTGATTTCATGTTTACAAGCTGTCAAACGGTTTGTCCGCCAATGACTGCTAATATGGCGAAATTACAGAAAATGGCTAAGGAAGAGAAATTAGACGTTCAGTTTGTTTCGTTTAGTGTAGACCCTGAACTTGATAAACCAGAAAATTTGAAAGCATTCATTCAAAAGTTTACAGAGGATACAAGTAATTGGAACTTGTTAACAGGTTATTCACTGGAGGATATTACAAAGTTTTCAAAAGATAACTTCCAATCGCTTGTAGATAAACCAGAGAATGGGCAAGTAATACACGGTACATCATTTTTCTTAGTCGATCAAAATGGAAAAGTAATGAAAAAATATAGCGGCATTAGCAATACGCCATACGAAGATATTATACGTGATATGAAGCGATTAGCTGATTAAAAAGAAGGGTGCTAAGCACCCTTCTTTTATTAGTATTCAGTCTATGGATAATATGTCATGCTGTTGTGGTAATTTCGGTGCGCGAATTTCTAATACACCGTTTTGATAAGAAGCTTTCGTTGCTTTTTTATTAATTAAATATGGTAACTTAATAATTCTTGACGCTTCTGAAATGGAACGTTCTCGGCGATAATAGTTATGAGATGTCTGTTCTTCTTCCGTCGCTTCAAGTATATCTTCTTTTACAGAGACTTTTAAGTATTCGCTTTGTATTTCAATTTGAATTTGTTCTTTTTGTATACCTGGTAGTTCGGCTGTAACGACGAGTTCGTCACCAACTTCGTATAAATCTACTGGGAATGTTAATAAACGGTTTCCTTTTTGGAAAAAATGATTTAAATCAGCAATTACGCCACGAAGAGGTGTTTGTTCGAAAAAATCATCAATTTGTTTTAAATAATTACGAACCGGTGGGCGAGAAGAATCTTTTTTTTCTTCACTCATGGTATTACCTCCTAGAAATCAATTTGCAATATCATATGACAAAAGCGGAGAAAGGTGAGTGCCTAGTTTTCATGTTTTCATAAAAAAATGTTAAAAATGTGAAATGGAGTGAGTTTTTTATAGTTTTTGGTCGCCATATTCAGTTGATTATGCTAGTATAAATAGGGTTGATATAGTAGTATTGAGACAGAATGAAAACTGAAAGAGGGTAAGAAGTATGTGTGGTTTTGTAGGATGTTTATGTGAAAACCCTAGAGAGTTTTCAGAAACAGAAAAACATCAATTTGAAAATATGAACACGATGATTTTCCACCGCGGTCCAGATGACGAAGGATATTTTCGTGATGAACATGTACAATTTGGCTTCCGCCGTTTAAGTATCATTGACTTAGAGGCAGGACATCAGCCGCTAACTTATGAAAATGATCGATATGTAATTATTTTTAATGGTGAAATTTACAATTATGTAGAACTACGTGAAATGTTACTTGAAAAAGGTGCAACTTTTGCTACACAATCTGATACAGAAGTTATCATTGCATTGTATGCACATATGAAAGAAAAATGTGTAGACTACCTTCGTGGTATGTTCGCATTTATGATTTGGGATCGTGAAGAAAAGACACTTTTCGGTGCACGTGACCACTTCGGTATTAAGCCTTTATACATCGCACAACAAGGTGATACTACATTCTTCGCATCTGAGAAGAAAAGTATTATGCATGTAATGGAAGACAAAGGGGTAAACCCAAAGTCACTACAACACTACTTTACGTACCAATATGGTCCAGAGCCAGAAACATTAACAATTGATGTTAACAAAATTGAGCCTGGTCATTACTTCGTAAAAGAAATCGGTAAAGAGATGGAAATCCATCGCTACTGGAATCCTTATTTCAACGCTTCAAGCGCAACGAAAGAGGAGCATATCCAAGCAATTCGCGATGTATTATACGATTCTGTAAAAGTACATATGCGTAGTGATGTACCAGTAGGTTCTTTCTTATCTGGTGGTATCGATTCATCTATTATTGCTTCTATCGCAAGAGAAATGAATCCAAATCTATTAACATTTTCTATTGGTTTCGAACAACGTGGTTTCAGTGAAGTTGATGTTGCGAAAGAAACTGCTGAGAAATTAGGAGTTAAAAACCATAACGTATTCATTACAGCTCAAGAATTTATGGATGAGTTCCCAAAAATCATTTGGCATATGGATGATCCTTTAGCGGATCCAGCAGCTGTACCATTGTATTTCGTTGCGAAAGAAGCGCGTAAACACGTAACGGTTGTTCTTTCTGGTGAAGGTGCAGACGAGTTGTTTGGTGGATATAACATTTATCGTGAGCCAAACTCGTTAAAAATGTTCTCTTACATCCCTAGCCCAGGAAAGAGTGTTCTAAAGGCATTAAGTGGTGCTCTTAAAGAAGGGTTTAAAGGAAAAAGCTTCTTAGAGCGTGGATGTACGCCAATCGAAGAGCGTTACTATGGAAATGCGAAAATCTTCCGTGAAGAAGAGAAAGCTGAATTAATGAAGTATTACGATGAAAGTGTTAACTATATGGATATCACGAAACCATTGTATAACGAAATTAAAGATTATGATGATGTAAGTAAAATGCAGTACATTGATATGTTCACATGGTTACGCGGCGATATTTTATTAAAAGCTGATAAAATGACGATGGCAAATTCATTAGAACTTCGTGTACCGTTCTTAGATAAAGAAGTATTTGACGTTGCATCTAAAATTCCGACAGAATTTAAAATTGCAAACGGAACAACGAAAGCTATATTACGTGAAGCTGCTCGTGGAATTGTTCCGGATCACGTGTTAGATCGTAAAAAGCTTGGATTCCCAGTACCAATTCGTCACTGGTTAAAAGATGAAATGCACGATTGGGCTGTAAATATTATTAAAGAAAGCAAAACTGAGCATTTAATCGAAAAACAGTATGTATTAAACTTACTGGAAGCACATTGTGCAGATAAAGGCGATTATAGCCGTAAAATTTGGACTGTACTTGCGTTTATGGTATGGCATCAAATTTATGTTGAGCATAAATACGATACGAATAAGTTCCACGAAGAAACAAAGCGTGCGTATAGCTTAGTTTAATAAAAAACCTTAAGGTCGCATTCGATCTTAAGGTTTTTTTCATAAATTGCATTTATTATTGATACAATAATAGTAAAAGGATGGACAACATATGATTACGTTTGAGAAAGTAAATACAGAAAATAAAAGCGCTGTAAAAGAAATGTTTCACTCACACAGCTTAGATGAGAAAAAGGTTCAGTATTGTGTAAAAGTTGATGATACATATATTGGCGTAATAGATTATAGCGTTCAAGAAGAGAGTGCTATTTTGTCACAGTTAATTATTCATTTTGATTATCAAGGTTATGGATACGGGACAAATACGTATTTTACATTTGAAGAAATGATGAAACAGAGAAATGTGAAAGAAATAAAAGTATTGCAAGAGATGTTTACTGAACAAGCTAAATCTTTCATAGAGGGATCTGGTTTTATTGAGGAAAATGGAATATATGTAAAAAAAATATAGTGAATATTGATTAGGTGATGATATGAATATAAGGTAGGTGGACGTATGACGATTACTTCTGGTCTTGTATTAGTTGGAGGTTGTTTTATAGTAGCAGAACTATGCCAGACTTTTATTCGGAAAAGAATGTATAAGAAGAGAAGACCATATGAATTACAATACATTCCCGTATTTTTAATTTTGTTTTGTATGCTATTTGTATTGCAAAACATAACGTATTTCCCACCTCTTTTGAACATCTTTTTGAAGTTTGGGTTGCTATATAGCGGCGGTGGGATATTTCTTTTATTTCTTTTATTTTGCATACGTTACATCCATTATCAATCGTATGTATTCATTTTAAATTGGCTAAAGCAAAGCGATAGAAACCGCCTTACATAAGGGGGTTTTTTTATTTGTACTTGTAACGGAACTTGTACAATTAACATAAAATAGGACGAGTAGAAATGAAAGCTTATTACAATAAAGAAAGGAACGAAAAAGATATATGAAACTTGTTATAGACGCAGGGCATGGTGGATATGATTCTGGTGCTGTTGGTAATGGGTTAGTGGAAAAAGAGTTAACACTTCAAATTGCTAGACGTGTGCGAGATATTTTATCTGCAAATTATCCAATCAATATTAAAATGACACGTGATAGTGATGTGTTTATCTCTTTATCAGAACGTGCTAATATTGCTAATTCATTTGGTGCAGATTATTTTATCTCATTTCACATTAATAGTGGTGGTGGAACTGGATTTGAAAGTTATATTTACAACGCGCTATCTAATAGTAGTTCCGCATATGAAAAGCAACAAAAAATGCATGCAGCAGTCAATCCTGTATTAACAAAATACGGTCTTCGTGACCGAGGAGCCAAAAAAGCAAATTATGCGGTACTAAGAGAGACTGCAATGGATGCAATTTTAACAGAGACTGCCTTTATTGATACAACGTTTGATGCTAATTTATTGAAAAATCCACAATTTATCGAAGATCTAAGCCAAGCGTATGCAAACGGAATAGCAGCTATTTTTGGAGTAGCTCCAAATCCGAATCCTCCAAATCCACAACCTCCAAACCCACAGCCAACACCACAAACGAAGGGGATTGCCTATATACTTGGGAAAAATGTGAATTTAAGAAGTGGCCCATCAACATCTTCTTCAGTTATTCGTCAACTAAACGCCCCAGAATCGTATGTCGTATATCAGGAAAGTAACGGATGGTTAGACTTAGGAAATGGACAATGGGTGTATAATGACCCTTCGTATATTAATTTTGTAAAGACGAGCAATAGTGATGGAAGCGCAATTGGTGTTGCATATATACAAGGAACAAATGTGAATTTAAGAAGTGGTCCATCAACATCTTCTTCAGTTATTCGTAAATTAAATAATCCGGAATCTTATTTAGTATATATTAATCAAAACGGTTGGTTGAACCTTGGTGGAAATCAGTGGGTGTATAATGATCCATCATATATTAAATATAATCAATATTAGGAAATGAATTTATGATGTAATATGAATGCGTATTTATGTATAACGTAGATACGCATTTTAAGAACGTTTATTGTTTTCATACTTATACATTTTATTTTAAAAATAAACATTTGAATAGCGGATAGAATCTAAATTGTATATATTAAAAAAGTTTTCTGATATACATTGACAATGTATGTAATATACATTAACCTTTAATTGTTAATGATAATCAATTTCATCTAGGAGGACATATGGTACATAGTAAAAAAATATTTATGTTATGCATTATGATACTTATGGTAATAATCGCAGGGTGTAGCAAAGAAGAGAAAAAAGGAAATGATCCATCAGCTAAAGCAAAAGATTCGTATACTGTAAAGCATGCAATGGGTGAAACAACAGTAAATGGTACACCTAAAAAAGTAGTTGTTTTAACAAATGAGGGTGCGGAGGCACTTTTAGCTGTTGGAGTAACGCCAGTTGGAACTACAAAACCACGTGCTGGTGATGAATGGTATCCTCATTTAGCGAAAGATTTAAAAGATACGAAAGTTGTAGGAACTGAGCGTGATATTAATTTAGAGGCAGTTATGAAGCTTAAGCCGGATTTAATTATCGGGAATAAAATGCGTCATGAAAAAATATATGAGCATTTGAACGAAATAGCGCCAACTGTATACGCTGAAACATTGCGCGGGGATTGGAAGGAAAACTTTACACTCTATACAAAAGCTGTAAATAAAGAAAAAGAAGGGCAAAAGGCTCTTGAAGATTATAAAAAACGTATTGAAGGAATGAAAGAGAAGTTAGGAGATAAATTGAATTCTACAGTTTCTATTATTCGCTTCGTACCAGGTGATGTCCGGATTTATCAGAAAAACTCATTCTCAGGTGCTATTTTAAATGATGTTGGATTTAAGCGACCACCACTACAAGATAAAGATGAATTTGCGATAAAAGGAATTACAAAAGAGCAAATTCCGAATATGGATGGGGACTACATATTCTATTTTACATCTGATAAAGATGCAGATAAGAATAACGAAGGAAATACGTTAGCAAAAGAATGGACAGAAGATCCACTCTTTAAGCAGCTACAAGCTTCAAAAGACAATAAAGTATTCCAAGTGGATGAAGTAATTTGGAATACAGCAGGCGGTATTAAAGCAGCAAATTTAATGTTAGATGATATTGAAAAATATTTTCTGAAATAAATGAATGGTTGAGTGCATCACTTTAAATAGGTGATGTACTTTTTAATTTAGTTAAATACAGAAAATTCCTTCTTTTAAGTGTGGATAAGTTGTACAATAAAACCAATCATGGAATAAAGGAGTGGGAAGGAATGAAAGCTACTCATAAAGATTGGATTTTGTTTAACGGAAGAATTGTGAATACGAAGGAAGAACAGCCGATGGTCCCATTAGAGGAGAGGGGCTTTCAATTTGGTGATGGTATATATGAGGTTTTTAGGTTATATGATGGGAAGCCACATTTATTGGATTTACATTTGGAACGATTTTTTAATTCTATGGAAGAAATAAAACTAATTCCACCGTTTGCTAAAGAAGAGTTAGTGGAAGAGTTACATCAAATGATTGAAAGAAATCAATTTCAAGAAGATGGGAATGTGTATCTTCAAATATCACGTGGTGCTCAAGCACGAAATCATGTGTATGAAAAAGATTTACAACCAACATATTTTGCGAATATCGTTTCGTTTCCAAGACCTACTGCTACTATGGAACAAGGAATAAAGGTGACTGTCGAAGAGGATATACGCTGGAAGTTCTGCCATATAAAATCATTAAATCTGCTCCCTAATATCATGATTAAAAATAAAATAAACGAACAAGGCTACCAAGAAGCGATATTGGTGCGAGATGGAATTGTAACAGAGGGGTGTCATTCGAATTTCTTTATGGTGAAAAATAATAAATTAATTACACATCCGGCCGATCATTTTATTTTACATGGCATTACTCGTCACTACGTTATTACATTAGCGAAAGCGTTACATATAGAGGTAGAAGAGCGTGAATTTTCATTACAGGAAGTGTACGAATCCGATGAGTGCTTTTTCACAGCGACACCACTTGAAATATTCCCTGTTGTTCAAATTGGTGATGAGAAGTTTGGAAGTGGCGAAAGAGGACCAATTACGAAAAAACTACAAGCTGCATATGAAGAAAGTATTAGTTTGTTTAAAGTGACAAATTAATAATGAGGAAAAAAGCTGGTATTCCCCCAGCTTTTTTTCATGATATAATTCAACCATAGGACAAGTTTTGAAAACGCTGTAAAAAGGGGATTTAATGTATGAATTATGAAGATTTTAAAGAAGTAATTCACGGTAGACGAAGTGTTAGAAAGTTTACAGAACAAGAAGTATCCACTAGTGATATAAAAGAAATTATTGATTGTGCTCGTTATGCACCGAGTGATACGAACTCACAAACGTGGGAGTTCTTGGTCATTATGAACCGAGAGAAAATTAAAGAAATTGAACAAATGACATGGGATGCATTACATAAACTTGCAGCAAAAGCAGCAGAAAATGGAGAAGAGAAAGCAGGGAAATTACTTACACGTTCTTTCGGTCCATATGCGACAGCTTTCTCTGAGGCGCCAGTATTAATCGTATGTTTGGCAACACCATATGAATCAAAGTTTCGCGAAAAGATATTTGATCCAATTGCCTTCGTTCCTGATTCAGTATGGGAAGAGGAAGGAATTAAGAGTAGCTGTTTAGCAGCACAAAACTTAATGTTGGCTGCACATGCGAGAGGACTGGGTACTTGTCCAATGACAGGACCTGTATTATTAGCTCAAGATGAACTGCGACAATATTTACAAATTGAGCCTCAAAAACAAATTAATATGGTAATTTCACTCGGGTTTCCGAAAGATAAGCCGAAGAAACTTTCTCGAAAAGAAGTTGATGAGATTACAACATTTATTTTCTAAATGTTATGTGGAAAAGACATTGAAATAGCAATGTCTTTTTATTTTGAGTGGATATTTTTTAAGTGATTTGGGCTAAAATGATGAATAGAGTGGAATTACTATTTATTTCTTTTAAAAAATTAATGTTCTTAAAATGAAAGTATGGTACAGTAATCGTGAGCAAGCTAATATTTGTTCATGAAAGTGTTAAAAACTAGTTTTAAAATCAAGAAGTTATTTTTGTATAATAAATTATAATGAAATAACAGGGGGAATGAATTTTGAAGAAATTCATAATCGCTGGATTGTCTGTATTGTTATTAGTAGGCTGTGGTGCTCCAAAGGAAAAAGAAGATGCACAGTCAAATCAAGAAGAACAAGTTGTAAATGCAAGTGATGAGAATATGGTCGTATATCCTGAAGGAGCAGTGCCAGTCGGAGAAGGGAAAGTAAAAGTAACTACGCCAGATGGTACTTCTGAAAATGGCAATATACCAACTGTATTCATAAAAAAGGATACTTTAATTCAGCAAGTCGAATTAGAACTTTCCAATTTTCAAAATGATAAAGAAACATTTGTATTTGTAGATCAAATATTTGCAGATAAACATCAAGTAACTAGTACAACACAGACAACAGTACAATTAAAAGAAAAGACGCTTGAGACAGGTAGTCATACGATTACCGCAGCTCAGTTTGAAAACAATGACCCGAAAGGAAAAGTCATTAGCTTTAATCAAGCAACGTTTGAAACAAAGCCTGCGTCTTAATTATGGATAAAAAGTACATTACTTAAAGTGGTAGTGTACTTTTTAATTTGGATAGGATTAGGTTGTTGAGAATAATTTGTTTCACTTTCTAGTACGAATGAATAGGAAGAACTTATTCTTTACTATCATGTAAGAGGAAGGGATTGAAAGTTTGAAACGAGTTATTCGTATTTTCTTATTTATTATAATGTTTTCGGTCATTTGGTTTACTTTACAAGAGGCGGTTGAAGTTACGCTCAATTATCACATTCATGACTTGTTAATTGGAGCTGTATGTTTTGTCATTGTGTATCGGTTTTATCCCGCCTTAACGGACAATAAGAACCCCACCTGAAAATTCGGCACATGCGAGGAAGTTAGTTAGGTGGGAGTCGGGCTGCCCGTAAAAGCCCGATTGGTGAAGGATAATAACCCCCTATGATTAAAGTTTCACTTTATGATAAACTCGGATTAAGGTAAGTATTGATTTGGAAATGTAGGGATTTCATTTGAAATGTCGAATAGTACATACGATGTCGTAATAACAAATTTTCTATTGTTTACTGTGAAACAGAAGAAGGAGAGATTGTAGTTATGAAAAGAGCTCTTATAAATATTGATTATACATATGATTTTGTAGCTGAAAAAGGTGCTTTAACATGCGGGAAACCAGGTCAAGAAATTGAGAAGGAACTTGTAAGTGTAACGAAACAATTTATTGAAAAAGGTGATTACGTAGTATTTGCGATCGATAAACATGAAAACAATGATGTATATCATCCAGAAGCGAAATTGTTTCCACCTCATAATATAGCAGATACAAATGGAAGAGACTTATTCGGTGAATTACAAGAAGTATACGAAAAATATAAAAATGCTGAAAATGTATATTACATGGACAAAACACGTTACAGTGCTTTTGCAGGAACGGATTTAGAAATGAAGCTAAGAGAAAGAGGAATAGGGGAAGTGCATCTTGTAGGTGTATGTACAGATATTTGCGTCCTTCATACAGCAGTAGATGCTTATAACAAAGGGTTTCAAATTGTCGTTTATGAAAAAGCAGTAGCATCTTTTAATGCGCAAGGGCATGAATATGCACTTGGACATTTTAAATCTTGTTTAAATGCAGAAGTGAAGTGAAAAAAAGAGGCCTTCAAAAGGTCTCTTTTTCACATTTAAATAGAGACGACTTGCTGTTGAATTAAATTTTTAATGAACGGGCTAATCTTTTCTGGTAGCCCATTTAAATCAAAAAATTGTACATGTAATGATTCAGCTTCGCCTGCTTTTAACGAGGTGAGTATTGCGAACTTAAAAGAAAGTCCTTTATAAAAAATTCTATTGTAATATCCCTTTAGAGGATTAAAAAGGGTTATAGTAAATACTGAAGTTGAAAGGTTGATGAAAGGATTATATTGTTGAAGATGAACAATGAATACAAATACATAGTTAAGAAAGTATGATTTAAGGTCAGGAGAAAAGATGTTCTGAAAACAAGTGTTGAGATGATAAATGCGTATTTACAATAAAGCAGCTTTGCATGAAATTTTCATTAGTAAGGAAGTGGATGGATGAGTTTATTAACGTATACTGAGGAGTTTTTTAATTATGTAAGGGAGTTTTTACTTTTAAGATTTTTACTATTTGCTTTAGTTCTTATCATTATTTCTTTTGTCATAAACCGCATTATTGATTGGTTTTTTAAAAAATCAAGCTTTTTTGATGAAGAGGTAGAGCAGACGATTCAAAGTGTTATTCGATCTATTTTTAGATATATCATTATCATCAGTCTGATCATATATTTAATTAGTCAATTTGTAGATATAAAAAGTATTATTGCAGGTGCAGGGATAGCGGGAGTTGTCATCGGTTTTGCTGCACAACAGATGCTAAAAGATGTCATATTAGGCTTCGCAAGATTAGCGGACAAAGAGTTTCGTGTTGGCGATTTTGTAACTTTTAACGGAACAAATTCAGGAACTATTGAGGAAATTAGTATTCGTTTTATGCAAATTCGTGAATGGTCAGGGAAGCTCCTTACCATACCACATGGAGAGATTAGAACGATACAGAATTTTAATAAAGGGTGGATGCGAGTTATTGAACGCATCACGGTAAGTTATCAGGAAGATCCTACAAGAGTTAAGGAATTGTTAGAAGAAGTATGTGTTATTTGTAATGAAAAATTGGACCAAAATCTTTATAGAGTAGATGATGAAGCTGTTGAACCATTTAAATATGTTGGAGTTACAGACTTAAATCCTAACCTTAAATATGTTGGATATGAATTTTGTATTACAGGTTTGATTAAACCTGAAGATTATTTTGAAACTTCCAGACAAGTAAGATTTGAATTAATGTCTATGTTCCATAAAAATCAAGTGCAAATGCCAGCAGCGAATATGTTCGTTAACACTGAAAGTTTACAGCATATTCATGGGGGACAATCTTTATCAGACAGTTAAAGAAAACTAGCTAATTTCTGTTTTTATTTAGAATTTGGATTTGAATGAACTGTAGGGGATATCTCCTGAAAAAGAGTTGAAGGAATTCAACTCTTTTTTGTTTGTAGTATTTAGAAATTTCTTAATGTTATAATGGTAGTTGGTGATGAGAATGAACATAGATGAAAAAGAGATGCATCGTTTAGAAGCATTAAAAGAAATTGCTGAGTTACTAAATGAAGCGACAAACTTACAGGAAATGTTAGAAAAAGTGTTACATACATTATTACAAGTTATGAATTTACAAACAGGCTGGATATTCTTTATTGATAAAAGTGGAAAGCATCGTATGCTTGTAGACCAAAACTTACCACCAGCTCTTATGTGGCAAGAAAAGAAGCCGATGTGTGAAGGAGATTGTTGGTGTGTAGAACGTTTTGTGAACGGAAGATTGGAAAAAGCGACAAATATTATTGAATGTAAACGAATAGAGGATGCGATTGAATGTAATTGGGGAGAGACCGAAGATGTTACACATCATGCGACAATCCCACTAAGATCTGGATCAGAGAAATTTGGTCTATTAAATGTTGCCTCGCCCCATAAAACACATTTTTCTGAGGAAGAGTTAGCGTTATTAGAAGCGATTGCATTTCAAATTGGAACGACAATACAACGTATTGAATTAGTTGAGAAAGAACGGAAATATGTAGTTGTAGCTGAAAGAAATCGATTGGCTCGTGATTTACATGATTCCGTTAAACAATTGTTATTTTCAATTATGCTAACAGCGAAAGGGACTCTAAATATGACGAAGGATAGAGACTTGCAAGAGATGTTAAGTTATATTGGAGAATTATCACAGGAAGCATTACAAGAGATGACACTTTTGATTTGGCAATTAAGGCCTGAAGGATTAGAGAAAGGTTTAGCAGAAGCGATACAAAATTACGGAAAACTGTTAGGGATTCAAGTGGAAGTTCGAATTGATGGAATGGTTTTAATTGAAGATGAAATAGAAGAAGTTTTATGGCGTATAAGCCAAGAGGCATTACATAATTGTAAAAAGCATGCTTCGTGTGAAAAAGTATGTGTTCATTTAAGGATTGAAGATAATAAGCTGCACTTTTACATAGAAGATAACGGAATAGGATTTATACAGGATCAAGTAAGAGAGTCCGCACTTGGCTTGAAAAGTATGAAAGAACGAATTGAATTAATGAGGGGGATTTTTCGAATAAAAGCAGAACCAGAAAAGGGAACGAAGATAGAAATTCAATTACCGGTTTGAGAGGGAGAACGTCTGTGAAAATTAAATTATTACTTGTAGAAGATCATCATATCGTTCGAAGGGGACTTGTATTTTTTTTGAAGACGAGAGAAGAATTTGAAATTATTGGGGAAGCAGAAAATGGTGAAGAAGCATTAACATTCGTCCAAACAGAAAGGCCAGATGTAGTATTAATGGATTTATCAATGCCGAAAATGGATGGTATTGAAGCGACAAAACGTATAAAACAATACGATGAGACGATAAAGATACTTATGCTCAGTAGTTTTTCAGAACAAGATTATGTTTTACCAGCATTAGAAGCTGGGGCAGATGGTTATCAATTAAAAGAAGTGCAGCCAGATCAACTTGTTGCGTCAATCGTTGCGGTATATCAAGGAAATGCAAATTTTCACCCGAAAGTAACACCAGCACTATTAGGACGATCAGCAGTCAAGAAAGAAAAAGAGAATCCTTTTTCTATGTTAACAAAAAGGGAACAAGAAGTACTTCGTGAAATTGCGAAAGGAAGAAGCAATAAGGAGATTGCAGCAGAGCTTCATATTACAGAACAAACTGTGAAAACACACGTTTCTAACGTATTGGCTAAATTAGAAGTAGATGATCGTACACAAGCTGCATTATACGCAGTAAAGCATGGGGAAAACTAGAAATAAGTATGAATAATTGTGTCATATGTTACGGTAGAATACATAGGAGCAAATAAAATCGCTAAATAAAGGTGTTTCTTCTTTCGATTATTAGGTACAATATAGCTACTATGGAAGGGGAAGATACGATATGCCTGGTACAAAAAGTGGGATTGGAAAGATTCAGGCTTCGTTAAATGGTTTATCACCGAAATTACGAAGTATTGCCGAACATATTTTGAAACATCCACAAGATGTTGTACATAAATCAATTACGGAGTTAGCGGAAGTAACGAATAGTTCTGAAGCAACGATATTCCGCTTATGCAAACACCTAGGTTTTCAAGGGTTTCAAGACCTGAAAATTACATTAGCTCGTGAGATTGTACATACCCCGATGCAAAATATTCATGAGGAAGTATCGGTAGAAGATAATATGGTCACTGTTGCTAAAAAAGTTTTTCATTCACATATTACAGGACTGCAAGATACATTACATTTGTTAAATGATAACGCGTTGGAACAGGCAGTAAGTGCGCTGAATGAAGCGAAACGAATTGAGTTTTATGGAAATGGTGGTTCGGGTATTATTGCGATGGATGCTTATCATAAGTTTATGAGAACGGGTATTTCTTGTATTGCTCATACGGATTCACATTTTCAAATTATGGGAGCTGGCTTGCTGACAAAAGAAGCGGTGGTCATTGCAATTTCTCATTCGGGCAGTAATAAAGGATTACTTGAAGCATTAGAAGTAGCGAAAGCAAGAGGGGCTCGCATTATTGCGATTACAAGCTATCAAAAATCGGCATTAAGCCAACTTGCTCATATAACACTATATACTTCGACGCGTGAGACGGAATTTCGTACAGAAGCAAGTTCGTCACGATTAGCGCAGCTTAGTTTATTAGATACTTTGTATGTGGGATTGTCATTGCAGCGACAAGAGGAAACACTACAAAATTTACAAAGTATACGTGAAACAATTTCGATGAAACGAATATAAAGGGCTCTTCAAATGTTAAATTTAGATAATAACTTATAGGGTAGTTAGTCCATTACGGGGCTGATTATCCTTTTTATTTACATAATGAATAAAAAGAATGAATATTCAATTCGATTAGTATAATGTAGATATGGAATTTGAATCGTTTGTTTGGCTTTTGGGAGGGGGACAAAGCCTCGGAGAGTGTTTTAATGAGGGTTAAAGAAATAAACATTGGTAAAAAGAAAAGCTTTCCTACTAGTGGATTCAGAGGGGGTACCTGTTACATCAGTAGCTTAGTAATAGACCGATTAGAAAAACAAAATTTAGTAGAACGAAAAACTGATAAATTAGATCGGGGATATACATGTCTTTACATTTTAGAACAAGTTAAAGACTATATTGAAAAGTTAATCTCTGATTATTTTGTGCCATTACTTGCAAAAATAAAGGCATTGAACAAGGAAGAGTAATTAGCTATTTCTGAAGGAATCTCCAAATTTTGTGACCTAATTGATAAAAATAAGTGAGTTAATTATAAAATACTTTTATTGAAGGGAAAAAGAATTATGTTTCTCATAGCGTATTTACCTATTTTTCTGTATTTATTATTAGAATTTTATAGAAGTTCACCTGTTAAAGAAGAAAAACAAAATCGTGGTTCTAGTTTTTTTATCGGAGTAGTTTTTGCATTGATGTTAACCATTCCAGAGATTATGTATTTCATTACAGTAAATAAGATTAATTCATTGCTGTTTTTGGGTGTTATTATCGGGCTAATTGGTGTATGGATAAGATTTTCTTCAATGAAAATCTTAGGAAGATTTTACAGTAGGAATGTCGGAATGCAAGGGGGACATAAGTTAATTCAAAACGGTCTATATAAATATGTTCGCCATCCTGGTTATTTAGGGTCTTTTTTGACCTTTTTAGGATTTGCTATATCTTCATTCATTGCCATTATCATAAATATTATTTTATTTTTCCTTGTGTATTCGTATCGTATAAAAATTGAAGAGAGAATTCTTATTACGCTGTTTGGTGAACAATATAAACAATATCAGTCCAAGACTTGGCGAATTATTCCGTTTTTATACTAGGGATTATAGGAGAAATTTCTTAAATAGATGGATGCGGGGTCCCACCACATTATAAAAAGACAGGAACAAATATGTTCCTGTCTTTGATTTTATTGAGTCTAAAGTGTATGACCTAAATATAATAATAGAAGGCTTTTTATATTGGTGAATAGTTGTTGATATATCCGCTAGATTTAATGGTTCTAATTGTCTATAGAAATATATTACTTATAATCTCCCAAGCTTAAAAAATATTTTTTAAACCTCTATATTCTTTGCATATAAACCAAAAAGAAATGCCTGATAAATTTCAATGTAAATATGATGGAATTTCAGTTTTCCTTTCAAATATAGTAAGAAAATACTTGGTTAATAATTCAAATATTGTTCAATATTTCACAATAATCTTATGAAATTCCATGTTATGATGAACCTGTAATGATGATTGAACACTTAAATTTGGCACAATAATTAGCCAAAATAGTGAGGACAGTAGTTGTGAGATAAACTCATTAAAACTCTAAAACACTAAAGGGGAGATCACATATGAAAGCAGTAGTAGTTAATAAAAACAGCAAAGCAAACATTGAAGTTATTGAAAAGGAATTACGTTCGCTACATTCGGGTGAAGCGCTAGTAGATGTAGAGTATTGTGGAGTTTGCCACACTGATTTACACGTTGCAAATCATGATTTTGGAAACACCGATGGCCGCATCCTTGGTCATGAGGGTGTAGGTATTGTTACTAAAATTGCTGATGATGTTACTTCACTAAAGATAGGTGACCGTGTAAGTATTGCATGGATGTTCCAATCTTGTGGACGTTGTGAATATTGCGTAACGGGTAGAGAAACATTCTGCCGTGAAGTGAAAAATGCTGGTTATTCAGTAGATGGTGGTATGGCTGAACAATGTATTGTTACAGCTGATTATGCGGTGAAGGTACCAGAAGGATTAGATCCTGCTCAAGCATCATCAATCACATGTGCGGGCGTAACTACATATAAAGCTATAAAAGTATCAGACATTAAACCTGGTCAACCTATCGTAATCTATGGTTGCGGTGGATTAGGAAACTTAGCTATCCAATATGCTAAAAACGTATTTGGTGCAAAGGTAATTGCAGTAGATATCAATGACAACAAATTAGCCTTAGCAAAAGAAGTTGGTGCTGATATGACTATCAATCCAATTTCTCAAGGTCCTGCTGATAAAATTGTTCAAGAGGAGTTTGGTGGTGCTTATGCTGCTGTAGTAACAGCAGTTTCTAAAGTAGCTTTCAACTCAGCAGTTGATGCAGTACGTGCTTGCGGTAAAGTAGTTGCGGTAGGTTTACCAGTAGAAACTATGGATTTAAACATTCCACGACTTGTATTAGACGGGATTGAAGTAGTTGGTTCTCTAGTTGGTACTCGTAAGGATCTGGAGGAGGCATTTATGTTGGGCGCAGAAGGAAAAGTAGTGCCGGTTGTTCAAACGTGTTCTCTAGAAAAAGTACAAAATGTATTCGAAGAAATGGAACAAGGTAGAATTCAAGGACGTATGGTAATCGATTTTAAACAGCATAATTGTGATTGTAAATAATTCATTTTAAATATAAAAAGCATGAGTCTAGCAAAGGACATGTAAAAAAGTTAGACGGCATAAAAAAGATGATCCCTCGTATTCAATAGGGATCATCTTTTTTATATTCTACTAATATCAATGCCAATTAATACTTGATTGATGAGACATGATTAAAAATTCACTTTATTTGCAAACGAAAAAGAATCTTTATTTTCAAGAAATTTTTTATGATCTGGAACGGTTTGAATTGCTACAACTTGCGAATCTCTTGCTTTCAGTGCATCTTGAATTCCGATTGTCATAAGCTTAATAAAAAGAATCGTAATAAAGAATGAAACGAGAGTATAAAAAATAATCCACCATGAAAGATTCATTTCATAACGATTTAATCCAATAAGACCTGCCCAATCATTAGATAGAGAAACAGGTTTGGGCACTCCGTCATAGAGTTCCCGCATTTGTATCCCGCCAATTACAATGTTAAGCAACGCTAAATGGATAACGAGTATGAGTGTTTGGACGATATGTTCCATGAATAACACAAATAAGCGATCAAGTAATAAGACTCGTAAGTGTTTTTTGATAATATGAAAACGGCTAGCACCCAGCAATTGAGAACTTAAAATGTAATCTTGTTTCATAAATTCATCAACCTCTGAGGATATATATAAAGAAAGTGTAGGTAGAGCGACGAAAATAAGTACGAGTACTTGATAAAACATAAATGAAATATTTGGGTCTAATCTATCAGCGTTTGATGTGATTACAATATTAACGGGCGTGATGAGTATAAATGCGATAAATAGAGTTGGAATATAATAAAAAACTTCTGAGCATGACTGGAAAAATCTCTTGAATTTTGGAGCGTATAAACTTAAGAGGATTCCTATACATGTTCCGAATAAAATTCGAAAGAAGCTAATTGCCACAGCTAATAAAATGGTGAATTTTGCTCCTTCTACAATTTGTAAGAAAACAGACTCTCCAAAACGATCAGATCCAAAAGGCGGCATTAACGATGGCGAAAAGGGGGCCTTTCCAAGTAATTCGTTATTGTCATTGTAAATTAACTGAGGAGGTTTTGGGATGTTATCTTTAAAGAACCAACTATAAATAAAACTAGCTGAAACAAGTATGAATAGATAAGTAAAGCCGATTAAAAATCGTTTTGATTTCCAAATAGATTTCATAATGCTGCTCCTTTCAATTGCTTTTTCCATCTATTCATCATGAATGAGATTATTTGAAAAATGGCATAAAACGGTAAAATAATCATAACAAGTATGATAAATGCAGCTGGGGGTGAAATAAACGCCTTCTTAAATAAAAATTGAATAATGCCTTCCATATTAAAAACAAATTCTAAAATGAATAAGTTAGAAAGTAAGAAAACAAAAATCGTTTTTAAATGGTGAAAGAAGTGGATAGATATATTTTTGAATAAATGAATGCAAAGTATATAACTTGATGAAAGTCCTTTTCCATATGCAACCTCTACGTAATGTTTTTCATGTTCTTCTTTTATGTATAACACCATCATCCGAAACATTTGTAATGTAGGTAAGACTGCTAAAGATAAAATAGGGAGTAAATAAGCTCGATTTTCATTAAAAGAAATAATGGTGACAGGAGATTCCCCGAATTTCTGAAGTACCCATATGAAAAATATTTGCAAACAAATCATCATCATCATATCAGGGATAGCTTCTAATATGAATACAATTCGGTTTATCCATTTTTTTATATAATCTTTTGCTAAAAAATAAAAAAATGCCATACTAGATGATAGAAAGAGTGCAAGCAAAAAGGCTATAAATAATACAGTAAATGAATATAGGTAAGGTTCTAAAACAGTTGGAAATAATGGTGTTCTTTTGAAACTACCAAATTTCGGGTCTGATCCGATAACCACTAATGATTCAGGGGAGAAAACCTCTTTTAACATAGTAACGATCTGATTAAAAAAGTAAATTGGTTGAAAGGTAAATCCTTGTTGAGTGATAAATAAATAAGGTAAATTTAATAATAGTAAGAGTGATAAAAGAATTGATGAAAGCTTAATTGTGAATTGAGATATTGTATTTAACATTAAATCCCTCCGACATCTTTTTACAACATTATACAATAAAGTTTATATTCTGTTTTGATTTTTCTGAAAAATATAAATACTATTAGATTTTATAGTATGGAACATATATTTACAAGGTAAAAAAGTGATAGTAGGGAGCCACGCCCTATGTCCATCAAGCTAAGAAAACGAGAACTTATATATTATTATCTTTAGGTGGAGGGGAAAGAATGTTTGATAAATTAAAAAGGTTATTTAAAAAAGATAAAGAGAATGATTTAGAAGATGAGAGGTACATTTTGATCCGAAAAAAATTTTCTTCTAATAACTTGATTTATGAAAAATATTTTATATACTAATTCATGTAAACGGTTTACTAGATCGTATTTTGCTAGAAACGAAGGGAAGGTTCGCATGGAAACAAGGGGGAGAGTAATCGGGGTTGACATCGGTACCACAAGTACGAAAACGGTTGTATTCACTGAAAAAGGAAAAGTCGTTGCTTCACATGCAATTGATTATCCAATTATTCAACCGAACGTCGGATGGGCTGAGCAAGATCCTGATGTAATATGTGCTGCTGTATATAAAACTGTAAGCGTTTCCATTAAAAAGGGTAATGTGTCACCGGAAGATATTTCTTCAATCGGTATTAGTACAGCGATGCATGCCTTAATTGCTGTAGATGAAAACGGTGCGCCGTTAACGCGCTCTATTATTTGGGCAGATAATAGAAGCACAAAGCAATCAGAAAAACTATTACAACAAATGAATGGTCATGACATTTATAGAAGAACTGGTACACCAATTCATCCGATGTCACCACTTTCTAAATTACTGTGGATGAAAGAAGAAGAAACGGATTTATTCAGAACTGCTTATAAATTTATTTCCATTAAAGAGTATGTCATTTATCAATTATTTTCACGCTATGTAGTTGATCATTCAATCGCATCAGCTACTGGGTTATTTAATTTAGAAACATTAAACTGGGATGAAGATGTTTTAACTATGTTAAATATGTCACCAGAACAATTATCAACACCTGTACCAACTACATATATTTTATCGGGAATGAAACCGGAATTAGCACAAAAGATGGGCATTCATGAAGATACTCCAGTTGTTATTGGTGCGAGTGATGGTGTTCTTGCAAATGTAGGTGTCGGTGCAATATCACCTGGATCAGCTGCAATTACGATTGGGACAAGTGGTGCGGTTCGAACAATTTCATCAAGTGTTAATACAGATGAAAAAGGAAGAACTTTTTGTTACGCATTAACAGATGAGCACTGGGTAATCGGTGGACCGACGAATAATGGCGGGATTTTATTAAGATGGCTACGTGATGAATTCGGTAGTCCAGAGCAAGAAGTTGCAAGGAAGCTTGGGATTGATCCTTATGATTTATTAATTAAGTATGCAGAAAGTGTACCAGCTGGAGCAGAAGGATTGCTATTTTTACCGTTTTTATCTGGGGAACGTGCACCTTACTGGAATGCAAATGCTCGTGGTACATTCTTCGGTATAAACCTTCAGCATAAACGAGAACATTTTATACGAGCAGTTATGGAAGGTGTTTGTATGAGTGTGTATTCAGTAGCACTTGCCATTCGAGATTGTACAGGGCCACTTACTGAAATACGTGTTTCAGGAGGCTTTGCGAAATCTGCATTTTGGAGACAAATGTTATCTGACATGATGGGGAAAGAATTACTTGTTCCAGAAAGTCATGAAGCATCTGCGCTTGGGGCAGCGGCACTTGCTTTGTATGCAATTGGGAAAATTGATTCGCTTGAAGAGGTGAAGGATTGGATTGATATTGTCCATCACCATGTACCGAATAAAGAAAATACGGCTTTATATTTAGAGATGTTTTATATGTATGAACGACTTTACAATCGTTTGAAAGAAGAATTTGATTGTATAGCTGCTTTCCAACGTAAACAATAGGGGGATTGGGAGAAATGGTAGTTGGAATCGTACTAGCGGCTGTTGTCATATTGCTTTTACTAATTACGGTAGTAAAATGGCATCCATTTGTCGCGTTAATTTTAACAGCAATCGGTGTAGGGCTAGCAATGGGGATGCCCTTAATTGGAACTTCACCACAACATCCAGGGATTATCGATTCTATTAAATTAGGTCTTGGTAATACGTTAGGGTTTTTGGCGATTGTTTTAGCTTTAGGAACAATGCTTGGAAAAATGATGGCTGAGTCTGGCGGTGCTGAACGAATTGCTAACACATTAATTGGACGTTTTGGGAAAAAGCGTGTTCACTGGGCAATGATGTTCGTTGCATTTATAGTAGGGATTCCGGTATTTTTCCAAGTTGGATTTGTACTAGTAATTCCGTTAGTATTTACAATTGCGTTAGAAACAGGGGTATCACTTATTACAATCGGTATTCCGCTAGTAGCAGGTCTTTCGGTTGTACACGGACTTGTTCCACCGCATCCAGCAGCTATGGCAGCGGTAGGTATATTTAAAGCAGATGTAGGGAAGACAATTTTGTATGCATTAATTGTCGGACTTCCAACTGCAATAATTGCAGGTCCGCTTTACGGGAAATGGATTGGTGCTCGTATACATAAAGAAGTACCGTTAGATATAGCGGAGCAATTTATTGAAAGAGATAAGAAGAAGGAACTTCCTAGCTTCGGAAATACATTGTTTACTATTTTACTTCCAGTATTTCTTATGCTAGGTGCATCGATAGCGGAAGTAGCATTAAATAAAACAAGCCAACTTGCACAAGTATTGCATTTTATTGGAGATCCAATAGTGGCATTATTAATTGCAACGATATATTCTTTCTTTAGTCTTGGCTATGCAAAAGGGTTTTCTAAAGACAAAGTCTTACAAGTTACAAATGATTGTTTAGGCCCAATTGCAAACATACTGTTAGTTATCGGTGCAGGCGGCGCATTTAATAAAGTGTTATTAGATTCTGGGATCGGAACTACAATTGCGGAGATGGCGAAAGAATCGCATATTTCACCGATATTATTAGGTTGGGGGATTGCTGCACTTATCCGAATCGCGACGGGCTCTGCTACTGTTTCCATGATGACAGCAGCAGGAATAGTAGCACCGATTGCAGCAAGTACACCAGGAGTTAATGTAGAGTTACTGGCACTTGCAACAGGAGCAGGGTCATTAATTTTATCGCATGTAAATGATTCTGGATTTTGGATGATTAAAGAGTATTTTGGAATGACTGTGAAAGAAACATTATTAACATGGACTGCAATGGAGACAATATTATCTGTTGTAGCACTTGGGCTAATTTCGTTATTAAATATATTTGTATAGAATGGGAGATTGATTAATATGAAACTAGGTTTAATTGGATTAGGAAAAATGGGATTCCCATTAGCTGAACACTTACATGAAGACAAGCATGAAGTAGTTGTATACGATGTAAATAATGAGCTTGTTGAAAAGGCAGGGGAATTAGGGATTACTGCTCGTCATACGTTAAAAGAAATGATTGCTGAACTAGAAGCACCTCGTACAATTTGGGTAATGGTACCTGCAGGAGAAGTTGTCGAGTCAGTACTAAAAGATATATATCCATTATTAGAGGAAGGCGATATCGTTATTGAAGGTGGAAATTCATTCTATAAAGATACGTTGCGTCGTGCTGAAGAAGCGAAAAGCTTTGGCTTACATTACGTAGATATCGGTACATCAGGTGGTGTGGAAGGAGCTAGATACGGTGCGTGCTTAATGGTTGGTGGAGAAAAAGAAATTTATGATCAACTAGAACCTTTATTTAAAGACTTAGCAGTAGAAAACGGTTATTCATATGCAGGCCGCGCCGGTAGTGGGCATTTCTTAAAAATGGTTCACAACGGTATTGAATACGGAATGATGCAAGCAATCGCTGAAGGATTTGAAGTACTAGATAAAAGTGATTTTGATTTCAATTATGAAGATGTTGCAAAAGTATGGGCAAATGGATCAGTTATCCGTGGTTGGTTAATGGACTTAACTGAAAAGGCATTTGCAGATGATCCGAAACTTGATGGTATTAAAGGTGTAATGAACTCTTCAGGAGAAGTGAGATGGACTGTTGAAACTGCGCTTGAATTACAAGCTGCAGCACCAGTTATCGCTATGTCATTATTTATGCGCTACCGTTCACAAGAAGATGATACATTCCACGGAAAAGTGGTTTCTGCACTTCGTAATCAATTCGGTGGACATGAGGTTGTGAAAAAATAGGAAATATTAGTTTTGTGAAACTCATACGAAAGTATGAGTTTTTTTTATTTCTCATACTATTTAATGAAAGTTTTTCCCTCTTTTTACTGTGTTTTGTATAGAAATTTCTGATAATATATAAATATAACTTGAAAACAAAGGGGAGAAATAATTATGAAACTAGTCGTTATTAACGGTACACCAAGAAAGTTCGGTAGAACTCGCGTTGTGGCAAAATATATTGCAGAGCAATTTGAAGGGGAGTTATACGATTTAGCAGTAGCGGAATTGCCTTTATATAATGGGGAAGAATCACAACGTGAATTAGAGGCAGTAAAAAAATTAAAAGCTTTAGTGAAAGCAGCAGACGGAGTAGTACTATGTACACCAGAATATCATAATGCGATGAGTGGAGCGCTGAAAAATTCGTTAGATTACTTAAGTAGCAGTGAATTCATCCATAAGCCTGTCGCATTACTAGCAGTTGCTGGAGGAGGTAAAGGGGGAATAAACGCATTAAATAGTATGCGCACTGTCGCTAGAGGCGTTTACGCAAACGCAATTCCAAAACAAGTCGTGCTTGATGGATTACATGTGCAAGATAGTGAACTTGGAGAAGATGCAAAACCATTAATTCATGATTTAGTTAAAGAATTAAAAGCATATATGAGCGTATATAAAGAGGTGAAAAAACAATTAGGAGTTGAGTGATATGTCCTCTCTTTATCATGATTCTCGCTTGTATTACATTCTAGGAGCCAATAGTTTATCCGCTATTGGTTCCGGGATTGTTATGATAACGATTCCGTGGTTGTTAATTAAGGAAAGTGGAGGAGAGACAACGTTTGGTTATGTTTCTATCGTTGCGACTCTCATAATGTTTTTATTAACGCCATTTATTGGGCAAAGTATAGATCGTTTTTCAAGAAAATCTTTGTTGTTATGTAACGAAGGTATTGGGATAGCGATTATAGGAATGATGGCTATTTGGGGATTTGCTGGGCAATCATACAATTCTATTCATTACATTATTATTTATATAGCAGGTTCTTTCTATTATCTATTATTCTATCCTACAATTTTTGCATTCAACCAAGAAATATTTCAATCTGAACATTATAAAAGTTTAAGTGGCACGATGGAGATACAAGGACAATTAACGCAAGTTATTTCAGGAGCGGCTGCTAGCTTTTTAATTGAGATTATTTCTTTGAAATGGATCTTGTTAGTGGATATGTTAACTTTTGCAGGAGCATTTTTTCTTTTCATATGTATACCGTATGTAAAGAAAAAAGAAGTAAAACGGAAAGTAACATTTAAGAAGCAATTGTTCGAAGGAATTCACTTTATGAAAAATCGCCCTAAGTTCTTTTGGTTTTTACTTGCCACTTATATGCCGTTTATCGGTGTTATGATGGCAAATTATTTAATCCCAGTTTATATTTCAGATATACTCAAAGCTAGTGCCTCTGTATACGCGATAGAAGGTATGATGTATGGTGTTGGGGCTGTTATTGCGGGAATAAGTATTCCAATCATGATGAAATATGTCAAAATAGAAATTTCAATCGTTATGACGATGGTTATTTATGTAATTTCAATTACCGCAATGATTATTGAGCCTTCCATTATGTTATTATATGGACTTGCGATTTTCCATGCGATTGGAAATGCTGGAACACGAGTGGCGAGAAATGTATTGATGATGGAAGAAATCCCAAACGAAGTAATGGGACGTGTGGACAGCTTATTTCGATTAATTGGCACAGGAATTCGAATTGTATTATTAATGTTGTTTACGGCAGGCGTATCTAAAGCAGGGGTAATGATCCCGTTTTATGTACTGAGCTGTATATTGATCCTATCATTAGGGATTGCTTTTTATTATGTAATTTCAAAACGTAAAACGGAAGCGAATGTGTCTAATAAATCAATTGTTTAAAAAATACTTCTGCCTCCTTTTCTTTTTCTATATAATAAAAAGAAAGGGAGTGTTAACTTATTTATGAACAAATGGATATTGCTTATAATCTTATTACTACCTCCGCTATACATCATTTATATGACGTTTCGAATGAATAAAGTTGCTCGTGAAACATTGAGTAATCACTCTCCATACGTTCTTATATTAGGTGCAAAGTTATTTGGAGATAGACCGTCTTTATCTCTTCAAAATCGTTTGGATATAGCGTTGGAATATTTACATGCTCACCCTGAGGTGAAAGTAATTGTTTCAGGTGGTCAAGGGGAAGATGAAGATATACCGGAAGCTCACAGTATGAGAAACTATTTAATGGTACATGGTATAGATGAGAATCGTATTTTAATTGAAGACCGCTCTACAAATACGTATGAAAATTTAAAGTTTAGTATGGATTTATATGATGTAAAGCATGCGGTAGTTGTAAGTAATACGTATCATTTATATCGAACGAAAATAATTGCAAAGCGTTTAGGGATAAAGATGGAAGCTTTGGCTGCTGAAACACCGAGACGCTCTAAGAAAAAAGCGTATGTGCGTGAATATGCTGCAATTATGAAAACAATATTGTTCGACCGTTAGAGCTCAAATGAGAGCTCTTTTTTTGTATAATAAAGCGTATCATTTGAAATGAATGCTATATTCCATCAAAATAAAGGAAACAACATGAAAGGAGTTGTGTCTGTGATTCAATTTAATCATGTGTCAAAAGCGTATGAAGATGGCACAAAAGCAGTGGATTCATTACATTTAGAAATTAAAAAAGGAGAATTTTTTGTTCTCATTGGTCCGAGTGGTTGCGGGAAAACAACGACAATGAAGATGATTAACCGTTTAATTGAAACGACGGAAGGATCAATTTTAATCGATGGAAAAGATATTCAACAATATAACATAAACGAACTACGTTGGAATATAGGGTACGTGTTGCAGCAGATTGCGCTGTTTCCACATATGACAATTGCTGAAAATATTGCAGTTGTCCCTGAAATGAGAAAATGGACCAAAAAGGAAATAAAAGCACGTGTCGATGACTTGCTACAGATGGTTGGGCTCGATCCAGATGTATATCGTGATCGCATGCCAGATGAATTGTCGGGAGGACAGAAACAACGTGTTGGTGTCGTACGGGCATTAGCCGCAAACCCGAAAATTGTACTTATGGACGAACCATTTAGTGCGTTAGATCCGTTAAGTAGGGAGCAGCTTCAGAAGGATATCGTACAACTGCAAAAAAAGATTCAAAAAACAATCGTGTTTGTAACGCACGATATGCGAGAGGCTTTATCACTTGGTGATCGTATTTGTGTAATGAAAGAAGGAAAAGTTGTTCAATTAGATACACCAGAAGGAATTATACATAACCCGAAAAATGAGTTTGTAGAGGAGTTCATTGGAAATCGTGGACGACCTTGGTATGAGGGGAAGAGTATAGAAGAGGTATTGCCGCTAGACGAGGGTATACGAGTTGAAGGGAATGCTTTATCTTTACATTCGTCATTACAAGAAGCACTAGTCCGCTTACAAACTGAAGAGTCAGTGCCGGTTGAAGAGCATGGTCAATATGTTGGAGCGTTAACAAGTCGTCATATTGTCAATTACATTGTTGAACAAATGAAGGAAAGAGGCTAAACAGTGACTGATTTTATTCAAACGTTCCAAGAACGAAAAGTAGAATTGCTAAGTGCATTAAGTGAGCATTTACAAATATCGCTTATTTCACTATTTTTTGCAGTAATTATTGCAGTGCCGCTCGGCATTATATTAACGAGAAAAGAACGAATGGCTGAATTTATTATAGGGACTTCTGCTGTTATGCAGACAGTGCCCTCACTTGCTTTACTTGGACTATTAATTCCGTTAGTAGGAATTGGAAAACTGCCAGCTATAATCGCATTAGTTGTGTATGCACTATTACCTATTTTACGAAATACATATACAGGAATACGGGAATTAGATGAATCACTTATAGAAGCGGCGAGAGCTATGGGGATGAATAGCTGGAAAAGATTATGGAAGGTAGAGCTTCCGCTCGCATTGCCAATTATTATGGCTGGTATTCGTACAGCGATGGTATTAATTGTTGGAACGGCTACATTAGCTGCTTTAATAGGCGCTGGTGGGCTCGGTAAGCTCATATTATTAGGTATAGATCGAAATGACCATGCGCTTATCATTTTAGGGGCCGTACCAGCTGCGTTACTCGCTTTATTCTTTGATATAGTACTTCGCATACTTGAGAGCCCGAAACGCTCTTCTAAGCGCGTTATATTGACGATATGTATAGTTGTAGTAATGATAGCTGCTCCATTTCTTTGGAATACCGAAAAGAAAGACATAGTTATTGCTGGTAAACTTGGATCTGAACCAGAAATATTAATTCAAATGTACAAGCAACTTATTGAACAGGATACAGATTTACAAGTGGAATTAAAGCCAGGCCTTGGAAAAACAGCATTTGTATTCGAAGCGTTAAAATCAGGTGAAGTAGATATATACCCAGAATTTTCAGGTACAGCTTTATCTACTTTCGTGAAAGAAGAACCGAAAAGTACAAATCGTGATGAAGTATATGAACAAGCTCGTATTGGAATGGAAAAGAAATATAATATGGTTATGTTAAAGCCAATGGAGTATAACAATACATACGCACTAGCCATGCCGAAAAAAATAGCAGATCAAAATAACATAAATACAATTTCTGATTTAGGAAAAATTGCACAGGAAGCTAAAGTAGGATTTACATTAGAATTTGCTGATCGTGAAGATGGTTATAAAGGAATGCAAAAATTATATAACTATAAGTTTTCAAATGTTAAAACGATGGAACCGAAACTGCGCTATAGTGCAATACAATCGGGAGATGTTAACGTAATCGATGCATATTCAACAGATAGTGAATTGGAGCAATATGGGCTTAAAGTGCTAAAAGATGATAAAGGACTATTCCCGCCTTATCAAGGAGCACCGTTATTAAGAAAAGAGACGTTACAGAAATATCCTGAACTCGAAAAAGTATTAAATGAATTATCTGGAAAGATTACAGATGAAGAAATGAGAAAAATGAATTATGAAGTAAATGTGAATGGGAAAAGTAGCGAAGAAGTCGCAAAACAATTTTTACAAAAAGAGAAGTTACTTCGTTAATTTTACAATAAATATACAATTTTATATGTATGAAATGACCGTTCATTACAAAATGAACGGTTTTTTTGTGCATACTTATACATTTTTTCAAAAAAGTATTCCATTTTTCTTCATTTTCTTTTAGAATAAGTAATGTTTTCCTGAAAAAATATAAGAGAAACGTCTATTAGAGAAAAAGGTGACTTTAATAGTTGAACGAACATAACACCTAGAATGACAGATGGGGTGGTACAAATAGAAAAGAAGTTAGGATTTTTTCCGTTAATCGCATTAGTAGTTGGAACGATGGTTGGTGGCGGTGTTTTTAGTTTACCGCATGATTTAGCAGTAGGAGCAAATAGTGGTGCAACGATAATTGGTTGGTGTATTACAGCAATGGGAATGATTCCACTTGCGCTCGTATATCAAACGTTAGCAAGACAAAAACCGGAGCTTGAGGGCGGAATTTATAGTTATGCACGAGCTGGATTCGGTGAATATATTGGTTTTAACAGTGCTTGGGGATACTGGCTAGCAGGGATTTTAGGGAATGTTGCAACAATTATGTTACTGTTTAGTACATTAGGTTACTTCTTCCCAATTTTTAAAGGCGGAAATAATGTTGCGTCAATCGTAGGTGCATCACTTTTATTATGGACATTGCATTTTCTAATTTTATTTGGAATTCGTGAAGCTTCCATTATGAATGTTATCGCAACGATTGGGAAATTAGTTCCGATTTTATTATTTATTGTCGTGATGGTAACAGCGTTTCGCTGGGATACATTTACACATGATTTTTGGGGCGAAGGAACTATCTCAGTTTCCTCTGTACTAGGTCAAGTGAAAAATACAATGCTTGTAACCCTTTGGGTGTTCATTGGGGTTGAAGGAGCAGTTGTATTATCAGGAAGAGCTAAAAATAGTAGAGACGTTGGAAAAGCGACAGTACTTGGACTTATTTTAGTAATGTCTATTTATATTTTAATTTCTGTTCTGTCAATGGGAGCCATGACAAGAAAAGAACTTTCAGTATTAGAGACTCCTTCAATGGGACATGTATTAGAACATGTTGTTGGGCCATGGGGTGCAATGGCAATTAATATTGGATTAGTTGCGTCACTTGTAGGTACATTAATTGGCTGGTTTTTACTTGTTTCTGAAATTTCTCACGTAGCAGGAAAAGACGGCGTGTTTCCGAAAGTCTTTACGAAAACAAATAAGAAACAAACGCCGCATATGGCATTGTGGATTTCAAATATCGTTGCCCAAACTATATTTATAATCGTTCTGTTTTCACAATCGACATATCAAATTATGTATTTTATTGCGTCAACATCTATATTACTGCCGTACTTATTATCAGCGCTATTTCAATTGAAATTAGTCATCACGAAAGAGCTGAAAGTTGCGACAGTAAAAAATGGATTGTTAGCATTAATTGCTTCCCTATACTCTGTATGGTTAATTTATGCAGCTGGTTTAAAGAATTTATTGCTTGTTTCAATCGTATATGGTGTTGGGATTCTCGTGTATATGTTTGCAAGAAAAGAAAAAGGGAATCGTTGTTTTGCAGGCAAAGAGCGATATGTGATGTGGGCAATTGTTATTGCAGCTATTACATCACTTTATATGTTACTGACAGGAACTATAAAAATGTAAAAGTCCTTTTAATTTAAAGGGCTTTTTTCCTTGTCTAGAGAATATTTAATACATAAGATATTCAGGAGGGATGAAAATGGAAGAAAAAGAACAGTTGTCTAGAATTATGGATTTAGCTAGTGATTTAAGGAAAGTATTAGTACAAGAATCTTTTTTTAATCATCATCCTGAACTTCGAGGCGTGATTGAAAATTTAGCGAGTTCTGTAGAGAATTTGGCGAGTTTGCAGCAAAATAAAGATGAAAATGCGGAAGATCGATTACGGTACATACTTGCTAAAATGAAAATCGCTCATAATGCCATTTTACAAGAAAAAAAAGCATTTCCTTCTCATTAATATACGTTTTAATTTTGAACCTGACGGATGACGTCAGGTTTTTTATTTCTAGTTTTAGATTGTAGTTCATACAATAAGAATAGTATGAAAAAAAGAAGGTGACTACGTTGAAATTACATAAAGCTCTTCATCCAAGTTTTATAAAGCGAATGTATTATATGAGGTTTATTGGGAAGTTTGCAAAAGCTGAGGGAGAGAAGAATGGAGAAAATTTCTTTGTACAATGTCTTTCTTCAATACCTTTAACTTTACAAGAGTTATTTCCGACTGGAAAATATTTGTTTGAAGGATTATGCAGTAATAAAAAGAATGAAAAAATCTTTACTGATTTAAAGAAGCATAAATTAGAAAAGCAACTGGTTATGTTTCGTCTTTATTATGATCGTGGAAATTTATTTCTGGAATTAATATGCACAGAAGAGCCTCGGGAAATAGCATCTTCATATAAAGTGATTCCTTCACCAAAGGTCTCAAATTATAAAAAGAGAGCGTCTTTGGAACGGAAGTTAAGCAACGGTTATTTATCATTTCTTATGCCTAAATTACCAAAAGACTTTGAGCCTCCAGAATTATTGTGGCATGAAGGAAGGCTATATGGAAATTTATCGTTAAAATCATCAATAAGTTCAATTTCATATTTTGAGCAAAGAAAAGAATGCAAATATATTGAAATAAACGATTGGATGAAACATGTAGAAATAGCAGTAGATGATCATTTATATTTTGTAAGTGAAAATGTGTATGACCAACTAAATAAACGAATTGCTGAAGAAGGTAAGTTAGTTGAAGTAGAAGATATTAAAATGCAAAAGGATGACTGGGAATGGGATGAGCGTGAATCCTCTTTTTTGCAGTATGTACAAAGTATGGTTCGTAATAAAGGGTTATATTTGGATGATACAGATATATATAATTTTCACATTAGTATTAAAACCAATATGTTAACAATTGTTGGTGGTATACCAGGTGTTGGGAAATCACGCTTTGTGCAAGCTTATGCAGAATCACTTGGTTTACGTTATGGGGAAGAATTAATTTGGATTCCGATTTCACCATCGTATCAAGAACCACATGATATTCTCGGTTACCTTCATCCGAATGGTAATTTTATTGAAAGTGAAACGAAGTTAGTTCGGACATTGTTAAAGGCTAAAGAAAATCCAAATCAATTGTATATAATTGTGTTCGATGAAATGAACATGTCACATATTGAGCATTGGTTTACTCCGTTTCTATCCGTTCTTCAACTTGAAAAGAAAAATCGTATTTTGAGTTTGTATGAGAAAGTACAAGAAATAGAAAATCAAATTCCACCTTCAGTGGAAATTGGTGAGAATATTATTTTCGTAGGCACTGTAAATTTTGATGAAACGACGAAAGAGCTTTCCGATCGATTATTAGATCGAACAAATTTGATTACATTACAAAAAATTCCGTTTTGCGAGATGAGTATAGAACATGAGAAAGTTGTTCAGCAACCTCCGCTGAAAGTAACAACGGGAGAATTTCGACTCAATTGGTTTAGGAATAAAGAGATGATCGAAGTGTATACTGAAGAGGAATTAGAGTTATTGGATAAGTTACATGATGTATTATCATCACACGATATATCAAAAGGAATTTCTTTCCGATGTGCAAGCGCAATCGCTACGTATTTGCAAAATATACCGTTCCAAAATAATCAGTCTTATATGATTAGCAGGGAAGAAGGTTTTGATTTGCAAATAAAGCAGCGTGTATTAACGAAATTAAGGGGGACAGAAATGACAGTGGGCCCTCTACTTTCTGAAGAAGCAAAAAGGGGAGCGACATTGATACCACTTTTACAGTCTCCGCTTGCAAATCGTGTATCTACATTTGAACATTCTTTAGCTTATATAAGACAAAAGCGTAGAGAGCTGGAGCTGTATGGCTATGCAAAATGAGGAGCGTTATGAAACAGCAATCGTCGATACGAAAGAAACGCTCCCGTTTGTATTGAAGCTAATTATTGGTACTGAGGGGAAAGGCGATTTTATCCTTTTAAACCGGCTTTGTACGTCTACTACAGCATTAGTTCAATGTATTTATAAAGTACAGGAATTAAAACCACTGAAATTACATTTCCATTATCAAAATCCAATGGACATTACATTCATATGGAATAAAGTATATGAGGGACAAAAGAATATAAAAGAGTCACAATATGAATTAAATGAAAAAAAACAAAGAGTATTAGTGTATGAACATGGAAAAACTGAATTTTTTTATCCGTGGCGCTGTGGCTTATACCATTTTGAAGTGCGTATAGAAGATAAAACTTATTATGGTGCGTTTCAAGTGGTTCCTAAAAACTTTTTTGATGACCAATTTGAAATGATTCAAGATTATGTGAAGTCAATTTTAAACGAGTTAATTTTAGATAGAGGTTATTACAAGAAAACTTTCTCAGCACTTAGTGATATTGAAGATTCTTCTTATTTGGTATTGTTAAGAAAGTTGCCACAAAAAATGAAAAGAATAAAACAAATTTTTAAGAAAGTAGAATCGAATGCGGAATTTGTACACGAATATGAATGGGAAACGAAAGCGCGGAAGGCAACGAGAAAAACTGCCATTATGACAGAAAGAAAGCTTTATGCGAAATATTACAACCGTAAATTTAAGGAGCAAAAAAATAGTATTGAAAATGCATTTCTTAAATTTAAAACGATGCAATTCTATTATTATTTACTTGAAGCAGAAATTTTTGTACGTAAAACTATTGAAATACTAGAAGGAGAAAAGAAGAAAAAGTCAGATGAATTTCAAGCTGTTAAAACAATTATGAAAACGATTGAACGAAATGGATCCGTGACGGATAGGGAAAAACAAAAATATAGAAATCTACATTTACTGAAAGAAGCAGATTTACGGAAAAGTTCTGTGAAAATACAAGAATATAAAATATTAGCTCATATCGTATATGAAAGTGTGCAATACTTTCGAAATTTATTGTATTCTCCATTTTGGAGGGAAGTTTCTGAAACAGCTACCATTAATTCGAACACTTTATCTATACCGCATCAACAATTAATCCACCATTTAGAATTGTTACCGCAACATACGGAGCAACCTCCATCTTTATTATTCGTATATAAACCAACGTTTTTAGTGTATGAGTATTACGCTTTTTTTATCGTTATTTCTATATTAGAACAAATCGGATTTGAAGATAAGAATCCTATTCGTGAACAAATACAAGAACATTTTTATTTAGACGGATTACAAGATGGAACGACAGTGATTTTACATCGAGATGATATAAAAGTGCACGTCGCGTTTAATGATTTAATTGAAACACACCCTCTTATTGCACTAAGCAAAGGAAGTAATTTTTATAACGGAGAGGACACAAAGAAGCCGGATATTCGTTTAGATTGTTATGTAAAGGAAGAAGAGAAGTATGTATATAAATCTTCTATTATTATCGAAGTGAAATACAGCCCTATGTACAATATTTTTCAGCCTGTCGGTAATACGAAAGCAACGGAGCAAATGTATAAATACTGGTCTATTAAGTATGTAGAAGAACAGAATGGTAAACGAATTTTTAAGCGAAGAGCGATTTATGAAGTGATTTGTGTATATCCAGGTAGCCATATGCATAGTAAAAAAATTGAATCTGGATGTGGAGTGTTTTTACAACTATATCCATATAAAACGAAACAAGGAGAAGAGAAGTTGGCTGGGAAGCATGGGATGATTCAAATTTTTGAGAAATGGTTAAAAAGTAATAAAATGTAAAAGAAATCCTTTTTAATGAAGGATTTCTTTAGGTTAAGAAGAATTATATGCAGTACGGAAAGACACATTATACGGTTCGAACTTGATAGTGATTATCATTTTTTTATTAGAGTAATTGAATCTTGTTATGTTTGTAACAGTATGGGGAATTAAAGGGTTTTGCATGTGTATTAATGACTAATAAGTAGGAATTTAATTCATTTTGCAGAATATAATAAGACATAAATATTTTTAGTTGCATACGAAGATTTGTTCTTATATGATAGTAAGTGAAAGCGTTATCAAAAACAGAGCGGCGATGGGAAAGGCGGTTAAATATGTTCCAGCGTGTTCAAACAAAGGAAGAGCATTTTTGGTTCGAGCAACTGTGGGGAGATTTTTGTGAAGAAAGAAACTTAATGTTTGTAGAACGTAATTTAAATCCATCACGATTTTTATTAATAGAAGATGAACATCATATTGGTACAGTAGAATGTATTAAGTTTACAGTACCTGAACAATCAAATTCTGAGTTTTTCTATCCGTTTTCTAAAAATGATTTAGTGAAAGATTTGAAAAATGTGTATGAAATAGGAAAGTTAAGTATTGCGAAAACGTCTCGGGGGAGAGGACATTTCAAAAGGCTGGCAGCTATTTTATTTATGCATGCGTTAGAGACGAAAGCGGAATGGTATATTGCAGCAGTTACAAAAAGAATGTATATGTATTTACTTACACTCGGTTTTCCAATCGAACCGATAGATAGTCCATTCCAGTTTCATGATACTTTACAAGGTGTACCAGTGCGAATTCATGCTCGAAAAGGGGCTACACATCTGTATTCTTTGAAAGAATTCCGTGATATTATTCAAGGGAATGCTCATGCGCAGGCACTTATTGCAAAATACAGTAAAAATATTATGTTAACAAAATGAAAATATATGAATATGTATAGTATGAAGAAGAGTTACTTATTACAGGCATCTGTTTTCATACAAAAAGTAGACCCTTATTCTCAGAATAAGGGTCTACAATATTATAGTCCAAATATACTAAAAATCATTTTACGACGCTTCGGTTTCTTTTCTCTTTCATATGTTGGTTTTGCATCAGGAGTAATGTATATTGGTTCTTCTTTTTTTAGGGCAGCTTCTAGTTTTTGAATTCGTTCTAACATTTCCTCTATTTCGCGGCGATGTTGTAAAAGTTGGTATGTAACGACATCATTTGCTTTATCTTGCATTTGTTCTTCCATTCGATCTAGTCTTCTCGTAATTGTGGTAAATTGAGCTGTTAATTGCTCAAAATCATTCGATGATGTGTTTTGAACAATTGTGTTTACTTGAGTTTTTAATTTTTCTACATCATTTGAAGATGGTTTTTGAGTAGTTTGAGAGTTTTGAGGCTGGTCCATTTGAGAGCGATGGTATTCTAACATTAGATCTAAATCACCTTGTGTGAAAATAAAATGACCATATTTATTTTTTTTAATCGTAAGATTTAATTGTTGTGCAATCCGGACAACAGCCTTTGGGCTAACACCTAATTTCTTTGCGATAAATGGTGTTTTATATTCCAAAATAATCCCTCCTATATATATCCTGTTGAATGATTTCTAGTTATGTAGCAAGTTCCCTTCAGTTGTGACAAAAGAAGTGTGGAATCGGCAAAGAAAGTGTTTTTTCACGAAGTTCAGCTGTTTAGCACATACTATTTATATAAATCATTTTAGTTATCGGAAAATTGGGCTTATTATAGTTTGACGATAATAAGCTAATTAGATTATCATAATTATAAATATCTTTTTTATGTATGCATATAATATATAAAAAGGTGGTTACTAATGTAGAATTTTATTAGAGTATAAGAATGCTTACTTCACTTGAATAAATTTAAGTAGGAGGTGGCTTCCTTGCTTACATTGTAAGTAAGGAAAAGTATTTGGACATATATAGTATAAGTATAGTGATTGTTTTAATTGCCTTAACGGCATTTTTCGTTGCAGCAGAATTTGCAATTGTTAAAGTGAGGAGTTCACGAATTGACTATTTAATTGCAAAAGGAAATAATCGTGCAATATCTGTCAAAACAATCATTACAAACTTAGACGAATATTTATCAGCTTGTCAATTAGGAATAACTGTTACAGCTCTTGGGATTGGGTGGTCTGGTAAACCTGCGCTAAAGCACATGTTTGATGTGTTGTTTGCAAATTGGAACGTCCCTACTCAACTCGCAGACATTTTAGCTATAATTTTAGTATTTTTGTTTATCACATTTTTCCATGTGGTAGTAGGAGAGTTAGCTCCAAAAACATTTGCGATTCAAAAAGCAGAACAAGTGAGTTTCTTTGTTGCTAAGCCACTCATTTTGTTTTATCGTATTGCATTCCCATTCATTTGGATTTTAAATGGATCAGCTCGGTTAATTACAAAGTTTCTTGGGTTGAAACCACCAAAAGGGCATGATGAAGTGCATTCAGAAGAAGAATTGCGGTTGTTAGTTTCAGAAAGTTATAAAAATGGTGAGATTAATCAATCTGAATATAAGTATGTGAATAAAATATTTGAATTTGATGATCGTATTGCGAAAGAAATAATGGTACCACGAACAGAGATGAATATTTTAAATAAAGAAATGCCTGCTGAAGAGGCTTTACAAAAAATGTCTCATGAAAAATATACGAGGTATCCGGTTGTTGATGGTGATAAGGACCATGTAATAGGCTTTGTGAATTTTAAAGATATATTTACAGATTTTGTGAAGCACCGAGTTGTTAGTGAAAAGACAGTGGAGCAATATATTAGGCCAATTATTTTAGTTATTGAATCTATCCCGATTCATGATCTATTTTTAAAAATGCAAAGAGAAAGAACACATATCGCTATATTAATTGATGAATATGGTGGTACATCAGGTCTTGTAACCGTTGAAGATATTTTAGAAGAAATTGTAGGGGATATTCAAGATGAGTTCGATACTGATGAACAACCGGAAATCCAACAAGTTAGTGAGACGAAAACGATTTTAGAGGGAAAAGTACTTGTTAGTGAAGTGAACGCATTATTAGGTTTGACTATTGACGACGATGATGTCGATACGATTGGCGGTTGGATCCTAACAAAAAATATTGAGATTTCCGAGGGTGATACCATTGAGATTGAAAATTATAAATTTTGCGTAAAAAAATTAGATGGACACTATATTAAGAGATTAGAAGTAACGAAACCTTCAGAATCGATTGTTATTGTGGGAGATGAAAAAAAGATTTCGCTCCAAGAACAAATTAGTTCGTAAACTCTGCTTTGTAGCAGAGTTTTTTTGAGCAAAATGTTTTTTGATGTATTAGGGCTATGATACAATTACACAAGTCAGACCTTTCACTAGGTGAAATAAATGAAATGTATTATTGTATACATATATTCGGAAGGAGAACTGCTATGAAAAAACATTTATATATAAATGGGGTATGGAAATCAGTAGAGACGTATAAACCATTGTATGCACCATATTCTGAAGAAACATTAGCGGAGATTGCGCAAGGTACAGAAGATGACGTTAAGGAAGCAATAGTTTCGGCCAAAAATGCAATGAAAGAAATGAAAAAATTATCCGCATACGACCGTGCAACTATTTTAGAAAAGGTTGCACAAAAAATGGATGAGAGAAGAGAAGAGTTTGCAGAGATTATCGCAAAAGAAGCTGCAAAACCAATTCGTGCTGCACGGGGAGAAGTAGATCGCACTGTTCAAACATATAAGTTTGCAGCTGAAGAAGCGAAGCGAATATATGGTGAGACGTTACCATTAGATGCTGCACCAGGAGCAGGTGGCCGTATAGCGTATACAATTCGACAACCAATCGGGGTTATTGGTGCTATTACACCGTTTAATTTTCCACTTAATTTAGTAGCACATAAGGTAGGCCCAGCAATTGCGGCTGGAAATACTATTGTGCTAAAGCCTGCCGACCAAACGCCACTTTCTTCGTATGCATTGGTAGAATTATTTGAAGAAGCTGGTTTACCAAAGGGAGCTTTCAATATAATTTCTGGACCTGGATCTGTTGTAGGTGAGGCATTAGTAAAAGATGAGAACGTTGCTAGTATTACTTTTACAGGAAGTCCGAAAGTAGGTATTGGAATTAAGGAAAAAGCCGGGTTGAAACGAGTGACGTTAGAATTAGGATCGAACGCTGCAGTAATTATTGATGAAGATGTTGAATTGACAGACGAAATAATTGAACGTGTAAAATGGGGCGCGTTTGTGAATAATGGACAAGTTTGTATTTCAGTACAACGTGTTTTTGTGCATGAACGCAAAATGGAAGAGTTTATTACAAAATTAACGAAAGCAATGGAAAACGTTGTAGTAGGAGACCCGCTTCATGAAGAAACAGATGTATCAGCACTTATTTCAAAAAAAGATGTAGAACGTATAAATTCATGGGTGGAAGAGGCAGTTAAGGAAGGAGCTAATGTTGTATACGGTGGTAACAAACGTGATGCAAGGATTTTTGAACCAACTGTATTAACAAATGTTCCAGATTATGCATCTGTTCAGTGCCAAGAAGTATTTGGTCCACTTATGACTGTAAATACATTTAAAGAATTTGATGAGGCTTTAGAACAAGTAAATAATTCACGTTATGGATTACAAGCAGGTGTATTTACAAACAATCTATGTAAGGCAATGCGTGCAATTGATGAATTAGAAGTCGGTGGTGTCATGATTAATGATATTCCAACGTTCAGAGTAGATCATATGCCTTATGGCGGTGTGAAAGAGAGTGGCACAGGCCGTGAAGGAATTAAATATGCAATAGAAGAAATGACAGAAATGAAATTAGTGTGTATTAAAAAATAAAGTAGATCGAGCTTAAACACCGCAATAAAAAACGAGCAGGAAATGTTTACGATTCCATACTCGTTTTTTATTGTTTGTTTTACGTTTCTCGGAACGATTTCATTTAATCAAGTGTACCTTTTACTTCATTTCTTGTTTGAAAATATCATCTTCGACATAAATATGTTCTTTATCTACAGCAGTGCTATGAGAGAGTACTAAACCGATTGGTGTTTCAGTACCTTTATTTTGAACAATTGTAAAAGGAATATTTTTTTCAGTTGCTAATTTAATGTATTTTGATAAATGTGGGTAAGCAATGCTTCCATTTAGGAATAGTTGTAATGATTGAGAAGAACGTATGTTACCCGTTACTTCTGTATACACATTACTTTGCATTACTTGACCGATTGTTAAAGCGATTTCTACACGCTCACGTAATGTAGTTAAGTACATATTACGTTCTTCTGGTTTGTTTTGCTTTTGGCCATATATGCCTTCTTGGAGATAGTCTTCCACATTTTTATTTACCATATTTTTCACACCTTTCACTTCTTATTGTACGCAAGAATTAAAAAGGATGCAAAAAAAGTAGTTTTGAACAGGAAAATAATTTAAAAAATGAGAAGGGAAAGGGATATAGGAATACAACTTATTTAAATAAGAAAGGAAAAATAAATTTTATCAACAGAAATTAACAAAATGTGACAAAAATCTATTAACGAAATGTATTTTTTGTGTTAATATTCAAAATATAAAGGGTATTCGTCGTATGGAAATGGAGGAATGGAGGTTTTTCCAATCGATAAGGATATTAAAGAAGTATTTTGTTCGCACTTGAAAAACAACAGGCACCAATTCGTAGAGAACTGGAAAAACAAAATGATAATTTCCGAAAAAGATCCATTTAAACAAGAGGTAGTTCAAAATGGAGCGAATTTATTAGAGTTAATTATCGAACTTATTATGGAAGATAAAGACATTAATTATCTTCAGCCATTATGTGAGAAAATTGCCATTGAGCGTGCAGGGGCAGATGCGAATATTGGAGATTTTGTTTACAATGCAAATGTGGGAAGAAATGAACTTTTTGAAGCGATGTGCGAATTGGATGTAAGTGCTCGTGAACTGAAACCGATTATGGCCAAAATACATACTTGTTTTGACAAATTAATTTATTATACCGTTTTAAAATACTCAGAAATTATATCGAGAAATTTAGAAGAAAAACAGCAATATATAAATGAAACACATAAAGAAAGGCTTACGATTCTAGGGCAAATGTCGGCTAGTTTTGTGCATGAATTTCGTAATCCGCTAACTTCGATTATGGGATTTGTAAAGTTATTGAAGACAGATCACCCTAATCTATCGTATTTAGATATTATTTCACATGAATTAGATCAATTAAATTTTAGGATTTCGCAATTTTTACTTGTATCGAAAAAAGAAATGTGGAATGAATCTGAACGTTTTTTGGTAAATGACTTATTTCAAGATATTATACAATTCTTATATCCAAGTTTAGTTAATGCAAATGTTTTGATTGAAAAGAATTTGCCGTATCCTATTCCACTCGTTGGTTACCGGAGTGAAGTGAAGCAAGTAGTTTTAAATATTTTAATGAATTCGATTGATGCTCTTGAATCGGTGAAAGAAGAGCGGAAAATTATCATTGATGTATTTGAAGAGGATCAGGCTGTTCGCATTGTTATAAAAAATAATGGACCTATGATTCCAGCAGACAATGTAGAGACCATTTTTGAGCCATTTGTAACTACTAAAAAGCTAGGAACTGGTATTGGACTATTTGTATGTAAACAAATTGTAGAAAAACATAACGGATCCATATTGTGTCGTTCGGATAACGATTGGACAGAATTTCAAATTACGTTTCAAAAGTAAACAGTCTACACCATACGAATGGTGTAGACTGTTTTAATTTGTAAGTATAACGGTCTCTAATTTTGGATCCTCAGTTGAATAACCAACTATTGAAATTGTGTAAATTGTATTTGGTTCAACGTTGAATTTTGGAATGGTTAATAGTACTTTTTTTGTATCAGCAAGTGAAACTTCAATATCTGCTGTACCAGGGCTAACTTGTAAAAAATCTGTTATTTGCTTAAAGAGTACATTTTCAAATAAATGATCCCCATCTTTTAAATTTACATTTACAACTGGAGTGTCTGGTGAAAAATGTGCAAACCGTATTTTTGCTTGACCAGATGGTAAATGAGTATTATCAAGAATGGGTTGTAATTGGAGATGATTATCGCTATTGACCGCTGCAAGGGTATAAGTGTGATTCCCCATTATTGGTACTAATGCTGAAAATATTGGAGTTTCGTTTCCGACAGGGACAATATCAATACGGTATTTACCTTGCACTAATGATAAATACGGACTGAATTGTTTAAAAGAAATATTTTTAATAACCTTTTGTCCGTTTATTATAATATCAACTGCTGGTGTATGGGGAGCTGTGTGGAAGATTCTCATATGTGACGGTAAAGTCGCTTCTTGTGAATCTCTCTTTTCATATGCTTGTACAAGTTTTGTAATTGCATCATAGTATTTCATATAGAGTTCTACATATCTTTTAGGATTGCTATATTGATAGTAACGAGCGAGCTGTTCGTAACGTGCAGCTTCTTGGCCGTATTTTTCAATTTCGGATTGAGTCATGAACATTCCTCCTTTATCATCATTACAAATATATGCGAAGCTAGAAAGAGGTTATGCAAAAAACTTGCCTTTCTAGAAAGAAAAGTTAAAATGGGGATTTTTTTATTTATAGGCAAACACACATACAAATCGATAATTGTCCTACATAAATTATAAAGGAAAGGTAGTTTGACTTTGATGGAAGGAGTGGAACCATTGGGATGGGGATATCCCCATAGTTATTTGGAATGAAGTTATGGAGGATTTGGTACTATAGGCTGTGGGACGAATTATGGATTTGTATTATGAGTATTTCTATTAATTTTAGTGATGCGTTGGATAAGGTAATACCGATAAAAGAGCGTCGTGCCGAACTGATTAATGTGGTTAATCGGTTCTTTTTTTATTGTTCTAAACAGGTGGTACTATTTGTTAAGAAATAGTTACGATAAATGAGGTGGAGTAAAATGTCGAATTTTGTTTGAAAATATGCAATATAAAGTAGGATAATAGGAAGGAGAATAACGGGAGTTCCGTCGAAGTTTACACAATGTCAGCAATTGAGGGAAGTTGATATTATATTAAAAAAATATTCAATTTGCAGTTATCTTAAATCAGGAAGGGGTATTTAAGCGTACAGGTAAGGTTGGTCTTCATTTTAAGTTCTGAATTTTCTGTTTTTAAAATAATATTTAGCAGTCATTTGTATATTTTATAATAGTTTTTTGATAAATTCACTGCTTTTGCAGAGGATTCTTTTTTATGAAAGAAACGTCAATTTTCTTCATATACATATACAAATTGAAGAAATGGGGGAGCGCTATGCGCGATTACTTAATTAAACCACTTGTTGGTCAGCCGTATCCGATGATTTCACATGGAAAAGGTGTGTATTTGTATGATCAAAACGGAAATAAATATTTTGATGGTTCGTCTGGAGCGATTACGGCAGGTATTGGACATGGCGTAGCAGAGATAGCAGAAGTTATTAAAAAACAGGCAGAGGAGATCGCTTTCGTTTATAGATCACAGTTTACGAGTGAACCAGCTGAAAAATTAGCGAAGAAGTTAAGCGATTTATGTGTAGGAGATTTGAACTGGAGCTTTTTTGTGAATAGTGGTACGGAAGCAAATGAAACAGCTATGAAAATCGCAATTCAGCATTTTCAGGAGCGTGGCATTCAAGGGAAACATAAAATTTTGTCACGGTGGATGAGCTATCACGGGATTACAATGGGAGCTTTATCTATGTCTGGGCATCCACTGCGCAGACAACGTTTCGTTTCTATTTTGGAAGATTATCCGACTATTCCAGCTCCATACTGTTTTAGATGTCCTGTACAAAAGGTATATCCAACATGTCAACTTTCTTGTGCGACTGAACTAGAAAGAGCGATTGATCGAATTGGTGCAGAACATATTGCAGCTTTTATTGCTGAACCGATTATCGGAGCTGCTGGAGGCGCGGTTGTCCCGCCAAAAGAATACTATAAAGTAATTAAAGATATTTGTAGTCATTACGATATATTATTTATTGCGGATGAAGTAATGACTGGACTTGGTCGTACTGGTGCATGGTTTGCTATGGAGCACTGGGGTGTAGAACCGGATATTATGACGCTTGGTAAGGGGCTAGGAGCGGGTTATACACCAATGGCAGCGACAATAGTAAGTGACCGTGTTATGGAGCCGATTTTACATGGATCACGTTCTGTAATGAGCGGGCATACGCTTAGTGCAAATCCATTGTCTGCAGCAACGGCTTTAGCTGTTATTGAATATATGGAGAAACATAATTTACCTGAAAAAACAGCAGAAAAGGGAGAGTATTTATTAAAAGGTTTGCAGAAAGTTCAGCAACAATCGACAATCATTGCCGATGTGCGTGGAAAAGGATTGCTAATTGGAATAGAATTGCAACCGTTTACAAAAGCATCGGAGCTTATTTCAGTTGCTGCTAAAAATGGACTGCTCTTATACCAAGCTGTTTCAGGGCAAGCAGGAAAAGAGGATAGTGCACTGCTTGTTGCACCACCAATGACAACTACATATTCCGAGTTAGATGAATTACTTTCAATTTTTGTAAAGAGCGTGGAAGAGATGATGCAAAAAGGAGGGCATAGTATCGCATGACAACTATTACAAATACATTCGGTAAATTAAAAGAAATAGAGGAAGTAATTTCTTTGTTCCATGATGATATGACATTAATGTTTGGGGGATTTGGAGGAATCGGATCCCCTCCATCTTTAATTCAAGCTGTTTTAGATAAAGGCATTACAAATTTAAATTTAATAGGAAATGATACTGGATTTCCTGATGTAGGAATCGGTCGTCTTGTTACGAATGAAAGGGTTAAATCTTTAGTTACTTCTCATATTGGGTCAAATCCAAATGCGGGAAGACAATTAAATGAAGGAAGATTGCAAATTGAATTCTCTCCGCAAGGAACACTCGCAGAGCGTATTCGCGCTGGTGGTGTAGGGCTTGGTGGTATTTTAGTTGACGTTGGTGTTGATACGATTGTAGAAGAAGGAAAGCGCACAGTTGAAATGAATGGAAAGACATATTTAGTTGAAACAGCTTTAACGGCTGAAGTCGCAATTGTATATGCGAAAAAGGCGGATCCATTTGGAAATCTTGTATTTGATAAAAGCGCTCGTAATATGAATCCTCACGTAGCTATGGCTGGTGACATAACGATTGTAGAAGCAGAAGAAATTGTTCCACTTGGAAGTTTAGATCCAGAAGAAATTGTCGTCCCAGGTGTATTTGTAAATTATATCGTGCCATCGGAAGGAGTGAATTGGAAATGGGTATGGGCGTAGAAGTAAGAGATAAGATTGCAAGACGTGCAGCGAAAGAAATTCAGAATGGTATGCTTGTAAATTTAGGTATTGGAATTCCATCGCTTGTACCGAATCATTTGCCAGAAGATATGAATGTTATGTTTCATGCAGAAAACGGTATTGTTGGTATGGGACCAACGCCAAGTAAAGGGAATGAAGATGAGAATTTATGTAACGCAGCTGGTTTACCAACATCTCTTATTACAGGAGCAAGTTATTTTGATAGCTGCATGGCGTTTGGCATGATTCGAAAAGGATTACTTGATGTTACGATACTTGGTTCGTTACAAGTAAGTGAAAATGGTGATTTAGCGAACTGGATTGTACCAGGAAAACGCGTTCCAGGTATTGGAGGAGCGATGGATTTAGCGCAAAAAGCGAAGCGGGTCGTTGTTGTGATGAATCATGTTGATAAATACGGAAATGCAAAGATTGTTTCGGAATGTACATTGCCATTAACTTCGAAAAAATGTGTAGATTTAATTATTACAGACATGGCTGTCATGGAAGTGACCCAAAGAGGACTTGTCTTACAAGAATTAATGAGTCCATATACTGTAGAAGATGTAAAACGACATACGACAGCTGATTTTCATATAAGCTCAAATTTACTAGTAATTGAATGAGGGGAGTTGTAATATATGGAGCAATTAAAAAAACAAGTTTGTGATTATATTGAGGGTCATGAAGAAGAGAGTGTAAAATTTTTAACACGATTAATTCAAGAAAAGAGCGTATCTGGTGATGAAAGTGGTGCGCAGGCAATTGTTATTGAAAAGTTGCGTGAGTTAGGTCTAAATCTTGATATTTGGGAGCCTGCTTTTAATGAAATGAAAGATCACCCTTATTTCGTATCACCTCGTATAAGTTTTACAGATAGCCCGAACATTGTAGCGACTTTAAAAGGAAGTGGCGAAGGGAAATCTATGATTTTAAACGGGCATATTGATGTCGTGCCAGAAGGGGATGTAAATCAGTGGGACCATCATCCATATAGTGGAGAGAAAATAGGAAACCGCATATATGGACGTGGAACAACAGATATGAAAGGCGGCAATGTCTCACTTATGCTTGCGATGGAAGCGATTATTGAATCTGGTATTGAACTAAAAGGTGATATACATTTTCAAAGTGTAATAGAAGAAGAGAGCGGTGGGGCAGGAACATTAGCCACTATTTTACGAGGATATAAGGCAGATGGCGTTATTATTCCTGAGCCGACGAATATGAAGTTTTTTCCGAAACAACAAGGATCAATGTGGTTTCGTCTACATATAAAAGGAAAAGCAGCACACGGTGGTACACGTTATGAAGGAGTAAGTGCAATTGAAAAAAGTATGTTTGTTGTAGAGCATTTGAGAAAATTAGAAGAGAAGAGAAATGGTCGAATTACAGATCCGTTATTTAAGGGGATTCCGATTCCAATTCCAATTAACGTTGGGAAAATTGAAGGGGGAAGCTGGCCAAGTTCTGTTCCCGATTCATTAATTTTAGAAGGAAGATGTGGTATTGCGCCGAATGAGACTATAGAGGCAGCAAAAGAAGAGTTTGAGGGCTGGATTGGTGAATTAAAAGATGTGGATAGTTGGTTTGTAAAAAATCCTGTAGAAGTAGAATGGTTTGGGGCTAGATGGGTTCCTGGTGAACTAGAAGAAAATCATCCACTTATTACAACGCTTCAACATAACTTTGTTGAAATCGAAGGGAACGAGCCGATTATAGAAGCTTCGCCATGGGGAACAGATGGAGGTTTGTTCACACAAATCGCTAACGTACCCACGATAGTATTTGGTCCAGGAGAGACGAAAGTAGCACACTATCCAAACGAATATATAGAAGTTGATAAAATGATTGCTGCCGCAAAAATAATTGCATGTACATTACTAGATTGGTGTGAGGTGAAAAAATGAAATACTATGAATCTTTTAGTGAACAGACAAAGCATTATACAGTAGAAGGGGTTTTAGATTATTTTAATAAACGTATTAGAGTTGATCACTATACAGGAAATGTTGAAAGCATCATACAAACAATCGATGAATTAGCAAAGAAACATTCTTTCACTAAATGTATTATTAAAGGAAAGGGAGAGCATGTTTCAACATGGCTCTCTTTCGGTTTCTTACTGGAAGCAACGATACCTCATTATTTTCAAGGGCACGATGCGCACTTCTTCGTGAAATATCATAATGATGAAAGACGAAATAGTATTCATTGGACTGAGGAAGATACTATTTTAAGTGGTGTAAAAGAAAAAGAAGTGAAAGAAAAAATAGTCCCAGAGGAATTTGTGTTAAGAAAAGCGACAGAAGGGGATGCGGAAGAATTAGCAATTGTCTTTGGAAAAGTATTTGAAGTTTATCCGACACCTTTAAATGATGGGAATTATGTAAAGCAGACGATGAAGGAAGATGATACAATTTACTATGTTTATGAATTCGAGGGGGAAATTATTAGTACAGCATCTGCTGAAATGAACGTGAAAGAAGGTAATGCAGAATTAACGAATTGTGCTACATTACCTGAATATCGAAAACATGGTTTCATGAAAAGTCTGTTAATTAAATTGGAGGAAGAGCTCCAAGAAAAATCTATTTTTTGTTCTTATACAATTGCTCGCTCGCTATCTTTCGGTATGAATGCAGCCTTTCATCAATTAGGCTATACATATACGGGAAGGCTTGCGAATAATTGCTACATTTTTGATAAGTTGGAAGATATGAATATATGGGTGAAAGATTTATCCAGCTATTCGAAAGCAGTAAGACTCCCGCCTCAAAATTCGGCTGTAAAGCAAAGAAGTTAGGTGGGAGTCGGGTTAATAATCAGTGGGGTGAATAAAGCCCCACTGATTAAAGTGTCACTTAACCATAAATAAGCAATAAAAATATATACACATTTCATCAAAATAGTAGAACGGAATCGTCATGCTTATAATCGCACAGAGGGTGCCGAAAATTCGGCGATGAATTTGCTGGATTTTCGGCAAAAGGGGGGATGACATTGCTAGCAGTTTCGACACAGGAAGTCATTGAAGCGATTTTGGGCAGTATAGATGAGGCCATACATGCAGTAGATGAAAATGGGATTACAATCTTTTATAATACAGTTGCTGCAAAACATGATGGATCTAAAATTGAAAATGTGCTAGGAAAGCATTTATTAGAAGCATTCCCGTCATTATCCAGAGAAACAAGTACGTTGATGAACGTATTAGATACAAAAAAATCAATCGTACACCAAGTTCAACATTACCAAAATTTAAATGGGGAAGACGTTTGTACGGTCAATACAACGTTACCTATTTTAATAGATGGAAATATTGCTGGTGCTGTAGAAATTGCGAAAGATTATTCTACTATTCAAAAGCTTACTGATACGATTGTAGATCTACAATCGAAAATAAAACGATCGACTAGCAAAAAAACGGTGAAAAAGCATGTTGCATTCGAGACAATTGTAACTGATGATTCCCGCTTTAAACAGACGAAAGAGTTAGCACAAAAAGTAGCGCCAACCGATGCGAATGTTTTAATATATGGTGAAACTGGAACGGGGAAAGAGCTATTTGTGCAAGCGATTCATGAAGCTTCTAAACGAAAAAATAAGCCGTTTATTGCACAAAACTGTGCAGCTTTGCCAGAGTCGCTATTAGAAAGTTTGCTGTTTGGCACGACAAAAGGTAGTTATACAGGGGCAATCGAACGAGCAGGATTATTTGAACTTGTAGATGGAGGGACATTATTTTTAGATGAACTGAATTCAATGCCGCTTGATTTACAAGCAAAAATGCTACGTGTATTAGAAGATGGAGTTATTCGTCGCATTGGTGATAATAAGACGAGAAAAGTAGATGTTCGCGTTATTACTGCAATGAATCAGCCTCCAGAAGTATGTTTAAGAGAAAATAAAATTCGCACTGATTTATACTATCGATTAAATGTGTTTTCATTATATATCCCGCCGCTTCGCGAAAGAACTGAGGATGTACTGTTATTAGCGTCTTACTTTTTGAAAGAATATAATAAAAGTTATAAAAAAGGTGTACTTCAAATTGATAAGGAAGCGAAAGAAAGATTACAAGCTTATCAATGGCCTGGAAATGTTCGTGAGTTAAAGCATACGATTGAACATGCCGTCATTATTACAGAAGGGAATTCGTTAACAGCAAATTGCTTGCCAAGAACATTTCGGAAAGAGAAAATTCAGGAGAAGAAAAGTATATTACCACTTAGGGAAGCTCTACATCAAACGGAAAAAGAATTAATAGATCAAGCGTTAATTGAAACGGAAGGTAATATTTTGCAAGCAGCAAAAATGTTAGGTATTCCGCGTCAAACGCTTCAATATAAACTGAGCAAGTACGACAAAACCGCCGAATAATCGGCGGTTTTGTGTGTTTGCACCAATAAAAGAGCGTTTACATATATAACAAGTAATGAATATGATAGTAAATAGCGTTTTAGTACAGCACTTAAAAATATTTATTCTCTTATATAATAGGGTATTTCTCGCATTTACTTATCAAGAATATGAAGTTGGCATAATTATTGCTTATATAAAGGATGAGCGTATAAAAAGGGGGAATAGCAATGTTACATGATGTATACAAACCAAATCGTCACTGGAAGGATATTGAATTATGGAAAGATGTTACAGAAGAACAATGGAATGATTGGGTTTGGCAATTAACGAATACGATCAAAACTTTAGATGATTTAAAGAAAGTAATTAACTTAACACCTGACGAAGAAGAAGGCGTTAAAATTTCAACGAAAACGATCCCGTTAAACATTACACCGTACTATGCTTGGCTAATGAATCCTGATGACCCACGCTGTCCGATTCGGATGCAATCAGTACCGATTTCGGAAGAGTTATATAAAACAAAATATGATTTAGAAGATCCTCTTCATGAAGATGAAGATTCACCAGTTCCAGGATTAACTCATCGTTATCCAGACCGTGTACTATTTTTAGTAACGAATCAATGTTCTATGTATTGTCGTTACTGTACACGTCGTCGTTTTAGTGGACAAATTGGAATGGGCGTACCGAAAAAGCAATTAGATGATGCGATTGCTTATATTAGTGAAACACCACAAGTACGTGACGTTTTAATTTCTGGCGGTGATGGACTTCTAATTAATGATAAAATTTTAGAATATGTATTAAAGAATTTACGAGCAATCCCGCATGTCGAGATTATTCGTATCGGAACGAGAGCACCAGTTGTATTCCCGCAGCGTATTACAGAAAACCTGTGTAACATTATTAAAAAATACCATCCAGTATGGTTAAATACGCATTTTAACACTTCTATTGAGATTACAGAAGAATCGAAACTAGCATGTGAAATGCTTGCAAATGCAGGTGTTCCAATTGGAAACCAAGCTGTAATTTTAGCTGGAATTAATGACAGCGTTCCAATTATGAAAAAACTTATGCATGATTTAGTGAAAATTCGTGTTCGTCCATATTACATTTATCAATGTGATTTATCAGAAGGTATCGGTCATTTCCGTGCACCAGTTTCGAAAGGTCTTGAAATTATTGAAGGCTTACGTGGACATACGTCTGGTTATGCAGTACCAACTTTCGTTGTCGATGCACCGGGCGGAGGCGGAAAAATTGCGCTTCAGCCAAACTATTTAATTTCACAAAGTGCGGATAAAGTTGTTCTTCGTAACTTTGAAGGGGTTATTACAACGTATCCAGAACCAGAAAACTATATCCCAGGAAGAGCAGAAGGCTACTTTAAAGAAATTTATCCGACTTATGAAGAAAAACGTTCTGATATCGGCGTTGCAGGATTGATGAGTGATAAGAAATTTAATCTTGTTCCAGATGATTTACAACGTATGAATCGCCGCAAAGATTATGAAGTCAATGAAACGCATGCTTCTTTAAAAGATAAACGTGATAAGCGTGATCAATTAAAAGATAAAAAATATCAAGCACAAATAGCAAAGTTAGATGATGATAAAAAAAATGAGGGTGACGTAGTATGAATTGTATGTGGTGTGACAGTACAGAAGCGAAAGAAAGCTTGAATACTGTATATTGGGAATTACCAGATGGTACGAAAGCCATTGAAATCCAAGAGACACCATGTATTACTTGTTCCTCATGTGGAATGGACTATCAAGCAGACCATACTGTAAAAGAAATTGAAGATCAGTTGTTTTTAATTTATACGAAAGATTTACCAAAACAACTAACATACGAAGAGTTGATGGGAAGACCACGTTTATTAAAAAGGAATTATTTCGACTTCTAACCAGCTTTTATGCTGGTTTTTTTCTTTTTTGCCTTGTATAATGTACCCAAGTTAGAAAGGTAGGGAATATTTTTGAAAAAGACATTTTACCATTATATGATGAAGCACCGTGCAGCTTTATTTAAAAATGAAATATCAGATTTAGCAGAGGCGATGTATGATGATTTAAGTTTTCCGAAGCAATCTGAAGACTATGATGTAATTAGTTCATACTTAGAGTTAAGTGGAATGCTAGAAAGTATGTCTATATTTGATGATGCATGGGATTTATATATACAAGAGAGATAACGATATGAAGTTTTAGGGAAATGAAAGCATAATGAATACATTACTTTGAAAGAAGTGAAGTATTCATTATGCTTTTTTATTTACAATACGTCTTGCTGTTAGAACATAAATGAAAAGTGAAAGCTAGTTTAAATACTAGCTTTTTTAAGTTATATACAAATTCTACTTTTTTATTGAAAAAATTTATGAATATAAGCTTATGTGATAAGCGTTTTTATGTAGGTTGCATATACTGTTATCAAAATCACGACGTTTAAAAAAGGAGAGATATTGATGGCAAGGAAAAAACAACCTAAATATAACGTAGGAGACATAGTCGTGATTACGCTATATGGAACCGTTGGGAAAGTTACAAATATGAAAGTTTTAGATGGAGTTTACGTATACGAAGTAAATAATCACGATGGATTTTATGTAGAACAAACTTTACAGCATGTTACAGAGCAGGAAATGAAAAAGGGCGACACAGAGTGGATTGAATTAAATTATAACTTTACTTTTGGTGATCTCGTGCAAGTAACTGGATATGATAAAGATGTTTTTCGTATTGTTGGTTTTCGTACAGAAGTATGGAGATATAAAAATGATGCATGGGAAGATACTATATATGAATTGTCACGAATTACTGATGGTGAATGGTTAGAAGCTGATGAATCAGATTTAACATTACTTGCCAATGCACAAACGGCAAATGCAATTTTGAAGAAAATGAAACAAGATAAAGCTGGTATGAATAAATTGGATTTAGGAAAATTGAAGTCGATTAACAATTCGAAAAAAGTAAGTGTAAAGACGAATCGCCAAGAAATTATTGATGGGTTATTAGATATTTATAATGATTATCATTTATTATTCGATACATTTAAAGATGAAGAATATAAAATTGTTATGGATGTTGTTCAAAATTATTTAGTTAAATTGACAGAGAAAAAATAGTTAACTAGAAAGAGAGAATAAATTGAACAACAACATATGCAGTATAAGGTATGCCTACAATTATTAAAAAAATAAAAAGCCATTTAATAAGAGAGTCTGCCCATTGATCTTCATGCATGAACTCTTCTTTTGTTTGCCCTACTTCTTGATCTACTTCATATTGGTATTCCATTATTATTTCCCCCTTTGGATAGCTTGTACTAACATCGTATGCCCTTTACCTACATGATATGACTTATAAAAAAAGAAAAACTATTTTTCTAATCTCATATACATAATTTTGAGATTTTTTCATAAAACAGAAATAAAGGAGTGATGCTCATGAAGGAAATTGAAGTCGTAATTGACACGGAAGAGATTGCGGAGTTTTTTTATGAGCGACTAATTGAAAGAGGGTACGTTCCAAAAAGAGAAGAAATTGAGGACCTGGCAGATATTACATTTGAGTATTTATTAGAGAAATGCATGATTGATGAAGTTTTTGATGAAGAGGAAGATTGAAAGTAACGGCGGGCTTAACTCGTCGTTTTTTACTCTTTACAAACTTGTCACAAATATAGACAAGAATTGTTGGTATAATTAAAAGAAAATTTTATACAAGAGGTGAAGGGATGTTCAAAAAAATTATTGATTCTTTATTAGGAAAGAAAAAACATCGTTCGTATTCAAGTAGTGATTATCGTCATAGAGGGCGCTCATATTCAAGTAGCGATAATAAACGACGTTCATCTGGTTATGGGCATCAGCATTATAAAAGAAAACGTAAAAGCCGTAGTTTCTTTTCAAGTAGCTGATGAAATGGCGTCGTATACTAGCTTTATTTGATAGACCACTGCGAAAAAATACAATCGTTGCAGAGCGTTATAAGATTGAATCAGTAATTGGAATGGGCAGTTATGGGGTTACATATATCGTTAATGATTTGCAAATAAATAAATATAAAGTCTTAAAACAATTAAGGCAAAGTAAACAAAGATATGAGTCTGGTAGAAAATCATTTGAGCAAGAGAAAGTGATTTTACAAACATTAAATCATGCGTCAATTCCTAACCTACATGATCATTTCATATGGGAGAAAAAGAACTTTTTGGTGATGGAGTATATGCCGGGGGAAAATTTCGAAGATTGTATTTTCTTAGATGGCCAAGTATATGATGAACGTGAAGTTTTTGGAATTTTATATGAAGTACTAGGAATTGTTTCGTATTTTCATAGTAAAGGTATCATTCACCGAGATTTACGTATTCCAAACATATTAATGAAAGAAAATCAGATTAGTATTATTGATTTTGGATTGGCTAAATTGAAAGGTGAGGGTGATGAGCGTGCTATAACTTATGAAGGTGAACAAGCTTTGATGCGAGAAGTTCACTTTCGTAGCGATTTTTATGCGCTCGGTCATTTCGTATTATTTTTATTGTATGCTAGTTATGAATCGACTGAAAAAAAGGAAAAACCTTGGTATGAAGAGTTAGCGCTGGAAGAATATAATCGCGACATGCTAATGCGAATGTTACAAATGAAAGCGCCCTACTATGAAAATGTACAAGATTTGAAAAAAGATGTAGCTTACGCTTTAGAAAGGATGGAGACTTCATGTTTCAAAAGTTTTTAGCAAGCGTTGGTATTGGTAGTGCAAAAGTAGATACCGTTCTTGAAAAAGATGAGTATATAGTTGGAGAAGAGATAGTAGGGAAGGTTCATATAACTGGAGGTTCAGTTAACCAAGAAATTGAAAGCATTTACTTGACATTGTCGACGTCATATGTAAGAGAAGTGGATGATAAAAAAGTAACGGCAACGTATGATTTGGAGCGAGTTCGTTTAACAGATCCATTTTCTGTAGAGCCAAATGAAAAAGTGGAAATTCCATTTTCGTTTTTAATGCCAATTGAAGTACCACTAACACTTGGAATGAAAACGGTTTGGGTTCATACAGGCCTTGATATTAAACTTAGTATTGATCCAAGTGACCGTGATTATATTCAAGTGTTGCCGAATGCACTATTGAACAGTGTATTAAATAGTGTAAATCAATTAGGTTTTAAAGCGCGTCATGTAGAATGCGAAGAATTACCGTATCGATTACGTAAGCAAGTTCCATTCGCGCAAGAATTTGAGTTTATTCCAGTCTCCGGAGAGTATTATGGGAAATTAGATGAATTAGAATTATTAATTTTGCCAAGTGCCCACGACCGATTAGAAATTATTATGGAAGTAGATAGAAAATCACGTGGATTGGCTGGTTTATTCGCAGAAGCGCTTGATCTTGATGAGAAGGTTATTCGCTTTACAGTAACAAACGAAGATATTCCAACGATGCAGCAAAAAATTAACAATAATATTTTTTAATAAACTATGCATAAAAAAGAAATGGGGAGGAAAACTAAAACAACCGCTCCATTTTTTTGCATAGTGAGGTTATGTATGTGAAACGATACCGACATTTATACTTGTTAAGTTGTACACTACTCATTTGTTTTGTCGCACTATCACTTTCGTATCATACCGCTTGTATTGAAAAATTTGATAATGTAGTCGCACACTTTATTCAAAGTTTCCGAAACGAGTATTTGACAACCTATTTTACTTGGGTGTCCTTTATCGGTTCAAAAAGAATATATTTCCCGTTACTCATTATACTTGTAATGTATTTTCTTCTTAGAAAAAAAATATTAAGTGCATTACTTCTAACAATTAATTATTACGGATCACGTTATTTGAACAGTATGCTCAAACTATGGTATGAACGAGCACGACCTGATGTGACGCAGCTTGTTACAGCAACTGGATATAGCTTTCCGAGCGGTCATACGATGAATGCTACTGCTTTTTTAGGATTTATTGCATACGTCACAATTACAGAAGATCGTATTTCATTGCATAAAAAGTTGCTGATTATTTTTATAGCAAGCTTCGTTGTATTATCTATTTCAGTTAGCCGAATTTATCTTGGCGTGCACTATCCATCTGACATATTAGCCGGATGGGCAGCGGGAGGTAGCTGGCTCGTTTTATGTGTTATATTTCATAAGGCGTTCATTAAAAAAGAACCTATGTCATAATAGGTTCTTTTTGCATGGGCTCCACATGAATATGAGCATGGTAAATTCCGAATTTCTTTCGAAGCATATCTTCAATATTGTCAGTAATACAATGGCTTTCTCTAACATCTATTCGAGCATCTACTTCAATTGTAATATCTACATACGTTTGATTCCCATACATACGAGCGCGAATATCTACAATATGTTCTACACCTGAAATATGCCCGATAGCATCAGCGTATTCATCCATTTTTTCAGGATCAATTCCATCTGTTAGCATATGAGAAGCTTCTACGAAAATTTCCCACGCGGTCTTACAAATAATAAGACCGACAAGTAAAGCAGCAATAGGGTCCAAAATAGGCATTTGGAACTGTGCTCCGACTATACCTACTACTGTACCAATACTTACAAGAGCATCTGATAAATTATCTTTTGCAGCAGCCTCTAATGATTTACTTTTTGTTCGTATTGCAATCTTTTTCGTATACTTGTATACACCGTACATAACGACAGCAGAAAATAAAGCCACCCATGCAGCAAGTACATTAGGTGCTGCTTGTTTCGGATTGAAAAACGATTGAATTGCACTAATAACAACTTCTAATCCGACCGTTGCCATAATAAAGGAAGCAACAAGTGATGCGATTTGTTCTGCACGCGAATGCCCATATGGATGATCTGGGTCACGAGGCTTACGAGAAATTTTCAGGCCAATTAATATTGCTAAAGAAGCACCAATATCCGTTAAGTTATTCAAACCGTCAGCACGTAATGCGCTAGAGAGGGTAATATAACTGATGATGATTTTCATAGAGGATAAAAATATGTAGGCTATAATGCTGACAATAGCACCTTTATCAGCTTCTTTATGAGAAAGAGAATCCATTTTAATCACTCGCCTTTCTACAAGGAATTTCTTTCTATACATAGAGTATCAAACGAAACTCGTGTGAGTCTATACAAACATTGTTGACGTTTTATAGCTTTTTAAGAAGGGGATAACAAAGTTTCGTTAAGGAAAAATATGTTGAAAAGTACAAAGTAGAAATTTATCCCGCTATTTGAGGGCAGTAAGACCCCCACCTCAAAATTCAGTTGGAGCAAAGAAGTTAGGTGGGAGTCGGGCTGCCCGTAAACGCCCGATTGGTGAAGGCTAATAATCAGTGGGGGATGAACAAAACCCCCACTGATTATTAGCCTTCACTTTATTAAACAAGTAATGATGATTATTGAAAATGGAAAGAGGGCGAGAATAACGATTCTCAAAAATTTTTTCATATATATTTTTCGCAAAATGACTCTTTGTAATTCCTCGTGTGAGTAATATATAAGAAATGATAACAAAATTCTTCAATAAGAAGAGGAGAAAGCATTATAATATTCACTTTCCAGAAAGAGACAAAGGTAAAGAACAATTTGAAAACGAAAAAACCTCTGATGATTTTTCAGAGGTTTTTCGTTTCTTAGTATGCTTCTAAAAACTCAGTAACTTGCTCTTCCGTTTTTGCATTTGCACTATGTAAGTGACCTAACTTTTCGCCATTTTGATATACAAGTAGGCTTGGAATACCCATTACTTGATACTCTTCAGCAATACTTGGGAACTCATCTTTATTAATAGAATACCATTCAAATTTATTGAACTCTTCCATTACATCTCCGATAAAGTTGTCCATACGCACGCAATCTGGGCACCATGTAGTAAAGAACTTAACAACTACTGGCTCCTCGCTTGCGATGATGTCTTTGAATTCTTGTTCAGCTTTGATTTCTTTCATGTTTGTTTCTCCTTTTTCACTTATAATATTTGGGGTTATTTAGGCGGTGTTTTTGCCTAGAAACGAAAACTTCTAACAAAAGTTTTTCTTTCCGAATAATTCGTTTGCAAATTGATCCACCGCAGTTTCCTGAAGTCCTGGTACAATATGTGAGTAGGTGTCCAAGGTGATACCTACTTTTTTATGTCCTAATCGTTCACTCACAATCTTCGGATGTATACCTTGCTTTAACATAATCCTCAAATCATGGAACCGAATATCGGGAACCTCACTTTTCTTTATAAGCTTTTTCCAGAGCTGTGTCAAACTTCTGAAACGGCAGACCAAATCGTAGTCATTATAGCTTTCATCATATCGCTCTTTTTCCTCAGAGATTTTTTGCAGATGGTCATTTAGTGCCATTAAAGTAATGGCAGGTAAAATCAGCAATCTCTTTCCATTGTAGACCTAAGATTTCACCTTTACGCATTCCACATGTAATAGCAAGAAGATAAGCGATATAATAACGGTTTTCTTTTGCATGTTCTAAAAAACGCCCACCCTGCATTGTTTATGAGGAACAAGAAGGTGAGCTTCAATTAAATGAAACTGATAGGATTTGTGAAAATTGTGCCCAAATTATGCATGGAAAAGGTATTGAAAGAGATGGATAGTACCCTTTACACCTTATTCCATATATAAAAAAGCTGGTTAGCTTCTGATTCAAGCGCTATTAAATGATCATTATTAATAGAGTTATTCGTATACATTCTGTTCTTTTGGATGTTAAGAACCGTATAATTCACATCGTTATGTTCATCTGAAAATGTTGATTCATTTAATAATGTCAGTGTTGAGTTGATGTTGTATTTATCAATTCGCTCTTTTTTTCCTTTGAAATATAGTTTGATAAGATGCGGCTCATCATTAATGAGCAAACCGAGTTCAGGTGATGAGCGGACGATTAAATTATCTGATATCCAATGTGATTTTCCTGGATCGAACCAAGAGACGTCGTTGTTTTTAATAAATTTTTTGTACTGCTTTATGACATCGATATAGTTTTGCTTTTTCTTTTGATCAACCGTTTGCACTAATGTTTCGAAACATTCAAAAGGTAGTTCATTTTGATGAAATTTAATAACAGTGTCTCGTAATTGTTTCCAGTAATCAAAAGCTGGTTGGTATTCAGGTTGAGATTTTAGATTTTTTACAAAGTTTGTTTTAGCTGCACTACTTTTCAGTGTGAAGTCTAAAAATTGTGTAAGTCCTACTTTAATTTCTGCCATGTTACACCCCCTTTCCAAACATTACTAATTCGATAATGGAAAGGGAAATCCTGCATTTTTTAAGAAGGTGAGCTAGATGCTAGAAAACCAGATGTCCATGCACAATGGCTACGGCAAAGCTGATCCGCAAGAACAAGAGGGAATTATTACAACTTCTATCGATATCGAAAAGTTACAAGATGTCATAAGTCGAGCGGTAGTGATTTTGCAGGAGTGTCCAGAAGATGCTGAACTTGATGATTTAAATGGGAGCATTAATGAAGCGTTGGAATTGTTACAAAAGTATTTGGGGCAATAAAAAAGGACGAGCAGTCGTACCTGCTGTCCTTTATAGAAGGAAAATTATTCTGGACTAGAACTACGAATAACCAGAAAACGCGCTTTTAACCAGTGTTGTCAAATATGTAATAATCTATGCAACATAAAAGCTTAGTCGGAATTCAAAACACCAAAATGGCTTGCGTTGGTAAACAGGCTCAAAAGTAGTATATGCAAAATGAAAAATTCCATACAAAAAGCAGACAACAATTTTGGTTGTCTGCCTGTGAGTTGAATGAGTTAGCTAATTGTGATAAATTGCTTTCCCATTACAAGAAGAGTGAAGCTGCTAGTTCAAACAGCTTGTAGGTAGTATTTTCGATATCTAAAAAAATATACAGAGAAAGCAGATAGGTGAAGAACCTGCCTGCTTACTACTGTAACAAAAGAAAGAAGTACTAGCCGTGGATACCACGGCTTGAAAATAGTATGTATTTTTATTTAAAAAATATTCAAGGGGTGAAGAAACATGGAGTGTTTGATAAATGGTGTCTATGAAATAGATAATGATTTTTTTGGTCCAATAAACTTTGCTAATGTTGTAGCTGTTTCATCCATAATTCAATTGAGTGCAGGGGATTTAGTCGAAATTTTTGCACAAAGTAGCGTAGCTGGAGTTATTAGTAATGTAGAAGATAGTACGCATTTTGAAGCTGCAAGATTCCCGTCTCCAAAAGTATAAGTGGTATGAAACCTTGTAAGTAATTTAATATCAGGACATTCCAAAATTTATACTCATCCTGTACAAGAACGGATAATTTATTTGTAAGTGCATGAAGTATTTTAACGGTGTACAAGCTGTTTTGAAAGTGCTGGATAAATGAACTATGTACTGTTAAATAGTGTCTGATGATTGTAAACGAAACAGTCGAAGAAGAGTAGCGGTGTATGCAAAAAGAAATGCATGATGTTTAGGTAAAGAAAGCTTACTAGTTAGGGGATGTTACCGATTTAGTTTATGAAAAAAGGCCCTGTTGTCTCCAACAGGGCCTTTCCTAAAATGGCAAAGAGTAACTCTTACCTTACTCCTTGTCCATAGAATACACAAAAATTATACGTTTGTACAGGTCAATAATTTGCAATAATAATATTTGAATATAATGCTTACAGGTAATTCTGAAGGATGAAAAAGTATTTGTTATAGAGTAAGTGTTGATTTTAAAGTGTTTTTAAGAGAATGTTTACAACTCAACGACAATAAAGGAATATTGAAATAATAAAATATGAAATATTGCATATCTCACTTAACAATATAATCTATTCAATAATAATAAAATCGTACAGAGGAGTTTTTTCTGAAAATCCGAGTTGATGAAACTAGATAATTTGTATTACTGATTTAACCAGAATATTACATGAGTGCTTTGTTTTTAAAAGTTATACTTTCTCTTCGCTCTGCCTTATGGTGGAGCATTTTTATTTTTGTAATCGCAATAACCTGTCCAAACTTTCCAAGTCTAGCATACATATTATGCAGTAGTAGATTAGAAAGGAGCACTATATATGTCTTGTTATTACTACTGTAAGAATTGTGAGAGTTACCAAAAGAAAAATCATGATTGCTGTAAAAAAAGAAGTGATTATTATAATAAGTGCGGTAAAAGATGTGATGACTGTCCTTGCGATCATAAGGAGAATAACCTTGTAAGAGCATCTGCTTTTAGAGCTGTAAATACAGTTAATCAAAACCTTCCAGCTAATACTTTTGTTAAAGTATTATTTCAAAATGAACAATTTGATTTAGCGAACGAATATAACCCAGCAACATCAGATTTTACTCCGAAGACTAGAGGAGTTTATTCCGTAATTGGGACGATTGGTTTCTTTCCGAACGATACAAATTTAAATTATAGAGCGCGTGTAGAAGTTCGAGTGAATGGAAATGCGGCAATTGCTATAGATAACGACTTTTTTGGTCCAATAAATTTCGGTAATGTCGTAAGTGTTTCAACGATACTTCAATTACATGCAGGTGATATTGTCGAGATTTTTGCACAAAGTAGTATAGATGGGGTTATTAGTAGTACAGAAGACGGTTCTCATTTTGAGGCTGCAAGATTCCCATCTCCAATTGTATAAATATTAAAAAGGAAAAAATTTTATTAACTCTGCTTTTCGGTGGAGTTTTTTAATTTCATAATAGCAATAGCTCGTCCAAACTTTTTAAATTTATTTTGCATAGTATACAACAATAGATTTAGAAAGGAGATATAAATATGTCTTATTATTATTGTAAGCATTGCAATGGCTATAAAAAGACAAAGCATACTTGTTGTAAGAAGAGTACAGATTATTACGATAAGTGTTGTGATAATGAGAAAGATAAACTTGTAAGGGCATCTGCTTTTAGAGCGGTTAGTACAGTAGATCAAAATGTCACTGCAAATACTTTTGTTAAAGTATTATTCCAAAATGAACAGTTTGATTTAGCGAATGAATATAATCCAGTAACATCAGATTTTATTCCGAAGACTAGAGGGGTTTATTCTATTATTGGTACAATCAGCTTTGCACCTAATGATAGTAATACGAATTATAGAGCGCGTGTAGAAATTCGGGTGAATGATAATCCAGCTATAGCGATAGATAATGACTTTTTTGGTCCACCCAATTTTGCAAATGTCGTAGCTGTTTCAACAATACTTCAATTACATGCAGGAGATGTAGTTGAAATTTTTGCTGAGAGTGATGTAGATGGACTGATTATACAAAATGATCCAGGATTTATTAGTACGCATTTTGAAGCTGCAAGATTCCCATCTCCAATAAAATAAAAGACATGTTTGTGATTTATGGACTATTTTTTTTAAAAAAGGCTCTACCTTATGGTAGGGCCTTTTAGTTAAAGGTGTTAAATTGGTAATATATTAAAATAAGTTCATAAACACTTGATAAGCAACACCTAGAGTTAATATGATAGCTAATAGTTTTGCTACCCATCTCGGTGCATTTAAATTTAGTAAAAGGGAATGGCATATACTAAATGTAATGCCGAGTGTTAAAAGAATTGCGATAAGATATAAAATTAATAGGAATAAAGGTTGCTCTATGGAGCCGAAGTCAAATTTGGATGGATTCATGTAATATGTGCCTCGTTTTTTATTAATATATTAATGAAATAATGAAGAATACAAGGAATTGGAAGAGTAATGCAATAAATACTATAAAAGTAAATTTGAAGTTATGGATGGAGTAGATAAAATAATCTTTGAAAGACTATTCAAAGCCAACATTTGTTTAAGTTTAATATACAAGAACGAACGTTCTTGGTATACTGGAAAATAAAAAAGGTGCGTTTACATGACAAATTTTAGTAATATAATTGAAAAACTAGATGAAATGATTTACAAACCTAATAATCTATTAATTACTAAACGAAAAGAAGAAAAGCAAAATTCAGAATATGCAGGAGGGGTATTCCAGCTAAATAATAGAAGCATCCGATTTAGGGTATCAAAAATTACGCCTAATAAGATTGGACAATTTGTTTCTTTTTGGGAGAAGAATGCCTCCACGAGCAATCAGGCATTTTCTTATGATTCAGCTCCTAACCTTTTAGTTATCACTTGTATAGCGGATAATAAACTAGGACAATTTATTTTTCCAAAAGAGATTCTTCTAAAAGAAAAAATATTAAAAACTCAAAATCAAAAAGGGAAAATGGCTATGAGGGTTTACCCTATTTGGGATAAACCTATTAGTAATCAAGCTAAGAAGAGTCAATTGTGGCAACTTCATTATTTTGTCGATTTAAGTGATACTGAAAATGTAGCTACAGATAAATTATTAAATTTATATTCATAGCACATAATAAGAAAAAAATGAAATATTCAATGTTCGTTCAGATGATATTTGGAAATATTAACAGGGTAAGCCGTTAAGTAAAGAATAAAAAAGGAGCATACAAATAAAGTATGCTCAAAAAAAGATAGGTTTTATGAGTGGAGAATCTCCATACGATAATATATGCGCATTTCATTAATATGTGTAAAATATCAATAAAATATCAACAGAATATCAATTAATGAGTTATTTTAGTTTTTTAATGAAGTCATGTTTTGTGAAATGAAAAAGAGCCGTTTCTTTTGAAAGATGCGGCTCTTTTTATTATTTTGTTATCGTACTGTTCGAAATGATAAATCATAAAATTATACGATTAACAATTTGATAATGATCGGACTTCAGTTATATATTTCTTGAAGTCTGGATATTGAGATACAGTTTGGCAGGTAGGGGTGAGTAGTTGATTAATTAAAGATACATTTGTAATTACTTCGTTACAAGGACCATAGAATGTAACTTTTAGCTTTGAATTCGGGGGAACTTTGAATACGATAGGGATTTTTTTCATTAAATAAACTCCTTACATAACAGAGGTTATATGTTTATTTCCTTTTAATTAGGAAGACATATTAATATAATATGTAATTTTTATTGTAGTTGATTATTACATATACTGTATGAGTTGATGTAATTTCTATTACGTATCAAAATAGTGTTGTGAAAAAATATATATCATGTTTATAAAAAGCTTAAAAACAGACTAATATGAGGGAATAAGCGTTAATTAACTTGTCTCTATATAATAAATTGTAAAAAGGCAGCTTTTTTTAGCTGCCTTTTTACAGGGAGATTGAAAAATCTTGGAGGTCATTCATGAGTATAAGCAAAAATTGCTTATATGTAGTATGTACATTATTTATAGTTTTATCTCAATATTTAGTATGAAATAAACGCAAGTTTATCGTTTACAAATGAAAAAAAGAAGGACTTATTTATTATGGATAAAAAGAAATTATTTAGTTTTAAAAAATGATGAAAATATATTTATTTGTCTTATAGAAGCTTGCTATTAGGCGTATGGGTCTAGCAATAAAACAAGCTTTGAATAAGATAATAAAAAGGAGTTGATTAGTAATGGGTTATATTGTAGATATTTCGAAATGGAATGGAAATATTAATTGGGATATTGCAGCGTCTCAGCTAGATTTAGTTATTGCTAGAGTTCAAGATGGTTCGAATACGGTCGATTTTATGTATCAAGGTTATGTGAAAGAAATGAAGAAACGTAGTATCCCATTTGGGAATTATGCATTTTGCCGTTTTATATCTATTTCAGATGCAAAAAAAGAAGCGCAAGATTTTTGGAATCGTGGCGATAAAAACGCTAAATTTTGGGTGGCAGATGTAGAAGTTCAAACAATGGTAGATATGCAAGGCGGGACTCAAGCATTTATTGATGAATTACGCCGATTAGGTGCAAAAAAAATTGGTTTATATGTAGGACATCACACGTATGTATCATTTGGAGCTCGCAATATTGATGCTGATTTTATTTGGATTCCTCGTTATGGAGGGAATAAACCAGCATATCCTTGTGATATTTGGCAATATACTGATTCAGGAAATGTTCCTGGTATTGGAAAATGTGATTTGAATCAATTAATTGGGAATAAAAATCTTTCTTGGTTTATAGGTTCAAATCAAACAAATCAATCTAGTATTGGAGACAGTAAGCAACCAAATGGAATTGGTATTGCAGTTTCAAAATATGATGATGGATACGGAATTAATTTATATGAAAATCCTGCGAATCCGCAATTTATAGGAAGACTTACGAAAAAAATCCCATATTTAATCTATAAAGGTTATTGGGGAGGTGGCGAAAAAGATATGATTTGTTTAGGTGGTGAACAACAGTGGGCTAAGTTAGAACATTTTAATGTACAATGGTTTTATGCATATTCAAAGTACACACCTGGATATGAAATTAGAACGTACGATGGGCCAAACGGGAATGATACAGGTGCGGTCGATGGGAAGGTCCCTTATCGTATTTGGAATCGTCAAGATGGATATATAGATATAGGTGGGAACAAATGGATCAAAGAAGAACATGTGCAGATTAAATAAAAAAGTCGGCTTTATGCCGGCTTTTTTATTTAATAAAGCTTGTCTCTGGCATGAAGAGAAATACTTGCAGAAAACACATTGATTTCACAATAGCGCTGTATAGTTCCTAATATACATTTATCAAAGTGAGGTATTTGAATTGAAAAAGAAAAAGCTATTTATGGGAACTATTATTGCATGTGTGGCGCTAACATTGTCTGCGTGTGGTTCCTCAGAAAATGTTGCAACATCAAAAGTAGGAAACGTGACAGAGAAAGAGTTAAGTAAAGAATTAAGGCAAACATATGGAAAAAGTACTTTATCTCAAATGATGTTAAATAAGGCATTGCTAGATAAATATAAAGTTTCAGATGAAGAAGCTAAAAAACAAGTAGAAGCAGCGAAGGAACAAATGGGTGACAAGTTTAAAGTTGCTTTAGAGCAAGTAGGATTAAAGAATGAAGATGAATTAAAAGAGAGAATGAAGCCAGAAATTGCACTTGAGAAAGCGATTAGAGCGACTGTCACAGATAAAGATGTGAAAGATAACCATAAACCTGAAATGAAGGTAAGTCACATTTTAGTGAAAGATGAAAAAACTGCGAAAGAAGTAAAAGAGAAAATAAATAATGGTGAAGATTTTACTGCTTTAGCGAAACAGTATTCGGAAGATACTGGTTCAAAGGAACAGGGCGGAGAAATAGCTGGTTTTGCTCCTGGTCAAACTGTGAAAGAGTTTGAGGAAGCTGCGTATAAATTAGATGCAGGACAAGTAAGTGAGCCAATAAAAACATCTTATGGTTATCATATAATAAAAGTGACGGATAAAAAAGAATTGAAACCATTTGATGAAGTAAAAGATACGATTCGAAAAGATTTAGAACAACAAAGACTGCAAGATGCGACAGGTAAATGGAAACAACAAGTAATCAATGATCTATTGAAAGAAGCAGATATTAAAGTAACAGATAAAGAATTTAAAGATACATTTAAATTCTTAGATGAGAAATAAGGTTTAGAAGAAAAACAGAGATTTAGCATAATGCTATATTTCTGTTTTTTTGTTTTCAATAGAAAAGGGAACTCATATAGAGTTCCCTTTTCGCGTTAGTGTGTGAGTTATAAATAAATAGTAAGACAATACAATATTACATTTAAATATTAAGAATTACAATAGAAAATTTTGGTGTAAATAAAAAGGAATTAGCAATTACTTCGCAAAATGTTGAAATGATAATGTTTTAGTTAATTAATTTTGTTAAATATAAACTAAATATATTTTCTTAGAAATTGAATAGAGGACATAATTTAAAGATATGAATAAATTTCATAGGTTAAAGTTGCATATTGTTTGAAAAATTTACATGTTGCACTTCCATAAGAACGTTCGTTCGTGTATAATTAGAACAAACGTTCTTTCGAAGTGGAGATTTCAACAAATTCATAAATAGTTTTGAATTGGAAAGCTACGCTACATATAAATAAGAGATGGATAAAGTGTATTTAGAAGTGAAATTTCTATTCTTATGAATGGATAGATGTAGAAAATTGAGGAGTAAAGAAAATGAATTATGTAAAGGTACAGGAAAAAGGAAGAGAGTGGGTTCCGTTTACAGTAATGTCGGAGCAATTATTAAGTATGAAAAAAATTATTGGAGAGAAATTAAAAGTCCAAAGACCGCTAATAACAAATGAAGCGAAAGACAGCATTTCAGACAAATTATTAACTTCATTATTGTCTGAAGAAGAGATGTTAGTGACATATTTTGAAGAAGGATACATACTTACGAGTTATATGACAGTGGTTCATATAAATCCAATTCAACAAATTGTAAAATGTACAGATGCATTTTATAAAACATATATATTTTCTGCAATGGACATAATTGATGTAACCTAAAAGAAGCTGAATTTTGAAGTTTAGCTTCTTTAATTTATCCAGCTATTTGCGGACAATTAGATTTACACCTCAAAATTCGGCTGTGAGTCAGGCTATCTGTAAAAACCTAATTTTTTGAAGAGGTGAAGAACTAAATGAAAAAGCAGCTAGATGCAAGCTAGCTGCTTAGTCCCAGGGAAAGGGAGAAAAAGATTGGCACTCAAAAAATCGACGATAGCTGTGTATCAGCCTGAGTATAGTATAGACAAATTTTAAAATGTTATACAAAAATGATTACAGAGCTGTTTAGGCCGTACCAACTTGGTTTTGATCTGCTAGATCAGAATCAAATGTATTAGTCGCGCTAACCCCACTAAAAGTGTTCACTACGAAACCAACGTTAGATGCGCCAGAGCCGTTATAAGCTTTCGTATTCTCTTTTGGGGAAACATTGTAGAAATCACCTAAGTTGAAAGATCCGTTACTATTTTGTACAACTAAATTCCCAACAACTGAGGGCATAATTTTCACCTACTTTATAAGTAATTGTTTGCATTACTATATGAAGGTACAGTCTAATTGGTTCATTTGACAAATATTCCGGAATAGAAAAATGTTTGAAACTTTGTTTAATCAATCGAGCAAAAAGTATGTTAAAATTAATGAAGAGCTGAATTTTAAAAAGAACAAATTTGAATAATTAATATATATGGAATTAAAGGGGGCGAAATGTAATGGATAATGTTATAAAAACAGTGGATTTAACAGATGCAGAATCAAGTAAACTTGTTGCTTTTATTTATAGTAATGATGTCACATTGATCGAAAAAGCATTTTGTCCTAATGAAATAAAATTAAATTTTAATGAAATAGCAATTTTATCGGCAATTAAAACCGCATATATTACGAAAGTATCTATAAGGAAAGAACTTGAAGCGATTTTTCACGATACAGGTGTTTTATTAGTAAAGCAAAATGTTGAAAGGAATAGTATTCAATCTATAACAATGCATTTTGAGCAATTTAAAAAGTTGCAAAATGAGATTGAGAATTTAAATAAAAGTATGTTATAAGACTAGGTGGAAATTCTTTGATAGAGGTGGGATCTGTTAAGTTGAAAAAGTGGATTGAAAAGTATTTGGATAAATCGAACCGTAAACATAAATATACTTTCATTAAGGTGTAACCTATATTTATCGATGTGAGAAATGTAGGGAAGAGAAGATACAATTTAAAAATAATAACGATACAAACAAAAAGAGTAACTATGATGGTTACTCTTTTTGTTTGTAATATGTAATATTAAAAATACTTCTAAAGTATGAAATGAATTGATACTTAAGTGAGAAGTTGAATAAGAATAAAAAGAGTAATATTAATGGAAAGGAGGAGATGAAGTTGGAGCGAAACGACATTGGGAAACTTGTAATTATTACTGGAGTAACGCAAGGATTAGGACGTGCAATGGTTGATAGGTTTCATGAATTGGGATGGAACATAGTAGGGTGTGGGCGCTCAAAAAATAAAATTGAAGAGCTTAATAAATATTACGGTGCTTCACATGATTTTCAAATAATTGATGTTTCAAATCATCACCAAGTTAGTAAATGGGCAAGTCGTATTCTTAATAAGTATAGGGCTCCCGATATGTTAATAAATAATGCATCGATTGTTAATCAAAATGCACCTCTATGGAAAGTTACCGCACAAGAATTTGAAAGTGTAATGAGTGTAAATGTGAACGGGGTAGTAAATGTCATTAGGGCGTTCGTCCCGGCGATGATAGCTAGGAAAGAAGGAATTATTATTAATATGAGCTCTAGTTGGGGAAGAGAAGGCGAGGCTGAACTTGCGCCATATTGTGCCTCGAAGTTTGCTGTTGAAGGTATCACGCAGTCAATGGCAATGGAACTACCAAATGGTATGGCAGTAGTTGCTTTAGATCCAGGTGGCAGTATTAGCACTCCAATGCTTCACTTATGTGCACCTCAATATGTAAAAGAATCTCCTACACCTGAAATGTGGTCACATAAAGCAATTCATTATATATTAAATATATCAATAGATAAAAACGGTGAGTCATTGACATGTCCGGCATACATTTATTGAGAAACTCCTTGTCAAAAAGAGCGCCTGAAAGGTGCTCTTTTGTATTATTAGTACATTATGTGATGCACAAAATTACATATGAAAAATAGAATAATGAATTAAAGGTGATATTTGTTTGTTTTGAATGTACTAGAAAATTTGAATATAGGTGATGGGAAATGAACCTACGCGATTTAGAATTGACAGGTGCCTGGTTTCAAGTAGGAGGAAATCTTATAGCAGCAATTGGAACAACTAGAGGGTTTGCAGGGGAAGAAAAGATTGAGTCGGATCTTGTTATTGTAGGGAGTTCATTACAAGCTCTCGGATATATATTACAAATTATAGCAACTAATGATGCGAAAGATGAAGATAAATGTGAGAAGCAAGAGGTAACTATAGATAATAAAAATAAAGCGCTAGCGAAAACGGGGATTGAGTTATTAGCTTTAGGTAATATTTCAAATGTAATAGGAACGTATTTTAATCTCAATGAACAAATGAAAGAAAATGATTTCCTTATAATTACTGGAAATAGTTTGCAATCAATTGGCGCTTTTTTAGGAGTAGAAGTAGCATTGAATGAGATAAATGGAATACAGTGGATTATCGTATTAGGGAATTCAATGCAAAGTTTAGGTGCGGGATTACAAGCATATGAAGGTATTAAAAATATACCAAAAGAAGAAAAGGGAAAAGAAGACATTAATATAGATAAAGAAGATCAACGTATACTAGGGCTAATAGGTATTTGGATACAGGCAATAGGTACTGTAATTTCAGCAATTGGATTAACCGAAATAGTAGAGGAACAACGATTGGAATCTAAGAAAAGGTGATGAAATACTCATTTCAATGAAGTTTGGAGTATTTCAATTTTAGAAGTAGGACAAGACGGATGTGTTAATTGTTTTTGTAGGCTTTTTCATATAGGCGTAGAATATACATATAAACGAACAGGTGAAAATAGATTGTTAACGTTAGTGAGAGGTTCCTCATTTAGTTATACTATTATATGTGATTTTTGTAATGATGAGTTCTTATATACGCTTTTAGAAATAACATGATTTCATAGGTTTGATAGTGTAGGAGATGGATGGGGAAGAATCGAAAAATAAACATTAAGGAGTTTTTCAGACATGATGTACTTATTAGCAATTCTACTTCCGCCGGTAGCTGTTTTATTTTGCGGAAAGCCGTTTCAAGCGATTATTAATTTCATTTTAACCTTAATTTTTTGGGTTCCAGGAGCGATACACGCAGTTCTTGTCGTACATGATAAAAAAGCCGACAGGCGACTTAAAAAACAAGTTCAGGCGTATGATGAAATTAATAAAAGAAATAGAAGGTAAATTGCGATTGGCATACAAAAAAGAAAGGGGATTTGATTCGCCTTTCTTTTTTGTATGCCAATCAAGTTTAAATTTTAGTATAGCGGTAAGAATTTTTAATATAAGTATTATGATAATAACTTTTAGAGTGTGCGTTTAATAAACCGGTGTAAATGCTTTCTGGCACATTAAAGAAATCATACATACCATTCTTTAGTTGAATACGTAAAATCATAGAAAAAGGATTATAGCCAACAGCAACTAATTTTTTTGAAATAACGGGAGATAGCTTCATCATTACGCAACTCCTTATTTTTCATTTTAGATGGTTTCTTGTAGAGAAGGGGATTGTCGTGTTGAAATCCTAATAATTAAAGGGGTATTATACTTATATGCAATATATTAAATTTTTGTTATACGTAATTATAAGGAAGTTCACACGAAGTACATATCGTTGTGCTATTTTTATTTCACCTTTGATTTATAAATAAGAAAATATTGACCATTTGAAAAAAAAGTATATTATTTATACGAGGTATTAAAAATCCACTTCTTACATTCTATGCTTTAAGGGGCAGTATTATTAGAAAAAATAGAAGTGAAAATAGTTTGTATAAGAAGTATTCTAAAATGTATAATCTGTGAATTGGGAAAATATTGAATGCTCCAGGTCAATATACTTTCTTGATTAAATGTATTTGGGAAAGTGACCTCAATATTTTCAAGTAAATCAACGGGAGAATTGAAAGGCAGGAGAAAGTAACATGTCAGAAAATTATCGTTCTCGAGAGGAGCGACGACAAGTTCAAAAGAAAAAACAGCCAGCTTCTAAAAAAACAAAACCAAAAGGTAAAACATCGTTTTTTCGTAAATTTTTAATCAGTTGTTTACTACTTGGTATTGTAGGTTTAGTGGCAGGGGTTGCTACCTTTTTCGTAATGATTAAGGATGCACCAAAACTTGAGAAAGCAAAACTTGTTAATCCGTTATCCTCAAAAATTTATGATAAAGACGGGAATTTGGTATATGAATATGGGAAAGAAAAGCGGACGAATGTTACGTATGATCAAATCCCAAAATTAGTAGAAAATGCATTTTTAGCAACAGAAGATTCGCGTTTTTATGAGCATAGCGGAGTAGATTTTAAAGGTACTGCTCGTGCAGTTTTAGTTAGTCTTAAGGGAGATTACGGTTCACAAGGTGGAAGTACGATAACGCAGCAAGTTATTAAAAACTACTTCTTATCGATGGAAAAAACATCAAAACGTAAAGTTCAGGAAATATATTTAGCGTATAAGTTAGAACAACAGTATTCAAAACATGAAATTTTAGAGATGTATTTAAATAAAATTAATTTAGGTAATCGTTCATATGGAATCGCAACAGCAGCACAAAACTACTACGGTAAAGAATTGAAAGATTTAACATTACCAGAAGTTGCGATGCTAGCTGGCTTACCAAAAGCACCGAATAACTATGACCCAACGAAAAAAGAAAATGTTCAAAGGGCAACAGAAAGAAGAAATACTGTACTAAACTTAATGAATAGACATGGTTATATTACAAAGGCAGAAATGGAAGAAGCATCGAAAGTACCAGTGGATAAAAATATTAAGAGTGCAGCTGAACTACAAGCGATGCCATATACTGCATTTATGGATGCAGTAGTGAAAGAAGTAGAAAAGGAAATACCAGATGTTAATATTGGATCTGATGGTTTAGAAATCTATACAACATTAGACCCGAAAGCACAGAAATTAGCTGATAATATTTTGAATACAAATATTATTAATTATCCAAATGATAAATTCCAAGGTGCTTTCACATTTATGGATACGAAAACTGGAGAAGTTCGCGCTATAGGTAGTGGGCGCGGTGAAAATAAAGCAGTATTTAAAGGACATAATATGGCGATTGAATTAGATCGTGCAGCTGGTTCGACAATGAAGCCAATCTTTGATTACGGTCCTGCTATTGAATACTTAAAATGGTCTACTTATCATCAAATTGATGACTCTCCATTTAAGTATTCAACTGGACAAGAAGTGCGAAATGCAGACAGAAGTCATTTAGGCCCAATTACAATGCGTGAAGCATTAAAAATGTCGCGAAATGTTCCGGCAATTAAAACTGCAAAAGAAGTCGGAAGTAGTAAATCAAAAGACTTCTCCGAGAAGTTAGGTGTTACATTAAAGAAAACGCCGGATGAATCTACAGCTATTGGTACAAATGAAGTATCGCCAACTGAAATAGCTGGTGCTTATGCGGCATTTGGTAATGATGGTAAGTATACGAAGCCGCATTTTGTTAAGAAAGTAGTTTATCCAGACGGCAAGTCACAAAGTTTTGGACAAAAACCAAAACAAGTTATGGCGGACTCTACAGCATATATGATTACTGATATGCTTCGTTCTGTAGTTACATCAGGTACTGGTACAGCGGCAAATATAGGTTCTTTTGATGTAGCAGGTAAAACAGGTACAACAAACTATGATTCAAAACAATTAGCGAAATATAACATTCCAGAAAGTGCAACTCGTGATAGTTGGTTTGCAGGATATACACCGCAATATACGATGGCAGTATGGACTGGATATACGAAAGATGGTAAAGACGAGTATATTAGTAGTAAAAATACGAAAATTGCACAGTTAATCTTTAAAGAAATGATGAGCGAGATGGCTACAGATAAATCACGCTTTAAAATGCCAAGTAGTGTTATTCAAGAAGGTAGTGAATTGCGTATAAAAGGTGAAAAACGTGATTCATCTCCAAATACTAGCGTACCGGATACAACGGAACAACCAAAACAGGATCAACAGCAAAAAACTGAAGAAGAGAAAAATCAAGAGGAATTAAAGAAACAGGAAGAACTTAAGAAACAAGAAGAGCAAAAGAAACAAGATGAACTTAAGAAGCAAGAAGAGCTTAAGAAGCAAGAAGAGCAAAAGAAACAAGATGAATTAAATAAGCAAAATGAACAAAACAATGGAAATGGTCAAGGAACTCCAAATCCACCAACTAATGGAGGTGGCCAAGGAACTCCAAATCCACCAGCCACTGGAGGTGGTCAAGGAACTCCAAATCCACCAACCAATGGAGGTGGTCAAGGAACTCCAAATCCGCCAACCACTGGAGGTGGCCAAGGAACTCCAAATCCACCAACCAATGGAAATGGCCAAGGAACTCCAAATCCACCAACCACTGGAGGTGGCCAAGAAACTCCAACCCCACCAACTACTGGTGGGAACACAGGAGAGGCTCCTTCCAATAATGGACAATAAATAATGCATTTTAAAAGCACCAAAGGTACCGGGAAAAACGGTTTCTTTGGTGCTTTTTGTATTATAAAGAGTAATATTATTTTTAAATATTAAAAGTACCATAGAAATTTTGAAAGTAAATTGATGGGAAATGATAAAAAATTTGAGTTGGCGGTATTGGATAACTAGGGCCATAAAAAGTAGTACTACTCGGGTGTGTACCATGATGCCAAAATGAAGGGGTGACTTGGTCAGTCGATTGATATTGTTGCCAAGCGGCAGGAAGTTCGATACCAACATCAGAACTAGCTGTATGAACGGTAGGAACATGTATTGAGGGAGCTGCTGGGACAACGGCGGTTATTCTTGGTGATACCCACATGAAAACGATCACTCCTAAGTTTCAATGATAAAGTAGTATATTCTTTTAATGCTTATAAAGGTACAGACAGATAGGATTTTCGGTTAAAACATACGTACAAAGTCGTAAGACCAATGTGAATTGATGGTGGACCATTTATTACGAAAAGATACGCCTATTAGCGGAGGGGAAAGGAATATGAAACATATATAATGGATGTGTTAATCGTAATATTTTACGTGTTTATGGAGGTATTTTAATGGAACGATTATGGACGAAATCATTTATTCAAATGACTATCGCGATGTTATTTTTATTTACAGGGTTTTATTTACTTGTTCCAACGCTCCCGCTCTTTATTAAAGAGATTGGTGGAAATGAATCACAAGTTGGGCTGATGATGGGAATGTTTACGATAGCCGCAGTTGTAATACGACCGATTATTGGAGGTATGTTAGATCAATATGGTAGAAGATCTTTTATTATTTTCGGACTCATCTTTTTTGGAATAACGATGTATTCGTATAATTTAGCATCAACTATTGTCCTTTTAGCTGTTTTACGCGTTATTCACGGAGTGACGTGGGCTGTTTCTACAACAGCAGTTGGAACAGCGATAACTGATATTATTCCAGATTCACGTCGTGGTGAAGGGATGGGCTGGTATGGCATGGCGATGACAATCGCGATGGCAATTGGCCCGATGATTGGATTATGGGTTGTACAAAATTATTCATTTCATGGTCTATTCTTGTTAGCAACTCTTTTATCCTTTATGGCAGTCGTATTATCGTTAATAACGAAAATGCCATTCACGCCACAAAAAGAAAAAGGGAAAATTCAGCTGTTTGAAAAATCCGTTTTATCAATAACGGTTGTTGTTTTCTTTTTATCATTTGCATATGGAGGAATAACAACATTTTTACCGTTATTCGCGTCATCAATTGATGTGAATCCTGGGACATTCTTTCTTGTATATGCAATTGCTTTAACAATTGTACGACCTATTTCAGGAAAACTATTAGATAAGTATGGAGAAGTTTTTATCATACTGCCAACATTATGTATTACTATTTTAGCGATAGTTGTACTAACGATTTCAAATGGTTTGATAGGTGTAATGATTGCGGCGGCATTATATGGTGTTGGATTTGGTTCAGCACAGCCCGCTTTACAAGCAGCGATGCTGACAATTGTTGATCCTAGTAAAAGAGGAATTGCTAACGCTTCATTCTTTACTGCATTTGATTTAGGGATTGGATTAGGTGCGATTTTACTTGGAGTTGTTTCACAAATGTTTGGTTACCGTATTTTATTCGCAGGTAGTGCAATTTCAGGATTAATAGCTTTAATTATATTTGTCATTTTTGTAAAACAACGATTAGGAAAAAAAGATTTTGCGTAAACAGGAAGAGCGAAGATGAAAATTTCAATTGAACATGATGCTCGACGATGCTTTAAGGAAGAATTGCGTATAAAGCATGATGAATCTATTTGATGTATTGTAAGGTACGGAGGAAATAGCTCAATTCAGCCCGGATATTCTTTAGGGATTGTTTCTGAGAAACCAGTTCGGGAAATAGTGCCAGTTGAGAAAGACGGTAGTTTATTTTTATAGATTTTGAGGATCTTTCGTACTTTCAAAACTATGAATTAGTTGTAAGCTATCGTAAAGAAACGGAAGAAATTTAATTTAATTATGTAAAATAATAATTTTATTAAAAATAAATAAATTTTATATAAGAATTATATTTATGGGAATATGAAATAAATATTATAAAAAACCGAGCTGTGCATGAGTGCAGCTCGGTTTTTTATGTTTGTTGAAGAAAAAGGGATTAAAGGTATATTTAGTGGGATTATATGGATAATTGTTATATTTCGTTTTAAAAAATTGTAAAAGGATGTCTGTCCTTTCTTTATAAAAGATGAAAGTTATTTTTGAAAAATTGTATTATTACATCGGTAAAAGTATAGGAAACTTATCATTGTAAAATAAATTGAAATCTTCTAAAAACTCTGATACATTGAAATAGAAATGTAGTTTCATATTATTGTAAAGGCTTACAGTTATGTGCACGAAGATCTATTAGGATTGGAGGAAATAATGATGAAAGCTGAAGAAAAATTTTCCCCGGGATTAGATGGTGTAGTAGCAGCGGAAACGAAAATTTCGTTTCTTGACACAGTAAAAGGTGAAATTGTAATTCAAGGGTATGATTTAATCGAACTCTCAAAAACAAAAGAGTATTTAGACATTGTGCACCTTTTATTAGAAGAACGTTTACCGAATGAGGATGAGAAAGCAACAATTGAAAAGAAATTAAAAGAAGAATATGCAGTGCCAGAAGGTGTATTCAATGTTCTAAAGGCATTGCCTAAGGAAACGCATCCTATGGATGGGCTACGTACAGGCGTGTCTGCATTAGCTGGTTACGATAGTGATATCGAAAACCGCTCGTTAGAAGTGAATAAAAGTCGAGGATACAAGCTTTTAAGTAAAGTGCCAAATATTGTAGCGAATAGCTACCATATTTTAAATAATGAGGAACCAATTGAGCCTCTTCAAGAATTGTCATATAGTGCGAATTTCTTCTATATGTTAACTGGAAAGAAACCAACTGAACTTGAAGAGAAAATCTTTGATCGTTCCCTTGTTTTATATAGTGAACATGAAATGCCAAACTCTACATTTACAGCACGCGTTATTGCATCAACGCAATCCGACTTATACGGCGCTTTAACAGGAGCAGTTGCATCCTTAAAAGGAAGTCTTCATGGCGGTGCGAATGAAGCGGTTATGTACATGCTTTTAGAAGCTGGTAATGTTGAGAAATTTGAAGAGTTATTACAGAAGAAACTATATAACAAAGAAAAAATTATGGGCTTTGGACACCGTGTTTATATGAAAAAGATGGATCCAAGAGCACTTATGATGAAGGAAGCATTAAAGCAGTTATGTGATGTGAAAGGCGATTATACACTATATGAAATGTGTGAAGCTGGAGAAAAAATTATGGAGAAGGAAAAAGGAATTTATCCGAATCTTGATTATTATGCTGCTCCAGTATATTGGATGCTTGGTATTCCAATTCAACTTTACACACCAATCTTCTTTAGTTCTAGAACAGTAGGGCTATGTGCACACGTAATTGAGCAACATGCGAACAATCGCTTGTTCCGTCCACGTGTAAATTATATTGGCGAGCGACATGCATTTAGTAAATAAAAACAACTGGGGAGTTGTTAGCGCCGCCCGCCAGATGGGTGTTTGACCGACACCCATCATTAATAATAACGAATTTTCGACAGAAAGGGAAGAATAGCATGATTAAAACAAATGAAATTAAACAAAAAGATGCATTATTAGAAGAAATTACGGACTATGTATTAAATAAAGAGGTTACAAGTGCAGAGGCATTCAGTACGGCTCGCTACGTATTACTTGATACACTTGGATGTGGAATTTTAGCACTACAATACCCAGAGTGTACGAAATTATTAGGACCAGTTGTACCAGGAACAATCGTGCCAAATGGTACACGTGTACCAGGAACATCTTATGTGCTAGATCCAGTAAAAGGCGCATTTAATATCGGATGTATGATCCGTTGGTTAGACTATAACGATACTTGGCTTGCAGCAGAGTGGGGACATCCATCTGATAACTTAGGCGGAATTTTAGCAGTTGCAGATTATATTAGCCGCGTTCGTATTTCAGAAGGAAAAGAACCATTAAAAGTACGTGAAGTACTAGAAATGATGATTAAAGCACATGAAATTCAAGGTGTACTTGCTTTAGAAAACAGCTTAAACCGTGTTGGTCTTGACCATGTATTATACGTAAAAGTAGCAACAACTGCAGTAGTTGCGAAAATGCTTGGCGGAACGCGTGAAGAAATCTTTAATGCACTATCACATGCTTGGATTGATAATTCTAGTCTTCGTACATATCGTCATGCTCCAAATACAGGTTCACGTAAATCATGGGCAGCAGGTGATGCGACGAGCCGCGGTGTTCATCTTGCAATGACTGCTCTAAAAGGTGAAATGGGTTACCCAACGGCATTATCTGCACCAGGATGGGGATTCCAAGATGTGTTATTTAACAAGCAAGAATTAAAATTAGCAAGACCGCTAGAATCTTATGTAATGGAAAATGTATTATTCAAAGTGTCATTCCCAGCAGAATTCCATGCACAAACAGCTGCAGAATGTGCAGTGAAATTACATCCGGAACTTAAAGAAAGATTAGATGAAATTGATCGTATTACAATTACAACTCATGAGTCAGCAATTCGTATTATCGATAAAGAAGGTCCATTAAATAACCCAGCTGATCGCGATCATTGCTTACAATACATTACGGCAATAGGTTTATTAAAAGGAGATATCGTTGCGGATGATTATGAGGATGTAGTAGCGAATGATCCACGTGTAGATGAATTACGTAATAAGATGGTTGTTGTTGAAAACAAACAGTACAGTTTAGATTACCTTGATCCGAACAAGCGCTCAATCGCCAACGCTGTTCAAGTTCATTTTAAAGATGGTACTGTAACAGAAAATGTGGAATGTGAATACCCACTTGGCCACCGTTTCCGTAGAGACGAAGCAATTCCAAAAGTTGTTCGAAAATTCACTGCAAATATGGCAGGTCATTATTCTAGTAAGCAACAAGAAAAAATCCATGATGCTTGTCTAAATGAAGGAAAACTAGAAAATATGAATGTAAACGAATTTGTAGATCTATTCTTAATTTAATAATAGGGGGAATTTATAATGGCTTGGGTTGTGAATAAACAGTCAACACAAGAGGAGCTTGCGAATCGCTTCCGAGCTTTAGTAGAAGCAAATGAAATTTTGCAAATTCCAGGTGCTCATGATGCAATGGCGGCTCTTGTTGCGAAAAATACAGGTTTTTCAGCTCTATATTTATCGGGAGCTGCTTACACTGCAAGTAAAGGTCTACCAGATTTAGGAATCGTGACATCTACTGAAGTAGCTGAAAGAGCAAGAGATCTAGTTAGAGCTACAGATTTACCAGTTCTTGTTGATATTGATACAGGATTTGGTGGAGTACTAAACGTAGCGAGAACAGCTGTAGAAATGATAGAAGCGAAAGTAGCGGCTGTTCAAATTGAAGATCAACAATTACCAAAGAAATGTGGACATTTAAATGGTAAGAAACTTGTTACTACAGAAGAATTAGTTCAAAAAATTAAAGCGATTAAAGAAGTTGCGCCAAGTTTATATATTGTAGCACGCACAGATGCTCGCGGCGTGGAAGGATTAGATGCAGCGATTGAAAGAGCGAATGCATATGTAAAAGCAGGGGCAGATGCAATATTCCCAGAAGCGCTTCAATCGGAAGAAGAATTCCGTTTATTTACTAGCAAAGTGAATGCACCTTTACTAGCAAATATGACTGAGTTCGGAAAAACACCATATTATAGTGCAGAGGAATTTGCGAATATGGGCTTCCAAATGGTAATTTATCCTGTAACTTCACTTCGTGTTGCTGCAAAAGCATATGAGAATGTGTTTACGCTAATTAAGGAAACAGGTTCTCAAAAAGATGCACTTTCTAATATGCAAACGAGAAGTGAATTATATGAAACAATTTCATATCATGACTTTGAAGAGTTAGATACTGGAATTGCAAAAACAGTATTATCTGAAGATCAATAGGTAGAAGGATTTAGGCGATGAAAATACATCTTTGGCAAAACGAACTGCTTGATGTGAAAAATCATCGCCTTCTGTTTTCAATAATAAGATATTCCACTCATCGTAGACGAGCATATGCAAAGAGCAACGAAGGCCGAAATGATAGGGGGATTCAGATGGAGAAAACGAAGTTACCATGGGATGAATTTTTTTCACTCAATAAAGATGTGAATAATACTTTCTTTACACCAGAAGATTTTTCAGGGGATGAAGATTTAATTGCAAAAACGACAGAACAATTCGTTAAACAAGAAATTGTCCCGCAAATTGAGAATATTGAACAACATAACTATAAAGTTTCTCGTCAATTATTTGAGAAAGCTGGGGAACTTGGATTATTAGGCATTGAGGTACCAGAAGATTATGGCGGATTCGAGTTAGGAAAGGCTGTCTCAGGTCTTGTAGCAGAGAAAATGGGTTACGCTGGTGCATTTAGCGTTTCTTTTAATATACATGCCGGTGTAGGTACATTGCCTTACATATATTATGGAACGAAAGAACAGAAAGAAAAATATTTACCGAAAATCGCATCGGGAGAATGGATTGGGGCTTATGCTTTAACTGAGCCAAATGCTGGTTCTGATGCATTAAGTGCAAAAACGAGTGCAGTATTGAATGAAGAGGGTACTGCTTGGAAGTTGAATGGTGAGAAGCAGTGGATTACAAATGCTCATATGGCAGATGTATACGTTGTTTTTGCGAAGACAAATAAAGGAATGACAGCGTTTATTGTCGAAAGAACATGTGAAGGTGTATCAATAGGATTAGAAGAAAAGAAGATGGGGATTAAAGGTTCTTCAACAGCGACGCTTATTTTAGAAGATGTTGTCATCCCCGCTGAAAATATTTTAGGGGAAGTTGGGAAAGGGCATCACGTAGCTCTTAATATCCTTAACTTCGCTAGACTAAAACTTGCTTTTGGAAATATTGGAACAGCAAAACAAGCAATCGGTTTATCAGTTCAATATGGAAAAGAGCGAAAACAGTTCCAAACAGAATTAGTAGATTTTACGATGATTCAAGAGAAAATTGCCAATATGATTATTTCTACATATGGAGCAGAAAGTGCAGCTTACCGTACAGCGGGTGTAATTGATGAAGCAATTCATGAGAGTGATGAAGATCTTATGAAAAAAATGTCCCAATTTGCAATTGAATGTGCACTGAATAAAGTAAACGCTTCTGAAACGCTTGCCTATATCGTAGATGAAGCTGTACAAATTCATGGTGGTTACGGTTATATGCAAGAATACGAAGTAGAACGATTATATCGTGATGCTAGAATTAGTCGTATTTTTGAAGGAACGAATGAAATTAATAGATTAACAGTTGCAAAAATGTTAATGAAGCAAATCGAGAAAATAGAAGATGCTGAAGTAGAAATTGATGTAGCAAATGTAGAAAGAAACCATCGTTACATTTTATTAGCGAAAAAATTGTTGAAACAATCTTTGAAAACGCTCTCTAAAACTCCAGGAATAAAAATTGAGCAAGAGCAAGAATATTCACGCGTATTATCAAATATGTTGACGGACGTGTACGTCATGGAATCAGCATTTTTACGTACGAGGAAAGCAGTTAGTAAAAATGGTGAGGAAAAAGAGCGTACGAAACAAATGATAACAGATGTTATTTGTGAAGAAGGATATCGTAAAGTAGAAGAATCCGCGATTTCCATTCTTTCAGCAGCTGTCACAGAAGAACAAAATAGACAAGAAATATTAGCTGAAATCCGTCAATTATTAGTGCCTTTATACTCAAACTTATTTACGAAAAAGAGAGATATTGCGAAAGTTATTATAAATCGCGGGAAATATATTGTGTAAATAGGAGGAAAGCGATATGAAAAAGATTGGTTTTATCGGTTTAGGTAACATGGGTCTTCCAATGTCTAAAAATTTAGTTAAATCTAGCTACACAGTATATGGAGTGGACTTGAATAAAGAGGCGGAAGCTTCCTTTGAAAAAGAAGGAGGAATTATCGGCCTATCAATCTCAAAACTAGCAGAGACATGCGATGTGATTTTTACAAGTTTGCCTTCACCGCGTGCTGTGGAAGCGGTATATTTTGGGGAAGAAGGATTATTTGAAAATAGCCACTCGAATGTAGCTTTAATTGATACAAGTACAGTATCTCCACAATTAAACAAACAATTAGAGGAATCGGCGAAGGAAAAGAAAGTAGACTTTTTAGCAGCACCTGTTAGCGGTGGGGTAATTGGTGCAGAAAACCGTACATTAACGTTTATGGTTGGTGGATCGAAAGAAGTATATGAGAAAACTGAATCTGTCATGGAAGTGCTTGGAGCGAATGTTTTCCATGTTAGTGAGCAGATTGATAGTGGTACAACTGTTAAATTAATTAACAATCTATTAATTGGTTTTTATACAGCTGGTGTGAGTGAAGCTTTAACATTAGCGAAAAAGAACAATATGGATTTAGATAAAATGTTTGATATTTTAAATGTAAGTTACGGTCAAAGTAGAATTTATGAGCGTAATTATAAAAGTTTCATTGCATCAGAAAATTATGAGCCAGGCTTTACTGTAAATTTATTAAAGAAAGATTTAGGATTTGCAGTAGATTTAGCTAAAGAAAGTGAACTCCACTTACCAGTAAGTGAGATGCTATTAAACGTATATGAAGAAGCGAGTGAGGCAGGATATGGTGAAAACGATATGGCTGCTTTATATAAGAAAGTTAGCGAACAATTAATTTCTAATCAAAAATAGTGCACTTATAAAAACCATGATAAAAAAGGAGAGAATATAATGATTACAACTGAAATTAAACGAGTGAAAAATCATATTAATGGCGAATGGGTAGAATCTACTGGTACGGAAGTAGAAGCGGTTCCGAATCCGGCAACTGGAAAAATCATCGCTTACGTTCCACTTTCTCCAAAAGAAGATGTTGAAAAAGCTGTTGAAGCGGCAAAAGCGGCATACAAAACATGGTCTAAAGTGCCAGTTTCAAATCGTTCAAGACAACTATACAAATATCTACAACTGTTACAAGAAAATAAAGAAGAGCTTGCAAAAATCATTACGCTAGAAAACGGTAAAACGCTAACGGATGCAACTGGTGAAGTACAGCGTGGTATTGAAGCGGTAGAACTTGCAACATCAGCACCAAATTTAATGATGGGACAAGCTCTTCCGAATATTGCTAGTGGAATTGATGGATCGATTTGGCGCTACCCAATCGGAGTTGTTGCTGGTATTACACCGTTTAACTTCCCGATGATGATTCCATTATGGATGTTCCCACTTGCAATTGCTTGCGGTAATACATTTGTATTAAAAACATCTGAAAGAACGCCACTTTTAGCTGAGCGACTTGTAGAGTTATTCTATGAAGCTGGTTTTCCAAAAGGGGTATTAAATTTAGTACAAGGCGGAAAAGATGTTGTAAATAGTATTTTAGAAAATAAAGATATTCAAGCAGTTTCGTTTGTTGGCTCTGAGCCAGTGGCACGCTACGTATATGAAACTGGTACAAAAAATGGTAAACGTGTACAAGCGTTAGCAGGTGCGAAAAACCATGCGATTGTAATGCCAGATTGCAACCTTGAGAAAACAGTACAAGGTGTAATTGGGTCTGCGTTTGCAAGTAGTGGAGAGCGCTGCATGGCATGTTCAGTAGTAGCAGTAGTTGATGAAATTGCTGATGAATTCATTGATGTATTAGTAGCGGAAACGAAGAAGTTAAAAGTAGGTGACGGTTTCAACGAAGATAATTATGTTGGACCATTAATCCGTGAATCTCATAAAGAACGTGTTTTAGGCTATATTAATAGTGGTGTAGCAGATGGAGCAACTTTACTAGTAGATGGCCGTAAAATCAATGAAGAAGTTGGAGAAGGTTACTTTGTTGGTGCAACAATCTTTGATGGTGTAAATCAAGAAATGAAAATTTGGCAAGATGAAATTTTCGCTCCGGTATTAAGTATTGTAAGAGTAAAAGATTTAGAAGAAGGTATTAAGCTGACAAATCAATCGAAATTTGCGAATGGTGCTGTTATTTATACATCAAATGGAAAACATGCACAAACATTCCGAGACAATATTGATGCTGGTATGATTGGTGTAAACGTTAATGTTCCAGCACCAATGGCATTCTTCGCATTTGCAGGAAACAAAGCTTCATTCTTTGGAGATCTTGGTACAAATGGTACGGATGGCGTTCAATTTTATACACGTAAAAAAGTTGTAACTGAGCGCTGGTTTTAATAAAGTGAAATGATAATGAGTGGGGTGCATTCCCACTCATTATCAAAATAATACAAACGAAAATACACTACTCATAATGAAGTAGTGTATTTTCGTTTGTATTGTGTTAACTATTTCTTTCAAAGGCTAATTTAATACCAAACCCAATTAAGACGATTCCTGTAATCCCTTGAATATAACGCTGTGTCTTTGGTTTTTTCATAAAAGCACTAATTTTATCAATTAAAAATATATAAAAAGCAAACCAAATGACTGTTAAAATGAGATAAGTAAGTCCCATAACGAGAAGTTGTATAAATGTATTATGATTTGGATTTAAAAACTGTGGTAAAAAAGTTAAAAAGAAGACTGCAACCTTAGGGTTTAGTAAATTTGTAAGAAACCCTTGGCGAAAGCAAGAAGTATGTTTATTATCATTATTTATTGGAATGTCATCTGTATTTAAGTCTTCTGTGTTTCTTACTGCTAAAAGGGCTTTAATACCAATATAGACTAAATATACAGCACCAACATATTTAAAAATAGAAAATAAAAGAGCAGACTTTACAATAAGTGCTGAAAGACCAATTACAGCAGCTAAAGTGTGAATTAAAAGCGCAACACAAGTACCAAAAACAGTTTTTACGCCGCCGATTTTGCCGGCAATCAATGTGTTTTTCGTAGCCATTGCTGTATCAGGACCGGGTAGAATAATAAGACATATAGACATAATAATAAACAGAAAAAAATTTTCCATAATGTTATCCGCCTTCCTTTGTTGTTTTTAGAAAATTCGATTAACGTCAGTTTAACATACATTTTAGTTAAATAAAATTAAATTATATTTAAAATTATTTAACTAAAAAGAAGAGGCCATATAGAGTAGCTGAGAGTGTGCTACAATATATGGCCTCTTTGTTTAAGCGTTAAGTAAGTTAAAGAATCGATTTACATCTTCTTCTGAAACATCACTTAATTGTTTATATTTATAATTTGGATTTTGGTCTTTATCAACTACAACGGAGCGTACTCCTTCAAAGAAATCTTCATGTCGCATGAAGTTTTTAGCGAGTATAAGATCTGTCGCGAAACATTCTTCAACTGACTTTTCTTGGCCATCAATAAACTGTTTTAATGTTACCTTTAATGAAACAGGGGATTTGGATAATAGCTTTTCTTTCGTTGTTTGGGCAAATGGACTTTGATCTTTCTCTAACGATTGAATGATTCCCTCAATTGTATCGAATGCAAAATGCGAATTAATTTCTTCTACTGAAGAAGAAAGATTGCCATTTAAGTTTGGAGCAGTTGCAAATGTACGAATAACTTCTTTTAAATGAGTATGTACATCTTCTTTTTTCCAATTTACATTTTCAAGTGCGGTAAGGAAATTGGGTAATGAATCTGATGTCATAAAGTAATCAGCAGCGTTAATATATAATACATCAGGAGCTTTTAAAATAGATGCCGTTAAAGCAACATATCGACCAGTATATCCAGGCGCTTTATTTAAGAAATAAGCAGCACCGACATCAGGGAAGAAACCGATGTTCATTTCAGGCATTGCCCACTTCGTACGCTCTGTTACAATTCGATACGTCGCTCCATTTGTCAGACCGACACCACCGCCCATTACAATTCCATCTAAACAAGCGATAATTGGTTTTTTGTATTGATAAATAAATGTATCAATTTCATATTCTTCTTCAAAAAACTGCTCTGCATGTTGTAATGCAACTTCGTTAGAACGTGCTTCGTATAGCGTTTTAATATCACCACCTGCACAAAAACCTTTCGTCCCAGCTCCTTTTAAAACGATGAGTTCAATACGCTCATCTTGCTCCCACTCTTTAAGTTTTTTCCCAATTGGTTGTAACATGTCATAGGATAAAGAATTAAGTGCTTTTGGACGGTTTAAAGTAATAGATGCAACGCCGTTTTCGCTAACAGAAAATAAAACGTGTTCAGTCATTATAAATCCTCCCTTACTTATCTTTCTATTCTTATTTCTTGATACATGCTGAAATGTCCTCTATAATTTTTGTCTAAATTAGGTGCTTAGTGTTAGTATTTATCGCATATTTTGACGAGTTATATTTGCAGGATTTCAGAGAATGAAGAGGAATATTACAACATTACTGTAAGTGCTATTATTTGAAAATGTCGTGTTGAAGGCGCTATTATATGTATAACTTATATTGAGTTATTATACGTGGCGTAAATTAAAGAGTGGATGTAGAAAAAGTTAAAAGGCTGAATTATCTAACTTTTAAAGAGCGCGGGGTTTGTATATAATTAGAAATAGAGAAAGGAGAGATCGGAATGCCAGGACCTTTACTATTGTCGGTTATTATTTTGTCATCTCTTATGGTAGGAATTACACAGTATTTTCATCATACAGATACGACAGAAGAAGTGAAGGCTAAGGTACGTCTCGTGTTTCCGATTTTTATAATATCTATTTCCATATGCTTTTTATTAAATAAAGATGGGTATGTTGTGGCCGTATTTGCGTTTTTTGTAGCGATTGTCTTAATAACTGTATTGTACTACGTTATGAAAGAGTACTTACAAAAATAAGGATGCCTAAAAGGGCATTTTTATTTTTGTAGATTAATAATTTCACATACCGTATTTCATATAAAAAAACATAAAATATTTATAATTAAAAAAGTATGTACATCGCGGTGTATTTACTTGTCAATCTTGCATGACCACTATACTATTAAAATGTAGAGATTAGAAAAAAGGGGTTGTATCTAGCATGAAATTTGAGATGCATACAAAAATTATTTCAAATGAAAAAGAAGTAAGATTACATATAGAAGATAATTTATTTCAATTAATTTTAGATGGTTATCATCTATTTACTATTCAAGAAATATTGCCTTTATATAAATCAAACGAAGAAAGAATCGGTAGTGCAATTGTCCAAAAGTTAGAATGGGAGAACGGAAAAACTACACTAAACTATCAGCTTGTTTCACTACAATCAGTAAACTAAAAGGAGAAGGGTAATATGAAGTTTTTTCATACAGCGGATTGGCATTTAGGTAAGCTTGTTCATGGTGTATATATGACTGAAGATCAAAAAATTGTGTTAGATCAGTTTGTACAAGCTGTTGAAGAGGAAAAACCGGATGCTGTAATTATTGCAGGAGATTTATATGACCGAGCAATTCCACCTACAGAAGCAGTAGACTTATTAAATGATGTATTACAAAAGATAGTTATTGATTTACAAACACCAATAATCGCAGTTGCAGGAAACCACGATAGTCCGGACCGCATACATTTTGGTAGTAATTTAATGAAAAAACAAGGATTACATATTGTTGGACAATTCCAGTTTCCATACAATCCTGTTGTTTTAAATGATGAATACGGAGAGGTTCATTTCCATCTCGTTCCGTATGCAGATCCAAGTATTGTTAGACATATATTGAAAAATGAAGATGTTCGTTCTCATGATGATGCGATGCGTATTTTTATGAACGAACTCTCTGAAACGATGGATAAAGAAGCGAGACACATATTTGTAGGACATGCATTTGTAACTTCTTCAGGAGAGGCAGAGGAAAATACGAGTGATGCGGAACGACCACTTTCAATTGGTGGTGCTGAATATGTAAATAGCCATTATTTTGATAAGTTTCATTACACGGCGCTTGGCCATTTACATCAAGCGCATTTTGTACGTAATGAGACAATTCGTTATTCAGGTTCACCACTTGCATATTCTATTTCTGAAGAAAAGCATAAAAAAGGATATTATATTGTGGAACTGGATGAAAAAGGTGAAACAACAATTGAAAAACGTTTACTTACACCACGTCGTAAAATGCGTACAGTAGAAGCGAAAATAGACGATTTATTGCTTCATCCAGTGAGTGAAGATTATGTGTTTGTGAAATTATTAGATGAAAATCCTGTCTTGCAGCCAATGGAAAAAATACGTTCTGTATACCCAAATGCAATGCATGTTGAAAGATCTATTCAAAGACGAGAGTTCACAGATGAAAATGAAGTAACTGTTTCAAGACATAAAACGGATGATTTATCTCTTTTAAAAGCATTTTATAAAGAAATGAAAGGGCTAGATTTATCAGAAGAGAAAGAACGTCTATTTTTAGATGTTTTGCAAACAGTGCAAGAACGGGAAGGTGAGCGAGGATGAGACCGATTCAGCTTATAATGACCGCGTTTGGTCCATATAAACAGAAAGAAGTAATCGATTTTAAAGATCTTGGTGAGCATCGTATTTTTGCTATTTCTGGAAATACAGGAGCTGGAAAGACAACGATTTTTGATGCGATTTGTTATGTATTATATGGAGAGGCTAGTGGAGAAGAGCGCAGTGATACAAACATGCTTCGTAGCCAATTTGCTGATGATGATGTTTATACAAGTGTGGAATTAACTTTTCAATTAAAAGGAAAAAGTTATGAAATTAATCGACAACTGGGCCATAAAAAACAAGGAAATAAAACAATTACAGGACATGCAGTCGAATTATATGAAGTAATTGATGAGGAAAAAGTTCCATGTGTCGATCGTTTTCATGTAACGGATGTAAATAAAAAAGTTGAAGATTTAATTGGATTAAGTAAACATCAATTTAGCCAAATTGTCATGTTACCGCAAGGAGAGTTCCGAAAATTATTAACATCTGAAACGGAAAATAAAGAAGAAATACTACGCCGCATTTTTAAAACAGATCGTTATAAATTAATGCGTGAGATATTAGATCAAAAACGTAAACAATGGAAAGACGTCTTACAAGAAAAACAAAAAGAACGTGAGCTATATTTCCGTAATGTATTTAAATTACCAATACGTGATGGGGCATTATTAGAGACATTAGTGGAGCAAGAGCATGTGAATACACATCAAGTAGTAGAGGCATTAGAACAAGAAACAGTTTGGTACAATGCAGAGGTTGAGCAATTACACTTAGAACAAAATGACAAAACGAAACAATTAAAAGAAGCAGAGGCACGTTTTCATGCAGCAAAAGCTGTAAATGAGAAATTCAAAGATTTAGAACAAAAGAATGAGAAGTACAGTATTTTACAAGAAAACCGTGCCTTAATCGAAATGAAAGAAAAATCTTTTAAACATGCGGAACAGGCGAAGCGATTATTACCATTTGAGCAATGGTATGAGGAAGCGATGCAATATGAACAGCAGTCTGAAAGTTTGTTAAAACAGATAATCGCAAAAAAAGAGCATATAATGAACAGTTTTGCACTTGCTCAGGAGAAATATGAAGCATTAAAGAATAAGGCATCCGAGCGAGAAAATGCTAAAAAACAAGTTCAAAGACTAGAAGAGTTACAGCCAATTATTGCATCATTAGCTGAGAAAAAGTTAAATTTGCAAAATGCTGAAATTCAAATAGGAAAATTAAAAGAAGGTATGCAAAAGTTAGATGAACAACTAGAAGCGCATAAAAATGAAAAACAAAGAATGTCTGGCGAATTACAGCAATTAGAAGCAGCGCTTGAACAATATGTAGCTAAAGTAGAAGAACTAACGAATATGCGAGAAGATGCAAAAGTATTAAAGCAGGCATATGATGTATGGCAAGAAAAACAAAAATACGAGCTAGAAAAAGAAAGTGCGTTTCATAAGATGCAACAGGCAGTTAGTACATATGAAAATATGGAACGCCGCTGGTTAAGTGAACAAGCTAGTATATTAGCTCTTCATTTACATAATGGTGAATCTTGTCCTGTATGTGGTAGTATGGACCACCCGAAAAAAGCTACAGAGCAAAGTAATGCAATTGATGAAAAAGAGTTAAATGAGCTAAGAGAAAAGAAAAATATTGCGGAAAAATTACATGTTCAATTAGAAGAAAAGTGGAATTTCTATCGAGTTCAATATGAACAAGTGATAGAAGAAGTGCTAAAGCGAGGCTATCGCTCAGAAGAATTAGTAGAAACATATAGTGCGCTCGTTCAAAAAGGAAAGCAATTAGCAGCAGAAGTTAATGCGTTAAAAGCAAGTGAAGAAACGCGTAAGCAAATTGCTGTGAATATAAAAAGCGTAGAAGAAAAAGTAGAAGAACTCCAGAAACAAAAGCGTGAAGTAGAAACTGTGCAGCACCGTACTGAAATGGAGTGTATGCAGCTTCGTACGTCATATGAACATGATAAGCAAAATATTCCGGAAAGCTTGCAAACGGTACAAGCTTGGAAAGTACAGTTTGACCAAGCTCTGCAAGAACTTAGGTTAATGGAAGATGAATGGGAGAAAGTACAAGAGGCGTATCAACATTGGAAAAATGAAAATATACGTATTCAAGCAGAACATGATAATGCTTCTAATCAATTTAATAGTGCAAAAGAGAAGAAAGAAGAGACGTTCACACGCTTTATGAAAGAGCTAGAACAAAGCGGATTTACAGATCAATTAACATATAAAGAATCCAAATTAAATGATGCTGAGATGGATAAGTTACAACAAGAAATTCAAAGTTATTACTCATCTCTAGAAGTACTTACAAAACAAATTGAAGAATTAAAAGCAGACTTAAAAGATAAAGAGTATATGGACATTTCTTCATTAGATGAGCAAGTGAAAGAATTGGAAATTAACCTTGATATTATTAAAGAAAAACGACAACGTGCTCAAAATGCCGTATCATATATTACGGATTTACATGAAAATATTAAACGAATTGATGAACAAATTCATGAGGAAGAAAAAGCATTCCAAGAACTTGTTGATTTATATGAAGTAATGAAAGGGGATAACGATAGTCGTATATCCTTTGAACGTTACATCTTAATTGAGTATTTAGAACAAATTGTTCAAATTGCGAACGAACGACTACGTAAATTATCAAATGGACAATTTTATTTAAAACGAAGCGAACGAGTTGAAAAGAGGAATCGACAAAGTGGATTAGGATTAGATGTATATGATGCATATACAGGTCAAACCCGAGATGTAAAAACATTATCTGGCGGTGAAAAATTTAACGCATCACTTTGCTTAGCGCTTGGAATGGCAGATGTAATTCAAGCGTATGAGGGTGGTATTTCCATCGAAACGATGTTTATCGATGAAGGATTCGGCTCATTAGATGAAGAGTCATTAACGAAAGCAGTCGACGCCTTAATTGACTTACAAAAATCAGGCCGATTTATCGGTGTAATTTCACACGTTCAAGAACTGAAAAACGCAATGCCAGCTGTATTAGAAGTAACGAAGCAGAAGGATGGGTGTAGTCAGACGAGATTTGTGGTGAAGTAAGTTCAATTATAATTCATGCTCAAAGTATTGTTTGCAATTTTCTAGTATAGAACTTACGAAAAAACAAATGCCGCCTCATTATAGAGATGGCATTTGTTTTTTATTCAAAACTACATAATTCACCTACGAGTTATCTGTAGAAGGCGGTGTATTTTCTAAGCGATTATACGTTTTAAAGGCCGAAATTGCTGATATAACACCACCTACTAGAAATAAAGCTGATCCGCCGACCAATATGATACGACTGACATATGTTTCGCGCGCTTCTTCAACTTCTTCTTGTAACATTGTTGGCATTTGAATTCCCCCTAAACAACATTTCTTTTGTAGATAGTATATACAAATGCCTAAAATATGTTAAAATCACTGGATAGTATTATGAGGAAGTATATAGTTAGATGTGAATTGTTTGAAAAATCTTCATTATAAATTTATGCTAACTTCACATAGAGCACAAATTGAAATTGTATTATGTATATGTACCAAATAGATGAAATTGTATAGTATTGCTGTTTTTAAATAATCAAAATCCTATTATTTCTATATAAGGGTCTTAATTGTATATTAGAGATAATATTTTATTTAGAAGCAGATTTTAATAAAAAGGAATTCAAATAAAAGGGGAATGTCTTATGACAACATATACGAGCGAGATAAAAAAAAGTTTAGTAACTGAAGAAGATGTGGATATTTTAAAAATAATGGCACATCCAATACGATTACAAATTGTAAATGAATTAAGTGCACGCAAAACTTGTAATGTAACACAATTAACAGAAATATTAAATATTCCTCAATCGACTGTTTCGCAGCATTTATCAAAAATGAAAGGTAAAGTGCTAAGAGCTGAGAGAAGAGGGTTAGAAATTTATTATTATATTAATAATTTAAAAGCAAGCAAGATTGTTAGTGTTTTAGGATATATAAATTAATGAATTGTTATTATACAAAATAGCCTCCGCTGTTAAGCAGGGGCTATTTTGTATTGTTTTATTTATTTGCATTTAAAATTTTATAGTTTTTATGATTTACAATTGTTCGGTCAAATTCAAAAGTACCACCGCTTACATCTGTAACTTCAACTAAGACCGATTCAGTGTATAGTTTTAGTACAGATGCTGTGATCTTTAAGTTATTTCGTTGAAATAGTATAGTATCGCCTACGTTTGCTTTCATAGTACCTCCTTATAAAAGTCAGAAATGTTTGTTTATTATATATATTAAACCACGTATAGATATATTAGTGAATGTTTAGTTTTATTTATCAATAAAATATTTGTTGTTTAATAAAAATTAAAGTGCAACATTATGTAAATGAATTATATATTTTCTGTTTTTATGTAGAAAATTGTAAAAAAACGTTGTAATTTTGTATGTTCCGTTAGAAAAACAAGATATACGGAAGTGGAAGTGGTGGGATTTTTGATTACAAGCATTGTAACGAGAAGCCAGATTACAAGACTATTAAATGATTTGTATTAAGAAATATAGACGCAACATGTTATAAAGCTGGAGAGTTAAAAAGAATATGGTGTTTTTTTGTTTGTATAGGATAATCAAAATTTTGAAGTCCAGCCATGGTGTAACAGGGCGCATAACTTTGTATAAAAGAGGATATGAACACACACATAAGTCGTATTGATGTAAAACATTATAAAAACTACTACGTATTTAACAAGTAGTTTTTTGTATTTCACCCTTCGTTTTCTGTAACTGATTCCATATTTTTGACGCTCCGTCTTGTAAGTGCTTACATGAGCGAAAACATCCTATACAATGAAGTTGTTAAGTCGAATGAGGTGGCGAAAATAAAAATAAAAAAAGCATATTTAGCGAATAGCATTGAAATAGAAAGAGGAGGCGGAATGATATGAAAAAATCAAATGTTAATCCATGGCTTGTTGTCCTTGGCACAGTCATAGTACAAATGGGACTTGGGACGATATATACATGGAGTTTATTCAATCAGCCTTTAGTTAGTAAATATGGTTGGAGTCTAAACGCTGTTGCTATAACTTTCTCAATTACTAGTCTTTCCTTAGCGTTTTCAACTTTATTTGCGAGTAAATTGCAAGAAAAGTGGGGACTTCGAAAACTTATTATGATAGCTGGACTAGCATTAGGACTAGGATTAATACTTAGTTCACAAGCTTCCTCATTAATATTGCTTTATGTACTAGCAGGGGTTGTTGTAGGTTATGCAGATGGTACAGCATATATCACTTCATTATCCAATTTAATAAAGTGGTTTCCAAAGCGTAAAGGTTTAATTGCTGGTATTTCTGTCTCTGCATATGGTTCGGGTAGCTTAATTTTTAAATATATTAACGCACAGTTAATTGAATCAGTTGGTGTATCACAAGCGTTTATATACTGGGGGTTAATTGTTACAGCTATGATTGTCCTTGGCGCTTGTTTAATCCATCAAGCTGCAGATCAAGGAGCAGTTCATGAAACAAAAACTCAGGAATATACAACGAAAGAAATGTTAGGCACAAAACAAGTATACTTATTATTTATTATGTTATTTACATCATGTATGAGTGGCTTATACTTAATTGGTATGGTAAAAGACATTGGTGTTCAACTTGTAGGGCTTAGCGCAGCGACAGCAGCTAATGCGGTGGCTATGGTTGCAATCTTCAATACATTAGGTCGTATTATTTTAGGACCGTTATCAGATAAAATCGGCCGTTTAAAAATCGTTACTGGTACATTTGTTGCTATGGCAGCTTCAGTCTTGGTTTTAAGTTTCGTAGATTTAAATTATGGTATCTACTTCGTATGTGTAGCAAGTGTAGCGTTTTGCTTTGGTGGAAATATCACTATTTTCCCAGCTATCGTTGGTGATTTCTACGGTATGAAAAACCATAGTAAAAACTACGGAATTGTGTATCAAGGATTTGGATTTGGAGCGCTCGCTGGTTCCTTTATCGGTGCAGTTCTAGGTGGATTCAAACCAACTTTCATGGTGATCGGCGTATTATGTGTCGTATCATTTATTATCGCACTTTTAATCCAAGTGCCTAAGCAGAAAAAAGAAAAAGAAGAAGAGTATCGCAGTGTAGCGTAAGTATATAAATCTTCTTTAACACTATGTTTACTAAAAAGCACCCTATTTAATAGGGTGCTTTTTTATGAATTACAACATGTGGAATTTTCTAGAGGCAAAAAAATGAGTAAAGTATCCGTTTGGATTATATTGGAATATCATAAATTGATATATTATATTCGAAATACTTATTAAATCTTAAATTATAAACACGACATGCGTCGGTAATTGCAAGATATACTTTCTTGATATTTTCAGAAAAATGTTGAGAAAATATATACTTGAGTTTTTGGTAAGGCTTTGTAAATGAAGGTATCTACAGTTTATCTTCTTCAATTTTAAAAAGAGGAGTACGAATTAAATTTTTTAATGTAAGTACTTATTAATGCTTTTAGATGTAATTGTATTGAGAAGTACTAAAATATTTTATCTGAAAAATAAAAATAGGTTGACAAGTTTATTGAGAAAGATTATCATTTCGATGTAAGAATATTAAATGAAAAACATTATCAATTAATAATATTTTGATGAAAAGTACACTTGACCAATTAGTTTAGTAAGTGTATTATTTTTTACATTGATATTGATAATCGTTATCATTATAGCTATTTGTTTAATTAGATTAATTTTCAAATGAAAGGATAGAGGAAATGAACTTAGGGGAATTTGATGGAAAAACGGTTTTAGTAACAGGTGCAGCTCAAGGTATAGGCAGTGTTGTTGCAAAAATGTTTTTAGAAAGAGGAGCTACAGTTATTGCGGTTGATCAAAATGAAGAGGGGTTAAACGTACTCTTAAATGAAAATGAATTAAATAAAACACGTATGAAAACATTTCATTTAGATGTGAGTGATAGTACCGCTGTTGAAGATATGGTAAACGGTATTGAAAATGATATAGCACCAATAGATATATTAATAAATGTTGCAGGGGTATTACGTATGGGACCAATTCACTCTTTAAGTGATGAAGATTGGAATAAAATCTTCTCTGTAAATTCTACAGGAGTTTTCTATATGTCTCGAGCAGTAAGTAAACATATGATGCAAAGAAAGTCAGGGGCAATTGTTACAGTTGGTTCAAATGCGGCAAATACTCCGAGAATGGAAATGGCTGCGTACGCTGCATCAAAAGCCGCAACGACAATGTTTATGAAGTGTTTAGGATTAGAGCTTGCAGCATATAATATTCGCTGCAACTTAGTTTCTCCTGGTTCTACTGAAACTGAAATGCAAAGATTACTATGGGCTGATGAGAATGGAGCTGAAAATATAATTGCTGGTTCTCAAAATACATATAGACTCGGTATTCCGTTACAAAAAATTGCACAACCTTCAGAAATTGCTGAAGCAGTATTGTTTTTAGCTTCTGATAAAGCAAGTCATATTACAATGCACAATTTATGTGTCGATGGCGGAGCTACATTAGGAGCTTAATAAAAAATTCAGGAGGTTATTATACTATGAATGAACTTACAGCCGTAAAGGAACTGTCAGAAAAACTTTTAGAAGATTATAAGACAGAATCTTCATTCTTTTTCGCTTCACCAACTCGAACAATATTAGCAGAAGGAGAGTTTACTACAGTAAAACATCGTGAAATTGAAAGCTTTCCAGAACTTGTACAAGCGGTATTAAGTAATGCAAAACAAGCTGGAAATCCGAATCCTATCGTTGTTGGTGCTTTGCCTTTTGATCGTAGAAAAGAAGTTCAACTTATCGTACCAGAACATAGTAGAATTACTGAGCGTTTACAGTTAGAGACAACAAATGAGATAAAACGAAATGAGAAACTGACATTTGAAATGACACCGGTTCCAGCTCCTGAAGTTTATATGGATGGTGTGAAGCAAGGAATAGCAAAAATTCAGGACGGAGATTTAAGGAAAATCGTTCTATCTAGATCGTTGGATGTTAAGTCTTCCGAGAAAATTGATCAACAAAAACTACTTCGTGAATTAGCGGAACATAATAAGCACGGCTACACATTTGCTGTGAATTTACCGAAAGATGAAAACGAGAACAATAAGACGTTAATTGGAGCAAGCCCTGAATTGCTTGTTTCACGTAGTGGTATGCAAGTAATTTCAAATCCGTTGGCTGGCTCAAGACCACGAAGTGAGGATCCAGTAGAAGATAAAAGAAGAGCAGAAGAATTACTTTCTTCTCCAAAAGATTTACATGAACATGCGGTAGTAGTTGAAGCGGTTGCTGCTGCGCTTCGTCCGTACTGTCATACATTGCATGTGCCAGAAAAACCATCAGTTATTCATAGTGAAGCAATGTGGCATTTGTCTACAGAAGTGAAAGGTGAACTTAAGGATCCAAATACTTCTTCTTTACAATTAGCAATTGCTCTTCATCCTACGCCAGCAGTTTGCGGAACTCCAATGGAAGAAGCGAGAGAGGCTATTCAAAAAATTGAGCCATTTGACCGTGAATTCTTTACAGGAATGTTAGGGTGGAGCGATTTAAATGGAGATGGCGAATGGATTGTTACAATTCGATGTGCTGAAGTGCAAGAGAATACACTTCGCTTATTTGCAGGTGCTGGAGTTGTTGCTGAATCAAAGCCAGAAGATGAGTTAGCAGAAACATCAGCTAAGTTCCAAACAATGTTGAAGGCTTTAGGGTTAAGAGATAATTCGCTGAATGAAAAATAGGGGGAAGAAAGAATGTTAATAGGTTATACGGAATGGCCAAAAGAATTTGCCAATCGCTATCGAGAAGAAGGGTGTTGGCTTGGAGAAACATTTGGTTCGATGTTAAAAGAACGCGCTGAAAAACATGGAGATCAAATTGCGATTGTAAGTGGTAATTCACAAATAACATATAGTGAACTTGATAAACAGGTAGATCGCTTAGCTTCAGGTTTACTGAATTTAGGAATAAAGAAAGAGGATCGAGTTGTAATCCAGTTACCTAATATTATAGAGTTTTTCGAAATATGCTTTGCACTATTTCGAATTGGAGCGCTTCCTGTTTTTGCACTACCTTCACATCGAAGTAGTGAAATTAGTTATTTTTGTGAGTTTGGTGAGGCGAGTGCTTACGTTATTTCAGACAAGGCTCTCGGCTTTGATTATCGAAAACTAGCAAGAGAAGTAAAAGAAAAAGTGCCTACTTTACAACATGTAATCGTAGTAGGGGAAGAGGAAGAGTTTGTGAGTATAAATGAACTTTACATGAATCCAGTTCCGTTACCAGAAGTTCAGCCAAGTGATGTTGCGTTTCTCCAATTATCAGGAGGGACGACAGGACTTTCTAAATTAATTCCTAGAACACATGATGACTATATTTATAGTTTACGTATTAGCGCTGACATTTGTAATTTAAATGAAGAAAGCGTCTATATGGCAGTTCTTCCAGTAGCACACAATTACCCGATGAGTTCTCCAGGAACATTTGGAACTTTCTATGCGGCTGGAAAAGTAGTATTGGCAACTGGAGGTAGTCCAGATGAGTCATTTGCTCTTATAGAAAAAGAAAAAGTTACGATTACAGCGCTCGTTCCACCATTAGCAATGATTTGGCTTGATGCGGTATCTTCACGTAACGACGATTTATCGAGCTTGCAAGTTATTCAAGTAGGCGGTGCGAAATTTAGTGCCGAAGTTGCGAAGCGTATACGCCCTACATTTGGATGTACGTTACAGCAAGTGTTCGGTATGGCAGAAGGGTTAGTAAATTACACAAGATTAAATGATCCTGAAGAAATCATTATTCATACACAAGGTAGACCGATGTCTACATTCGATGAAGTAAGGGTTGTTGATGAAAATGATAACGATGTAAAGCCCGGTGAAGTAGGAAGTTTATTAACAAGAGGGCCATATACAATTCGTGGCTATTATAAAGCGGAAGAGCATAATGCAAGATCATTTACAAAGGATGGATTTTATCGTACAGGAGATCTTGTGAAAGTAAATGAACAAGGTTACATCATTGTAGAAGGCAGAGATAAAGATCAAATTAATCGTGGCGGTGAGAAGGTTGCTGCGGAAGAGGTTGAAAATCATCTATTAGCGCATGATGCAGTACATGATGTAGCAATTGTATCTATGCCTGACGATTATTTAGGAGAACGTACTTGCGCTTTTGTTATAGCTCGCGGACAATCTCCAACTGTAAGTGAATTAAAAACGTTTTTAAGAGCACGTGGTATAGCGGCTTATAAGATTCCAGATCGAATTGAATTTATTGAATCATTCCCGCAAACAGGTGTTGGAAAAGTAAGCAAAAAAGAATTACGTAAAGCCATTGCTGAAAAACTTATTACAGTAAAACGATAAAAAACTATTAAAATTTGGAAGGAAGTGATTAGATGGCTATCCCATCTATTTCAGTATATAAAATGCCAATTGAATCAGAACTACCAAAAAATAAAGTGAATTGGACGCCAAATCCGAAACGTGCGGTTCTTCTAATCCATGACATGCAAGAATACTTTCTTGATGCATATAGCGATACAGAATCGCCAAAAGTAGAACTAATTTCAAATATTAAGGTGATAAGAGAAAGATGTAAGGAACTAGGTATACCAGTTGTTTATACAGCACAACCTGGTGGACAAACGTTGGAACAACGAGGGTTATTACAAGACTTTTGGGGTGACGGTATTCCTGCTGGACCAGATAAAAAGAAAATTGTCGATGAACTTACTCCAGATGAGGATGATATATTCCTAACAAAATGGAGATATAGTGCATTTAAAAAGACGAATCTATTAGAAATTTTAAATGAACAGGGAAGAGATCAACTTATTATTTGCGGTATTTATGCGCATATTGGCTGCCTTTTAACAGCTTGTGAAGCCTTTATGGATGGTATCCAGCCATTTTTTGTAGCAGATGCAGTTGCTGATTTTTCACTAGAGCATCATAAACAAGCATTGGAGTATGCATCTAATAGATGTGCAGTAACGACATCAACAAACTTACTATTAAAAGATTTACAAAGTGTAAAAGGCGATGACAGTGAAGGAATCACTTTACAGGAAGTACATGAACTAGTTGCACAACTACTCCGTGAGCCAGTAGAGAGTATTGAAGTTGATGAAGACTTATTAAATAGAGGACTTGATTCGGTCAGAATTATGAGTTTAGTAGAGAAATGGCGTCGCGAAGGGAAAGAAATCACTTTTGCAGATTTAGCAGAACGTCCAACTGTTGATGATTGGTACCGTTTACTATCTTCACAAGCAGCACAAGTGCTGTAACAAATAGACTACATAATAAAGGGGTAGTAAAGAATGCCTAACAGTCAAAAGATTCGTCATTCGTTATCATCTGCGCAGTTTGGTATGTGGTTTGCGCAGCAATTAGATCCGCTTAATCCGATTTATAATACTGGGGAATATATAGAAATAAACGGAAATATTAATCAAGAAATTTTCGAGTTAGCTGTACGTAAAGTGGTAAAAGAAGCAGAAGCACTTCATGTTCGTTTCGAAGAGGATGAAATTGGCCCATGGCAAGTTATTGAGGAATCGTCAAAGTTTCATATGCATTTTATTGACGTTCGTAAAGAGGAAAATCCTGAAGAAGCTGCTAAAGTATGGATGAAAAATGATTTATCTATGCCCGTGGATTTAACAGAGGATAAATTATTTACTGAAGTACTTATTCAAGTTGAAAATAATCGTTTCTTTTGGTATCAGCGCATCCATCACATTGTGATGGATGGCTATGGATTTTCACTTCTTAGCCAAAAGGTAGCGAATGAGTATACATCACTTATAGAAGAAACAAACAAGAATGAAAAGCCATTTGGTTCTCTTGCAAAAATTGTACAAGAAGATAATGAGTATCGTGAATCTAAACAATTTCAGGAAGATCGTACTTTTTGGCTAGAAAAGTTTGCAGATGAACCGGAAGTTATAAGTTTAGCAGAACGAGCGCCGAGAACATCAAATGGATTTTTACGAGAAACTGCTTATCTATCAAATGCTAGTACGAAAACTTTACTAGAAGATATTAATATTTCGTTAACGAGTTGGCCCGAATTTGTTGTAGCCGTAACAAGTATTTACATGCATAAATTAACAGGCGCAAATGATATTGTTTTAGGTTTACCGATGATGGGGCGTCTTGGTTCTGTATCTATTCATACACCAAGCATGGTAATGAATTTAGTTCCACTTCGTCTCACTGTAACTCCAAATATAACTCTTGCGGAATTAATACAGCAAGTTTCTAAAGAAATTCGAGACGTACGTCGTCATCATAAATACCGTCATGAGGAATTAAGAAGAGACTTAAAGCTACTAGGTGAAAATCAAAGGTTGTTTGGGCCGTTAGTGAATGTTATGCCTTTTGATTATGGGCTTAACTTTGCTGGAAATCGTGGTATTACACATAATTTATCAGCAGGACCTGTTGATGATTTATCGATAAATGTATATAAACGTTTCGATGAAAATGAGTTAATGATTCATTTTGATGCGAATCCGGAAGTATATAACGGCGCGGAACTAGCATTGCATAAAGAAAGATTTATGAGTCTATTAGAATTAGTGATAAATAATTATCACAAAGACGAGCCGATTGGAAAAATAAACATTACTCTTCCCGAGGAAAATCATAAAGTTTTATTGGAATGGAATGAAACGAAGAAAGCTGAAGAGCTAATTAATCTACCTATATTATTTGAAAAACAAGTACAAAAAAATCCAAATAAAATAGCAGTTACTTGTAACGGGATAAAACTTACGTATAAAGAGCTAAATGAACGAGCGAATGAACTAGCACACTATTTATTAGAAGAAGGAATACGACCAAATCAGTTTGTTGCCTTAGCATTTCCAAGATCAATAGAAATGGTAGTTAGTATGTTAGCAGTTCTAAAGACGGGTGCAGCGTATTTGCCGATAGATCCAGAATACCCAGTTGAACGTATTAGTTATATAGTAAATGATGCAAAACCGGTGTATATCATAACACATTCATCTGTTTCATCCTCTTTAGTTATAGAAAATAATATTAAAAAAATCATATTAGATAGCGAAGAAACGAAAATAGTGTTAAAAACATATTCTCATATGAATATAACATTTAAAAATGATGAATCACTTTTAAACCCAGCGTATACAATTTATACTTCAGGATCCACTGGAAATCCAAAAGGTGTAATTGTTCCTATGAAAGGTTTAAGTAACTTCTTATTAGCCATGCAACATACGTTTTCATTAAATGAAAACGATCATTTATTAGCAGTTACAACGTTTGCGTTTGATATTTCTGCTCTAGAAATTTATTTACCTCTTATTAGTGGTGCAAGTATAACAATTGCACAAAAAGAGGTAATCCAAGAGCCTTCTGCGTTAACGACATTGTTACAAGAAGAAAGAGCGACAATTATGCAAGCTACACCGACGCTCTGGCAGGCGTTAATAACTGAATATCCAGAGAGGTTACAAAGGCTAAACGTACTCGTTGGCGGTGAAGCTCTTCCGGCACATTTAGCAAATAAATTAAAAGAATTAGGTTGCTCTATAACTAACTTATATGGACCAACTGAAACGACTATTTGGTCTACTTTCATGAACATTGATGACAGTGAAAATGGTATACCTCCTATTGGAAGACCAATTTGGAATACAGAGGTGTACGTTTTGGATGCAGGGTTACAGCCTGTTCCACCTGGAGTTATCGGTGAATTATATATTGCAGGAGAAGGACTTGCGAACGAATATTTAGGAAAACCAGCGTTAACGGCTGAACGGTTTGTTGCAAATCCTTATGGAGAACCAGGAGCACGTATGTATCGCACCGGTGATTTTGTGAAATGGCGTAACGATGGTGTGCTAGAGTACATTAGTCGTGCAGATCATCAAATTAAAATTCGTGGTTTCCGGATTGAATTAGCTGAAATTGAAACGGTTTTACAACAACATGAAAATATACAACAAGCAGTGGTAATGGTACGAGAAGATCGTCCAAATGATAAACGAATCATTGCGTATATCGTTGCCGAAGAGAAGGAAACGATTCATCTTTCAGAAATTCGCTCTTATGTTTCAGCAAGTTTAGCGAATTATATGGTACCATCAGCATTTGTTGTGCTAGAAGAATTACCATTAACACCAAATGGTAAGGTTGATAGAAAGAAATTACCTGCTCCTGATTTTAATGGAATGAACAATGAGAGAGTTGCTAGAAATCCGAAAGAAGAAATACTATGTGATTTATTTGCAGAAGTACTTGGTGTTTCGCGAATTAGTATAGATGATAATTTCTTTGAAATGGGTGGCCATTCGCTTCTTGCATCTCGTTTAATGGCAAGAATTCGTGAAACGTTAAGTGTAGAATTAGGGATCGGAAAGCTATTTGAATCACCAACTGTTGCTGAATTAGCGAAACAATTAGATCGTGCAAAAAGCGCAAGACCAGCTATTAAGAAAGTAAGTAGGCCAAATGAAGTTCCACTTTCATTTGCACAGCGCAGGTTATGGTTCTTAAATTGTTTAGAAGGTCCAAGTCCTACTTATAATATTCCGTTAGTCATTCGTATGTCTGGAAAATTGAATGAGGAAGCAATGCAAGGTGCCTTTTATGATGTAGTTGAGAAACACGAAACACTTAGAACGATTTTCCCGAATTCACTTGGCAGTTCATATCAAAGAATTCTAGAAATGGATAAATTGAATTTAAAAATGATTATAACAAATACATGTAAGGATGAATTAGAAAGTACACTGTCTGAAGCTGTAAGATATAGCTTTAATCTTGATATCGAACCAGCAATTCGTTTGCAACTTTTTAAAGTGAGTGAAAATGAGCATGTATTACTAATTCTTTTACATCATATTGTAGGAGATGGCTGGTCATTACAACCGTTAACGAAAGACTTTACAGTAGCTTATAAAGCACGATGTCAAGGTGATAGTGTTCAATTAGAAACCCTTCCAGTTCAATACGCAGATTATTCACTTTGGCAACAGCAATTACTAGGTGATGAAAAGACACCAGAAAGTCTTATTTCAACACAATTAGATTTTTGGAAAGAGGAATTAAAAGGTTTACCAGATCAAATGGAGTTGCCTATAGATTATCAGCGTCCAATTGAAACAAGTTATCGCGGAGAAACAATTCATTTTCATATAGATAAAGGTATGCATAGTAGGTTAGTAGAGCTTGGTCGTAAAAATGGAGTTAGTTTGTTTATGGTGTTGCAAGCGGGACTTAGTGCACTATTTACAAGATTAGGTGCTGGAACTGATATACCATTAGGTAGCCCGATTGCTGGAAGAAACGACGATGTACTCTCGGATATAGTCGGTTTATTTGTAAATACATTAGTGTTACGTACAAATACATCAGGAGATCCAAGCTTTAAAGAATTATTGGATAGAGTGAAGCAGGTAAACCTTGCAGCTTATGAAAATCAAGATGTTCCATTTGAACGACTTGTTGAAGTGTTAAACCCAGTACGAACTCGAAATAGTCATCCGCTGTTTCAAGTTATGTTAGCTTTCCAAAATACGCCAGAAGCAACGTTTGATGTACCGGATTTAGAAGCGAGCCTTGAAATTCAAAGTGTTGGTTCTGCAAAATTTGATTTAACATTTGAGATTAGTGAAAGTAATGGAGCTGATGGTACGCCAAATGGCTTACACGGATTGTTAGAGTTTAGTACCGATTTATATAAACGTGAAACGGTTCAAAAACTAATAGAACGATTCATTCTATTATTAGATGATGCAGAGAAACATCCGGATCAATCAATTGGTAGATTAGAAATATTAACTTTAGCAGAGCGAAATACAGTTTTAGAAAAGTGGAATGGTGGTTTTCAAATTGTACCTGAAATGACATTGCCACAATTATTTGAAAAGCAGGCTCATGTAAATCAAAATTCTATTGCTGTCGTCTTTGAAGATGAAGAGCTAACTTATGAAGAGTTAAATAGAAAAGCGAATAAAATAGCTCGTTTGTTAATAGCGAAAGGAATCGGTCCTGATCAACTCGTTGCTTTAGCGATGCCGAGATCTTTAAACATGGTTGTAAGCTTACTAGCTGTTCTTAAAGCTGGTGCGGGATACCTTCCGTTAGATCCGGATTATCCGTCAGATCGTATCTCATTTATGCTACACGATGCGAAACCATCGTGTGTTTTAACAAATTCAGATGTGGAAGTTGAATGTGATGAGGCACTAAAGATTTTAGTTGATGATGTGAAAGTAATAGAAGAAATTGGGAAATATAGTGAAGATAATATTGATGAAATGGAGCGCATTAAGCCGTTATCTCCTTCACATATTGCTTATGTTATTTATACGTCAGGATCAACAGGTAGACCGAAAGGCGTTATGATACCTCATCAAAATGTAGTAAGACTTTTAGGAGCAACTGATCATTGGTTCCAATTTGACGCAGACGATGTGTGGACGATGTTCCATTCATACGCTTTTGATTTCTCAGTTTGGGAAATTTGGGGACCTTTATTATATGGAGGGCGTCTAGTTGTAGTACCACATACTGTAAGTCGCTCGCCGAAAGAATTTTTAAAACTGCTTGTTAAGGAAAAGGTGACTGTTTTAAACCAAACTCCATCAGCGTTCTATCAATTGATGCAAGCCGATCGTGAAAATGAAGAGATTGGTCAAAAATTATCTTTACGATATGTTGTTTTTGGAGGAGAAGCACTTGAACTAAGTCGATTAGAAGATTGGTATAGTCGTCATCCTCATAATTCACCGAAGCTTATTAATATGTACGGTATAACGGAGACGACGGTACATGTTAGTTATATTGAATTAGATGAGAGCATCGTCTCTTTACGAGCAAATAGTTTAATCGGGTGCAGTATACCGGATCTTAAAGTATACGTATTAGATAACTATTTACAACCGATGCCACCTGGAGTAGTTGGAGAAATGTATGTTGCAGGTGCAGGACTGGCTCGTGGATATTTAGGAAGAGCAGGATTAACTGCTGAACGTTTTATCGCAGATCCATTTGGGAAGCCAGGTACAAGAATGTATCGTACAGGGGACCTAGCGCGCTGGCGTCAAGATGGGACGTTAGATTATATAGGACGTGCAGATCATCAAATTAAAATTCGTGGATTCCGAATTGAATTAGGGGAAATAGAAGCGGTCATAATGAAACATCCTAAAGTTGAACAAGTAGCAGTTATTGTACGGGAAGATCAACCAGGGGATAAACGATTAGTTTCTTATATCGTCGCATCAAATAATGAAACGATTGATACGAATGAAATGCGTCAGCATGCAGGAGGTAGTTTACCAGATTACATGGTTCCGTACGCTTTTGTAGTAGTAAATGAGTTACCTTTAACTCCAAACGGTAAATTAGATAGAAAGGCATTGCCAGCTCCAGAATTTATTACATCATCTTCTAGCCGCGGACCAAGAACGCCGCAAGAAGAAATGCTATGCGACTTGTTTACAGAAGTTTTAAGTGTGTCTCAAATTGGAATTGATGATGGATTCTTTGATCTTGGTGGTCATTCACTTCTTGCGGTGCAGCTGATGAGCCGTATTAAAGAGGCACTTGGGGTTGAACTGAATATCGGAACTTTATTTGCAGCACCTACTGTTGCAGGTCTTGCTGAAAGACTTGAAATGGGGAATGGTCAAAGTGCACTTGATGTGTTGCTTCCATTACGAGCAAGCGGAGATCAATTACCACTATTTTGTGTACATCCAGCAGGTGGATTAAGTTGGTGTTATGCAGGACTTATGAAATCTTTAGGAACAGATTATCCAATCTATGGTGTACAAGCACGTGGTATCGCTGAAAATGAAGAACTTCCAAAAAGCTTAGAGGAGATGGCAGCGGATTATTTAAAACACGTTCGTGAAATACAGCCTCACGGACCGTATCGTTTACTCGGATGGTCGCTTGGAGGAAATGTTGTTCATGCTATGGCGGCGCAACTTCAAAATGAAGGGGAAGAAGTAGAATTACTCGTTATGCTGGATTCGTATCCTGGTCACTTCTTACCGAATACGGAAGCACCTACTGAAGAAGAAGCGTTAATCGCATTACTTGCTTTAGGTGGATATGATCCAGATAACATGGATGGTAAACCACTTACTATGGAAAGTGCGGTTGCAATACTTCGCAAAGATGGAAGTGCATTAGCAAGTCTTGAGGAAGAGACTATTTTAAACTTGAAAGAGACATATGTGAATTCAGTAGGGTTGTTAGGGAAATACGTGCCAAAAGTTTATAACGGGGATATTTTATTCTTTAGATCTACTGTTATACCAGACTGGTTTGACCCTATTTCTCCAAATACGTGGCTAAATTATTTAGACGGGGAAATCGTGCAGCATGATATTGATTGTAGACATAAAGATTTATGTCAGCCAGGTCCACTTACAGAAATTGGACAAGTGCTAGCGAAATATTTGCAGAATAAGAAAGGGGTAAGTAAAGTATGACGAATCCATTTGAAAATGATAATTACACATATAAAGTATTAATGAATGAGGAGGGCCAGTATTCTCTCTGGCCTGCCTTTCTCGATGTACCAATTGGATGGAATGTCGTACATGAAGAAGCTAGCAGACAAGTTTGCTTAGACTACGTTGAAGTTAACTGGAATGATTTAGAGCCGAAAAAAAATCAAATTAGCGAAAAAATATTAGTAGGAAAACAATAATGAAAGTAAAAATAAATCCAAAAGTAGTTGTAAGCATCGTTTATATAACAGCGATGTTTATGGCTGCGATGGATGCAACGATTGTGAATGTAGCACTGCAAACGATAAGCAAAGAACTGCAAGTGCCCCCATCTGCAATGGGGACTGTAAATGTTGGGTATTTAGTTAGCTTAGCTATTTTCCTTCCGATTTCTGGTTGGTTAGGAGATCGCTTTGGTACGAAAAAAGTATTTTTAACTGCCCTTTTCGTTTTTACAATTGCATCTGCACTATGTGGAATTGCTAATGATATTACTTCATTAAACATTTTTCGTATCATTCAAGGTGCTGGTGGCGGACTTTTAACACCAGTCGGGATGGCGATGTTATTCCGAACATTTTCACCAGAGGAAAGACCAAAAATTTCTCGATTTATTGTACTTCCAATTGCTGTAGCACCAGCGATCGGACCAATTATTGGTGGTTTCTTTGTAGATCAAATGTCCTGGCGCTGGGCATTTTATATTAATCTGCCGTTTGGTATCATTGCGTTGCTATTTGGACTTCTATTTTTAGCAGAGCATATTGAAAAATCGGCTGGTCGTTTTGATTCTCTCGGTTTTGTTCTTTCAGCACCAGGTTTTGCGATGCTCATCTATGCACTCAGTCAAGGCCCGTCAAAAGGTTGGGTTTCTCCAGAAATAATTAGTATTGGGATAGCTGGGATTGTATTACTTACATTGTTTATTATTGTAGAACTTAAAGTAAAGCAACCGATGTTAGATTTACACTTATTAAAAGAACCGGTCTTTAGAAAAATGAGTCTTATTTCGTTGTTTTCATCAGCTGGTTTACTAGGAATGTTATTTATTTTTCCGCTTATGTATCAAAATGTAATAGGAGTTTCCGCGCTGGAATCGGGTCTTACTACATTCCCAGAGGCGATTGGATTAATGATTTCTTCGCAGATTGTACCATGGTCATATAGGAAATTAGGAGCTCGAAAGGTAATCTCTATTGGATTAGTAAGTACGGCGGTTATCTTTATTTTATTAAGTTTTGTAAATCATGATACGAATCCATGGCAAATTCGGGCACTATTGTTTGGCATTGGTATTTTCTTAGGTCAATCTGTCGGTGCGGTTCAATTTTCTGCTTTTAACAATATTGCACCACCTTCTATGGGGAGAGCAACTACTATATTCAATGTGCAAAACCGATTAGGATCTGCAATAGGAGTTGCTGTTTTAGCTAGTATACTATCTGGTTTTGGAAGTAATAACGTACAGAATAATGCACAGTCAGATTTTTTACCATATCAAGCAGCATTAATTGGATCAGCAATATTTTTACTCATAGCATTACTATTTTCTTTACGTATTTCTGATAAAGAGGTAATGTCAAAGAAGAATAAAAAGCCGTTATCTGTATTACAAAAAGAGAAAGAAGTTGTAAATGAATGAGTTGCAGCATGCTAATACTCTTTTGAAATAAAGTAATATTGGCATTTAAAAGGAGAGAGTTTACATGATAGAGAGTAAAGTTGTAGATTCTGTACCAACCCTTAATGAGAATAGTTGTCAAATATGGTGGGCAAGAATTTCAGATTTACAATCATGGCATTACAATTTACTAAATGATGTAGAGCGAGAGAAAGCAAATTCATATCATCATTCGGCAGACCGTGCGCGTTTTATAATAGGTTGTGTAATTAGTAGATTAGTACTTGGAAAGGTACTTTCTATGTCGCCAGTTCAAGTGCCAATTGATCGAATGTGCCCAGTATGTAAATTACAACATGGCAGACCACAGTTACCAGAAGGGATGCCGCAAATATCAGTCTCACATTCCGGTGAGTGGGTTGTTGTTGCATTTACTAAATCTGGACCTGTGGGTGTTGATGTTGAGCAAATGAATCCAAATGTAGATGTTATGAAAATGGCGGAGGGCGTATTAACAGACATTGAAATAGCACAAGTTATGAAGTTACCTGATGAGCAGCGACTAGAAGGATTTTTAACATATTGGACTCGAAAAGAAGCAGTGCTGAAAGCGACAGGTGAAGGACTATTGATCCCACCAGTAGAAATTACAGTATCAGCTCCAAATGACCCTCCAAAATTGTTGGTTTTTAAAGATAGACAAGAGTTAGCAGAAAATACAATGATGGAAGATGTAAGACCTAGTTTAGATTATATGGCTTCCATTGCAATATTTAGTAAAGAAGTAACTGAAATTACGCAGTTAGACGCGGGATTGCTATTAAATCATCGTTAATTTTTAATAAAATTTCTTATAGAAGAGGTGTTCCTCATGTTAGTAGCGGAAAATAGAAAAACTGAATTAACTTATAATGTACAGGCAATTAAAGATATGTTGTTTTCTAGAAATACGTCATCTATTCTAGCTTTAGAAAAACTTGTAAAAGATACAGTTCAGTTTGATGTACTTGAACAGGAAGCGCTCGATAGACAATACATTCCGAAAGAAGCAAAGAATTTCTTTGATAAAAACGGAACATTTCTTTACCGCGTATCCAATGTTAGTTATAAAGGTAAGGTGTTATCTGAAAATCTAATTTTTGCAGACACTTCGTTTTTACCGGATACAATAAAGAGTGAATTAGAGAGTGGAAATATTCCTGTTGAAAACCTTATAGAAAAGATGGAAGTAAGAAGAAACGTATTATATGAAGGATATCAGCCATCTGGAAATATTATCGAATTGTTTGATGGATGTTCTGTTGCGGCGAATGTTTATCCAACTAGAAAATATCAAATTGTAAGTAACTGCAAATGTGTATTTTATATTTGTGAAGTGTATCATGCAGAGAATATAAAGGAACTGCTTAAATAAACAATAAACAAGAAACCAGCCTATAAAATGGCTGGTTTCTTGTTTATTTAACAGCTTCTTTTAATTCTTTTCCTGCTTTAAATGCTGGAACTTTACCAGCAGCAATCTGAATTTCTTCTCCAGTTTGCGGGTTACGCCCTGTACGAGCAGATCTTTCACGCACTTCAAAAGTTCCAAAGCCGATTAGTTGCACTTTATCGCCAGATTGTAATGCATTAGCAATTGTGTCAAATACGGATTGTACAGCTGCAGAAGCATCCTTTTGAGAAATATCAGCTGATTGTGCTACATTTTTAACTAATTCTGTTTTGTTCATGTTTTCACCTCATAAAAAATTTTTTAGAATGAATGTTTTAGTATAATGGTTAGTAAAGATAAAGCTAACTTTGTGATTAGAAAGAATGCTGTATATTTATGTTAATTTCGTTGAAAGAAACTGAATCCCTGCTAATAATTAGGGATTAATTAAGAATTGATGCATACAACAAGCTGTAATATGAGGATGAGGGGGAATATACGGATGATTTTTCGTGAAAAGAATGAAAAAGAAAGTATATTAATTCGTCAACATGATCATGGTTTTTTAGCTGGTGAAATTGCAAGACATATAATAGAAGATTTTTTTGAAGATAAAATATACTTAAAAGAGACAATTGATGCTATATATGAGCATGATAGAGGATGGATAGAGCTTGATAAAGTACCAATTTTGAATGATGCTAAAAATATTCCATATACATTTATGGATTGTCCAAGTTCATTACGCTTTGTTTTTTATACGATTGGTTTGAATGCAATTGAAGAGTCAAATCCATACGGGGCGCTACTTTGTAGTAAGCACTTTTTATCATTTTCATTAAATGAGGAAGATGAAGAGATGATGTCTTTTTATAAACATGAATTGGAACGACAAAAAAGAATTTTGAAAACGTTAACAAAAGAACAATATGCGATGTTTGATAAACATTATAGATTATTAAAGTTTTGTGATGAACTTTCTTTATATGTATGTATGAATAAACCTGGTGTAAAAAAGAAAGATGAAATTAATTTATTTAAAGAGGGTTTTGAAGGAACAGAAATGTTTAATAGTAAGGGGGAGAAGCCTATTCAAGCTGAATGGGTGGATGAAGAAACAATTCAAATAACATCGTTTCCATTTAAAACGGAATTTCATACGTATGTAAAATATAAAACTATAAATAAACATGAAGTTAAAGAAAAAGGGATTGTAAAAGCTGATAGAGAATCGGAAATGAAGAAGCAAAACATTCGTTTCATACAATAAGGAGGCGATTTAGATTGAAAGATTACATGTTAAAACAGTTTGATTACCATGCTTGGGCTAATACACGATTATTCAACCGACTAAAAGAGTTACCAAACTATGAGACAATTTTTAATGAACAGATACAGAGTGTATTCCCATCAATTAAGGATACTTTTGCACATATTTATATTACAGATCAAGTGTGGTTACACATATTGCATGGTAAAAGTATGAGTGAAGTAATACAAGACCGAGAAAAATTACGAAAACAAATCGAAACTAAATCGTTACATGAATTAGAAAAAATGTTTGAAAACATGGTAAATCAATATAAAGAATTTTTAAGTACAATACAAGACGTAAATACTGTATTTGTTATTGAGAACCCATATGCAGGTGCATTAGACACTTCCATTTTAGAGTTAGTGCAACACGTCGTAAATCATGGTACATATCATAGAGGGAATATAACAGCAATGATCCGTCAACTTGGTTATTCATCTACAATGATGGATTTTGTACTTTATTTACATATGGTTCAGGAGGGAAAGGAATTGAAATAGAGAAAAAAGGAATGGCTTATTATAAATGAGCCATTCCTTTTTTAGTGATTAACTTGCCTGTTTTTTATTGCTTTCTTTCAATTTCTCTGCTTGTAAAAAGCGATTCGTTTCAGCGACAACAATACCACTTAATCCGATTAGACCAATTAAGTTTGGAATCGCCATAAGTCCATTTGCAATATCGGCAAATGTCCATACGACACCTAGCTTTAAATTAGCACCTATTGCAATCATAACGATAAAGATTGCTTTATAATATCGTACAGCACCTTGTCCGAATAAATAAGCTACACACTTCTCTCCGTAATACGACCAACCTAAAATAGTAGAGTAGGCGAATAATATAATGGCGATACCGAGAATCATACTACCAGCAGTACCGAATACGGATTGGAATGCTAATGTTGTAGCTTCAACACCAGTTTTACCTGATTTCCATGCGCCTGTAGTAATTAATACTAGCCCCGTAATTGTACATACAATAAATGTATCTAGAAAAGTACCAGTCATAGAAACTAAAGCTTGTTTTGCAGGTGAATCTGTTTTGGCAGCAGCCGCAGCAATAGGAGCACTTCCTAAACCAGCCTCGTTAGCAAATACACCACGTGCCATTCCTATTTGAATTGCAGATGCAACTGTTGCTCCGATAAAACCACCAGCAGCTGCAGTACCTTGAAATGCACCAGAAAAAATAAGTGAAAATGCTTCTGGAATTTGATCAAAGTGATAGAAAATAATAATAAGGCCAGCGATTATATAAAAGAATGCTTTAATAGGAACGATATATCCAGTAACTCTACCAATCTTTTTTACACCGCCCAAAATAACGATAGCGATTAAGAATGACATGAGTATACCAGTTAATGCAGGAGGGAAAGAAAAATTGATTCGCATTGCCTCTGCAACTGAATTAGATTGAACCATATTACCGATACCGAAAGAAGCAGCTGTGCCGAATATAGCGAATAAAACAGCCAGCCATTTTTTCCCTAAACCACGTTCTAAATAATACATTGGTCCACCGGAGTATTCACCATTTTCATTACTAACACGGTATTTCACCGCAAGGATTGCTTCGGCATACTTTGTTGCCATTCCAAATAAAGCAGTAATCCACATCCAAAAGATTGCGCCGGGTCCACCGATTGTCACAGCAGTTGCGACACCTGCTATATTTCCCATACCAATCGTTGCAGCCATAGCTGTCATCAGTGCTTGGAAGTGACTAATATCTCCAGAAGATGATGTATCCTCTGATTTTTTAAAAGCTAGTTTGTGAGCGTATATTAGTTTACTAAATTGTAAACCTTTTAAGCGCACTGTGAGAATGATACCAGTTCCAACAAGTAGCAACAAAGTTGGTAACCCCCACACATACTGATTAATTTGTTCTAATACTTTACTTACTGTCTCCATCTGTATTCTCCTTTTTTAGAAAAAATAAAAACCACTTCAAGGAAATGAAATGGTCTCTGGAGAAACAAGGGATAGAAAAATAAACCGATACAAATCGGCATTTTCTTTCGCTTGTCTCTGTCCTTTTACCTGAGAGATTATCCGCTAGATTAGCGGATTTGCTCCTTCGGTGCTCGTTTTCCTCCGCGCTATATTAAGCGAGAGGGAGTCTCTCCAGAGATTCGTCCCCATGCAGTTCTACTTGTAAACAAGACCTGAGAGTTTCAAAGTTGGTTCAGCAACTTTTTGCCCCGTCGGTAGATCAATAGACCTTCTCCTGAATGGTTCATCCGAATTATAAAATTAAAAACTTAAACGCATTGATTCTGTATAGAATCAATAAAAACATTATAGATATACAATTAGTGAAATGCAATCATTTTTTATTTTGAAATAGTAAATAAACTTATTTTTTTGGTATTCCTAATTTATCTTCTATTTTATGATCTCAGGAGAGATTACTTATTATATATTCGAAAAATGAATGGTGATAAAAGAGATAGGACGTAACAATGTAGGATTATTTATGTCTTACTTTCAAATTTTCAATTCTGAATTATTTGAATTATAATTGTTGTATGTGTGGAATAAACCAATATTTTATAGGGAAATGAGTTGATAAATTGCCAAGAATAAAAAAAATAGGGCGTTTTTGTCCTGTGGATGATGAAGGATTTATTATAAACGATGCACATTTTAATAAAATTCAGCCTGTGTTTTTGGAGGTAATAAAAGAAATAAAGGATACTTGTTGTCAATTTTTGCGGGATGATTTGCACAGTGTTTATATAAGGGGTTCTATTCCAAGAGGGATTGGGATAGAAGGGGTTGCAGATGTAGATATGATTATATTAGTTCGAAAGAATCCTCAAGTAATTGACTTAAGCTGGAGAAAGGAGCTAGAAGTCCAAATTACACAGCAGTTTAATTGTATATCAGGAGTGGAGTTAAGTTTTTATAGTGAAAAAGAAGTAATAAACTCAGAGGATTTTTCTTTTATAGGATTTATGATTCAGACACATAGTGTATGTATATTAGGTGAAGACGTAAAATTATATTTACCTAAATATAAAGTAAGTCAGGAGATAGCGTATGAACATCTCATTCATTTGCGGAAACAAATTGAACAAACACACGAAGAGTTAATTCATAATAAGGACGTGGATGATATAGAGGATTGTTGTCGTTGGATCATGAAGATTGTAGTCAGGGCAGGTCTAGCATTAACAATTGATAGAGAAGGGCTGTATTCCAGGGACTTATATCCAGCATATGAGTTATTTAGTAAGCATTTTCCCGAACAAGAAAAAAATATGAGGAAAGCACTACAATATGTAATTGAACCGATAAAAGATATAGAAGAAATCTTATCATTTTTAGATACGTTTGGTGATTGGTTGATAGAAAAAGCAGAGGATTCTTTGAAAAATATAAAAATTTAATAAACTATAATTTCATTATGTAAACAGATTGTGTTGAAGAATAGAAGAGAGGAGAGGAGAGATATTGGGATTTTTACATTGTGGATGTATTCTCGCAAGGCAAGTATTCAGGTAATCAACTTGCGTTATTTATGGAAAATTAGGGATTTTCTAGTTGGGAAATCAATGATCTTAATGTCCGTGATTTTGCAGATTATTATGGAATCACAGAGGATGTGGCAACAGGAAGCTCAAATGGATGTTTAGCGGCGTATCTTATAAAATATCGTTATCTTGGAACGAAAAAGATAAATATGCATGTTGGACAAGGGGATGAGATAAATCGCCATTCTCTAATACATATAGAAGCAGAGGTGATTGAGAGTAAAATTAATGTTTGCGTTGGTGGAAAAATAGAAAGTATTGCAAGTGGGAAATGAACCGTATCATAAGGGGAATTAGAAATGCTATTAAAAACAATATTTTGCAAGGTGGAAGAAGAGAAAAGGGAATTGTTTTCTGATGCGCAAGAAAAATGGCGTGATTTACAGTATTTAGACGGATTCTATGGACAATTTGGTGGGTGGAATGAAGGGGAAGCGTGTGTATATACTTTATGGGAAGATAGAAATGCATATCAATCATTCATGAATGATGCTCATGATACAATTTTTTTAAATAGTAATCAAGAAGGCACATATATTTCCTGTAATATTGAAATGTTTCAAACGTTGTATGATATAACAGAAACTCCTTTGAAAGACGTAACTGCACAAGGATCATTTGTAAGAGTTGCAATTTGCGATGTGAAAGAAGGAAAAGAAAAGTATTTTTTACATACGCAAGAAACAATTTGGAATAAAGGAATGGAAAATGCAAAAGGAATGTTAGGTGGAGTTGTTGGGAAGTCTTTAAAGACTGAAAATCGTTACATAGTATTAACGTATTGGCAAGATGAAATAGCACATGAACTCTATATGAAAGAAATTTTCCCAGAGTTATATCAGTTAGCAAATGTAAATGAGTATGTTGAAAATATAAATGGGAAGAGAGTTATTCGGGAGGAAGAATGGTCTGTTGCCGCTTCTAAATAAAGTTAGAACTTATTAAAGTAGCTAGTTTCGAAAAATTCGATACAGAACATTAGTTCTTGTACAATTACTTTGTACAAGAATAAGAGGGGAGATATTTAAATGAGTAGAGTTTTAAGATTTGAATTGCAAGTCCCAAACCCTGAAGAAGCTATTCAATTTTATACAAATAGTTTTGGATGGAAGTTTGAAAAAATGCCTGGGCCACATGACTATTGGTTCATAATTACAGATGAGAGTGATAGACCTGGTATCGATGGTGGATTAATGAAATCACCTGATGGTGCTACTAGGACAACTAATTCGATTGAAGTACCTTCAGTTGATGAGTACATAAATAAAGTTATTGAAAATGGTGGACAAGTAGTTGTACCTAAAACTGCTATTCCTAATATGGGTTACTTTGCTTATTGTATAGATAATCAAGGGCTTCTTTTTGGAGTATGTGAAGAAAATAGTGAAGCGTAAAAAATTAGGGGAGTTCGAGATTATTTTGTTTGTTGAACGATGTTTTCTATCAAAGATTATAATTATTGAACACTTTTGTATAAAAACTAGTATTCGTTTAGTTGAAGAAGGATCCATTTTGATTATTTTCAAAAGGGTTCTTTTTTATTTTTCACATATTGTGAGTTATTTAGGCATGATTAATCAAACTTATATCGGTATATTATCTATGAAAAAAGTAAATAAATGATGTTATATTCAAGGGTTAATCTATTGACTGCTAAACAGTTTGAGGTAAAAAGGAAAAGAGGACCAATTATTTTCGTGTAAACATGTAATTAAGTGAAGACGTCATATACCCTTTCATGTTAATATATTTAAGTTATAATAGGATGCTTACCCTTTTGTATTGTACGGTAGAAGCAGTGTGAGCTTGAAATTTTTTATGAAAAGGATGTGCCTAACTTGCGTATCAATAAATTTATTAGTGAAGCTGGAAAAGCGTCTCGACGTGGAGCAGATAAGTTAATTAACGAGAGAAAAGTAATTATTAACGGTAAGGTTGCAAAAATTGGTGACCAAGTAAATCCAGGTGATGACGTACGAGTAAATGGAGAGCAACTTCGTATTGCTCGAGACCATGTGTATATCGCTTTAAATAAACCAGTAGGTATTACATGTACAAGTGAAAAAGCCGTAAAAGGTAATATTATCGATTTAGTGAATCATCCTTTACGAATTAATCACATCGGACGTCTCGATAAAGACTCAGATGGTTTAATTTTGTTAACGAATGATGGCGATATCGTTAATGAGATTTTACGTGCTGAAAACAAACATGAGAAAGAATATATCGTTTCAGTAGATAAGCCGATTACACCGGAGTTTTTAGAGAAAATGGCAGCAGGTGTTAAAATTTTAGATACAAAAACACTTCCTTGTGAAGTAACACAGTTATCAAAATATGAGTTCCAAATTATTTTAACACAGGGGCTAAATCGTCAAATTCGCCGTATGTGTGAAGCTTTGGGTTATCAAGTATACACGTTAAAACGTACGAGAATTATGAATATTGAGTTGAATAATTTACCAGTCGGACAGTGGAGAGATTTATCGAAAAAAGAGAAAAAACGCCTATTTTCAGACTTAAATTACGAACCACAAGATTGGTAAAAAAGAGAAGGGGAGACCAAAAAATGTTTTTGGTTTCTTTTTTTTGAATAAAAGATATATTTTTAACACTTGTAAAAATAAAATGAATAGGATATATTAAATAACAATAAATGTATTTGTTACAAAAGCAAAGAAAAGGACACGAGTTATTTTAAACGGTTATACAGAGAAGGAAGGAAAGCTGAGAACTTCCTAACGCAGTAAAATAACTTACCACCTTAGAGCTGCACTGGGGAAATCAAGTATCTAGTGCCGTGTAAGCGACGTTATCGCAAAAGAAGCCATTATGTTTTTTGTGATGGGAATCTGGGTGGAACCACGAATATAAGCATATTCGTCCCTATTTACTAGGGATGAATATGCTTTTTTATATTTTATTTCATAATAAGCGAAGAAAAGGACACGAGTTATTTTAAACGGTTATACAGAGAAGGAAGAAAAGCTGAGAACTTCCTAACGCAGTAAAATAACTTACCACCTTAGAGCTGCGCTGGGGAAATCAAGTATCTAGTGCCGTGTAAACGACGTTACCGTAAAAGAAGCCATTGTATATTTGCGATGGGAATCTGGGTGGAACCACGGGTAAAAGCACACTCGTCCCTATTTTAGGGATGAGTGTGCTTTTTATTATGAAATGGAGAGATGAAAAATGAAAGAACAGATGATCGAAATTAAATTTCCAGATGGTAGCGTTAAAGAATTTGTGAAAGGCATTACTTTAGAAGAAATTGCTGGGGCAATTAGTAGTAGCTTGAAAAAGAAAGCAGTCGCAGGAAAAGTTAATGATCAGTCTTTTGATTTACGACGAAACATTGAAGAAAGTGCGAAAGTTGAAATCATTACTATGGATTCAGATGAAGGGGTAAAAATTGCAAGACACTCTGCGGCACATATATTAGCGCAAGCTGTAAAAAGAATTTATGGTGATGTAAACCTTGGTGTAGGGCCAGTCATTGAAAATGGATTTTATTATGACATGGATCTTCCAAGTAGTGTAAACGTAGAAGATTTACCGAAAATAGAAAAAGAAATGAAAAATATTATAAATGAAAATGTAAAGATAGAGCGAGTTGAGGTTTCTCGAGAAGAAGCAAAAGAATTGTTTCAAGAAATGAATGATAGTTTGAAATTAGAGCTTTTAGAAGCAATTCCTAATGGAGAAAGTGTAACACTGTATAAACAAGGTGAATTTGTAGATTTATGTAGAGGACCACATTTGCCATCTACTGGTTATTTGAAAGCATTTCAATTAACTCATGTTTCTGGTGCATATTGGCGAGGTGATAGTAACAATCAAGTGCTTCAGCGTATATATGGTGTTGCTTTCTCTTCTCAACAAAAATTAGAAGAGTATTTACATTTTGTTGAGGAGGCCGCAAAGAGAAATCATCGGAAATTAGGTAGTGAACTTGAATTGTTTATGTTTTCGGAAGAGGCTCCGGGAATGCCTTTTTACTTGCCAAAAGGACAGATTATTCGCAATGAATTAGAAGCATTTTTAAGAGAAATTCAAAATGAGTACAATTATCAAGAAGTGCGTACTCCATTTATGATGAATCAAGAATTATGGGAGAAGTCAGGACACTGGGGACATTACAAAGACAATATGTATTTCTCAGAAGTAGATCATAAAAGTTTTGCGTTAAAACCGATGAATTGCCCAGGCCATATGCTTATGTTTAAAAATAAATTACATTCTTATCGTGAATTACCGATTCGTATGTGTGAGTTCGGTCAAGTGCATCGACATGAATTTAGTGGCGCTTTAAACGGATTATTAAGAGTTCGTACTTTCTGCCAAGATGATGCTCATTTATTTGTAACACCAGAACAAATTGAAGATGAAATCAAATCAGTGTTGGCGCAAATTGACTATGTGTATAAAACTTTTGGTTTCGAGTATGAAGTAGAGCTTTCTACTCGTCCAGAAGATTCAATGGGTGATGATAAATTATGGCAGCAAGCAGAATTGGCATTAGAAAATGTATTACAGTCATTAAATTATAAATATAGATTAAATGAAGGTGACGGTGCATTCTACGGTCCGAAAATTGATTTCCATATTAAAGATGCTTTAAATAGAAGTCATCAGTGCGGAACAGTCCAACTTGATTTCCAAATGCCAGAAAAATTTGATTTAAATTATATAGATGAAAATAATGAAAAAAGAAGACCAGTTGTCATTCACCGAGCAGTTTTAGGATCTTTAGACCGTTTTTTAGCAATATTAATTGAGCACTTTGGAGGCGCGTTCCCAGCATGGGTGGCACCAGTTCAAGTGAAAGTAATTCCAGTTTCAAATGCAGTGCATGAACAATATGTAAATAGGATTGCAGATAAATTAGCACAAGCCGGAATTCGTGTCGAACGAGATATACGAGATGAAAAGTTAGGATATAAAATTAGAGAAGCGCAAATGCAAAAAGTTCCGTATGTTCTTGTTATTGGGGATAAGGAAATGGAAAGCGAAGCTGTAAATGTACGGAAATATGGTGAAGAGAAGTCAGAAGTTGTTGAACTAGATGCGTTTGTGGAAAGTATGAAAGAGGAAATTAAAAATAGGAAATAGAGATTGATAATAAAACACACCATTAATATGTAATACTGAAGTTAAAGTAATTAAAGATATATTAAATAACAATAATAAACGCAGAGAAGGGATAGCTTAATTGCTATCCCTTCATCTTAATTTCACAATCTAATCCCATTGGTTGAAGAAAGTTGTTATTTGTTTTTATTGAGTGTATTCGTCGCTTTTGTACTCCAAAATATCACCTGGTTGACAATCTAAAGTCTTACATATCGCTTCCAATGTTGAAAAACGAACCGCTTTTGCTTTCCCATTTTTCAGAATGGAAAGATTCGCCATCGTAATCCCAACCCTCTCCGAAAGCTCCGTTACGCTCATTTTTCGTTTTGCTAACATCACATCAATATTAATAATAATTGTCATATTCTCCACCTCAGACTGTTAAATCATTTTCTGATTTTATATTAATAGCTTCTTGTAAAAGCCTTTGGAGAACAGCAGCAAAAACGGCAATCACCATAGAGGCGAAAATGATGGTCAATCCGATTGGTATGAAACTTGGAGGATCAATTTTTTTCGCCATGAGATAGTAGAGTGGCATACCTAGCAAGTACAAGGTACTGATCGTGATGGCACAGTATTTTATATTCTTTAAAGCCTTTACCGATAATTCCGAGAACGCTTGGTTCTTATCAATATAGCTTAAAAGTTTAAAAGCTTGATACAGAGCAAAGTAAAAAGGTATCGCTGCCGCGTACATATCGATTAAAACGAGAGATTTCATATAAGCAATATCTGGATACAATTCTCCAGCGAAATTCCCAATCTTAGGCACCAAAAATATGCACAATGCAAGAACTGGGAATCCTATAAAAATAATAGCTAGCTTTAAAAAGAGTGTCGTAACTTGTTTCATAAAAAGCACCTCACTTATGTAATAACAACATGATTTTATCATGCGATTTATCGTTTTACAATAAAAATTCATTGTTTTTTATTGTGTTATTATTTTTATTGAAATATCTTTTAAATTTTGATAACAATAAAAAGCATTTCTCATTCCAAAGAAATGCTCTTATGAAGTGGTTTGTTTTTTTTAACCTTACAAAAATGTAAGGTAAATGTAAGGGAAATCGAATGAAAGGATTTTAGAAAAGTGAGAATATTAAGCAGAGAAATCGTTTGTATTTCTTATGTATCTCAATCTGCATTTGGAAAATTTAAAAATTCTTAAGAATTTTTATGAGAAAAATATAAGAAATATATGGGAAATTTATACTATACAAAAGGGATGGAGTGAAAGAGATGTCAACAAATGTAGTTACTGTAGAAAGTGTAGAAAAAACGTATGGGAAAAGAAATGAGAATCAGTCAAAAGCATTAAGGGGTGTTTCATTAAGTATTAAAGAAGGAGAGTTTGTAGGGATTATGGGTCCTTCTGGATCTGGTAAAACGACATTATTAAATGTGATTAGTACACTTGATCAAGCGACAGGTGGTAGTGTAACAATAGCTGGCACAAATATTACTTCTATGAAGGGGAATGCATTATCAGATTTTCGTTCTCAAAAACTAGGATTTATTTTTCAAGACTTTAATCTACTAGAAAATTTATCAATTTATGAAAATATCGCTTTACCACTTTCCCTGCAAGGCGTACCGTCAAGTGAGATTACTGGAAAAGTAAATGGGGTTGCGACGAAATTAGGGATTACTGAAATTTTAACAAAATATCCGACTGCTGTTTCTGGTGGACAAAAGCAAAGAACAGCGGCAGCACGAGCTTTAGTACATAATCCGGCAATCGTATTAGCAGATGAACCGACAGGAGCACTTGATAGTAAAAATGCAAAAAGTTTATTAGAAGCGATGCAAGATTTACATGAAAATCACAATGTCAGTATTTTAATGGTTACACACGATGCATTTAGTGCGAGTTATTGTGAGCGTATTCTATTTATTCAAGATGGTCTACTTTATAAAGAGTTAAATCGTCAAGGAACACGAGAAAATTTCTATCAAGATATTTTAGGTGTGCTTGCCCAAATGGGCTCAGCAACTGAGTCGAAGTAAGGAGGCGAGACTATGTTATTCAAATTATCACGTCATAGTATGAAAAAAATGTTAAAGGATTATATGGTGTTACTTATTGGTCTAGTCATTAGTATTAGTATTTTTTACATGTTCCAAACGATGGCGATGAATAGTGAATTTACAAAAGATAATAGTCTCATTAGTAGTATTAGGCTCGTCTTCTGGGTTGGTGCAATATTGCTTTCTTTCATTACAGTTTTTTACATCATATATGCCAATTCTTTTTTACTTACATTAAGAAGAAAAGAACTCGGTATGTACATGATGCTTGGAGCTAAAAAGAAAAAAGTAGCGCAATTATTATTTATTGAGACTTTTGGTATGGGTATTGTCAGTATTATTATCGGTATTTTAGTAGGAATAGTACTTGCTAGTGTAGCAGGAAATTTTTTAATGAATGGAATGGAAATTTCAGCAAAAGGTAATTACGCATCTGTGTACACACCAGCTATATTAGTTACATCTATTTTCTTCTTAATATTATTTTTCATTACTGGTTTAATGAATAGTTTCCGATTATTACGTAAAACAGAATTAGAGTTAATACGTGAAGATGAAACGCAAGATGAGGTGAAGAAAAGTAAGATTCGCACTGTTATTATGACAGTACTAGGTGTATTGCTAGTAAGTACAGGATATTATTTTATGGTGAATATAAAAATGTTTGCTGAACTAGGATTTATAATAGCGACAATTGTTACGACAGTAGGAACGTATTTCATTTTTAGCTCGTTGCTCCCACTTTTTGTAATGAAAATTAAGGGAAATAAAAAACGAAATGAAACGGGATTAAATAGTTTTACTTATGCACAGTTACGTTTTCGAGTAACTAGTTTATCGAGAGTACTAGGCACTGTAGCGATGTTAATTGCATTAGGTGCAGGTGCAATGACAGCAGGTATGGCGTTTCAAAAGAATGTGGGCATTATGACAGACTTCTCACGTGTATATGATGTCGTAATTCATGATCCAAATGAACAAGATAAAGCGGCATTAAAAGAAATGGAAATTGTTGAAGAAAGCAAGTATAAGTATAAAGTAGATGGAGAAGCGGTTTATTATTTACGTAACGACTTAACTGAAAAACCACCACTTATTTCAGATCATTTTGATACAAAGACTTTAAAAGAACCTGCTCGTAAACGTGTGGCTGCACCTTTAACTGAACCTGTCTATTCTGCTTTGGAAGCTCCTGAAGTAGCGAATAAGCTTCCTCGTATGCCAAAAGATTGGGAAGATGCGGTTGTAAGAGAGATACAAATTACACATAATCAGTTTAACGGAAAACCGGTAAGAATTGCAGATGAAGAGCATTACAAAGGAATTCAAGGAACAGAACATACTGTAACATTAGCAAAAGTAGATGATATGAAAAAATATAAACCGTTATTGACAGAAATTGATAAGAGGCAAAAAGAACAAATTGAAAAAACAACAGGTACAAAAGTAGACTTATTTACGAAAATGACAATTTATCAATTTATGAACAGTTTCATGAGCGGAACAATGTTTATGGGATTTTTCCTTGGAATTGCGTTTTTAGCAATGATGGCGAGTTCTCTTATGTTCAAAATATTAACAGGAGCTTCTCGTGATGTACGCCGTTATGAAATGTTACGGAAAATCGGTGTGAGACGTAGTATGTTAACAAAAAGTATATATAAAGAAATCTCATATTTATTTATCTTCCCAGCAATTATTGGAATTTCCCACGTGTTAGTAGGGCTTAACTTATTCAGCTTCATATTAGTTGACCCATTTGTAAAAGTGTGGATGCCAATAGGAATCTTCATAGTAATTTATTTCATTTATTATTGGATTACTGTCCAACTTTATAAAGGTATGGTAATGCCGAAAGAAAAGATAGCGAAATAGGAAAACAATTGAGTCCTTGTTATGAAAACAAGGGCTTTTTCTGTGTTTGTGATACATAAATACGTGTATGCGAGATGTTTTCAAGTCTTTCTGTAATGAATATATAGAAAATTAAGGAAATGTTAAGGGTTTATGTAGTGGAAAGTTAAGAAGTGTATGGGAGACTAATAATGTACAAACAAATTTAGATGGAATTGATATTTTTATAAATTTAAAGGAAAGGAAACGTTGTATGAGGAAGATAAAAAAATTAATAAAACTTATCGGAGTCATTACTATACTATTACTAATCATAGCGTTGGTATTTCCTACATGGACCTCACAAATAAAGGGAAAGAACAGTATAAGTACATTAGAACAAGTAGAGATAAATGGAACTGGTCATGAAATTATGATACGCGGCAAAGATAAGAGTAATCCAGTTATTATCTTTGTACATGGTGGACCAGGTTCTTCGGAAATACCATATGCTCAAAAATACGAAGACTTATTGGAAGAGAAATTCACGGTTGTCAATTACGATCAAAGAGCAAGTGGAAAATCGTATCATTTCTTTGAAGACTATTCTAACCTTTCATCAGATCTACTCGTGGAGGATTTATTAGCTATGACGGATTACGTTTCAAAACGTCTAGGCAAAGAAAAAGTAATTTTAATAGGCCATTCTTATGGTACATATATTGGAATACAGGCTGCCAACAAAGCTCCTGAAAAATATGAAGCATATATTGGCATTGGACAGATGAGCGATACAGTAGAAAGTGAGATGGATAGTTTAAACTACGTTATTGAACAGGCACAAAATGCTGGGAATGCGGATGAGGTTTCACATTTAAAAGGGTTAACTGAAAAAATTAAAAATGGTGATACATATACCCCGCGAAATTATGTTGCGAAATATGGTGGAACATCAAGACTCATTGAAAATCCAGATGGTGATAACATGGGGATGTTATTCAGTAATGAATATAACTTGTTAGATGTAATTCGTTATAACGTTGGATTATCACACTCTCAAACTGTCTTATTAGAAAAAGACTTAAAGAATCCATTACCTACTAAAGTAACTAAACTGAAGTTACCGCTTTATTTTCTTATGGGTAAATATGACTATAATACTTCATTTCATGCAGCTAAACAGTATTTTGATAGGATTGAAGAGAATCAAAAAGAATTTATAGCTTTTGAAAACTCAGCACATTACCCTCAATTTGAAGAGAAGGAAAAGTTTTATGAGTGGTTGTGTGATACATTCGTAAAATGAAATTAAATAAAAAAGCACTTATTTTAAAAATAAGTGCTTTTTTATAGTATATAATCGATCAAGAAGGAAAATGTTGGATAATAGTCGAAAGATATAATACAACTTCAGAGAAATGACGAGAATCGATATGTTTTGTCGAGAGAGGAGTTATTTTATTAAAAGATATAGGTACTATATATAGTTTTAGTTTCTGAATATTCATTTAAATAGAAGGGGTAATAGTTATGTTCATTCGAATTGGTAAGTGGTGTGGGGTTACTTGTTTACAATTATTTGCTGCAATCTTATGTATAATCTGTCTAGGTGCGCTCCCTCGGTTATTTAAGGGATTACAAATTGATTTAATCGGTTTTTGGAATGCAATTATATATGTTGGTGAGAAAGTACTTCACCCAACTGAAATTACATATGGTTTTCAAGCGCCGAGAAAATTATTTCCGCAAATTTGGATCCATTATATTGAAACGATGATAGTATTTCTTTCAGCATTTTTACTTTCTTTATGTATAGCGTATGTACTTGTTGTTTTTGTACTGCAGCGAACTCATATGAAACAAAGAATATGGAATGGGATTTTTCTTACCCTTGAGAGCATACCAGATATTTTACTTATTTTATTATCGCAACTTCTTGTCGTAATTATTTTTCAAAAAACAGGGTTTATGCCAATCAAACTGGCTGGATTAGGGGAAGAAAGAGTACGTTTGTTACCGATTATATGTCTTACAATACCAACAACGTTATTGTTTATTAAACTTTTGTTATTAAGGTTCAGAGAAGAATTAGAGAAAGATTATAGTATGTTTGCCAAGAGTAAAGGGTTAAGCTTACGGCATATTTTGACACATCATATTTCAAGAAATGTTTTATTGACGACAGTTTATTATGCGAAAACAAATATTTTATTTATGCTATCCAATTTATATATTATTGAATGGATTTTTAACACATATGGAATGTTTGTATTTGTAAAAGAACATTCGAACATAGAAATTTTCACAGTAAGTTTAATTATATTATATGTACCGATTTTTATCTTGTTTCGTTTATTACATACGCTTTTGCAAAATGTTATAAAGGAGCGTGCGTAATATGTGGCAAGTTGTTAAAAAAGATGTAAGGTTTTGGTTTGGTGTAACCTTTTTAAGTGTCCTTATGATTGTTAGTATTGGGAATACGTTGTTTTTCGATGGGAATATTCGTGAACTAACGATGATGTATAACGCAAAAGGAGAATTAGAGGTTGCTCCGTTTTCACCATCGAGTAAATTTTGGTTCGGAAGTGATGCGAAAGGCCGCGATCTTTTTCAACTAATAATAGAGGGAGCGAAATGGACGGTTGGTGCGAGTTTAATTATAGCGATTTTACGAGTAATTATTGGAGGGGGCATAGGCTTACTTCTCGGTATGTATAGTCGGCGTTCTTTTCCAATTATTTCGTCCTTTTTTGACCCATTCAGCATTGTACCAATGGTTATGATTTCCTATTTTATATTAAGGGGAGTTTTAATGTTCGACAGTGGAGAGGCAGCTGCTCCGTTTCATTTGCGAGTTGCGTTTCAAATTATAGTTCTTGCATGTCTTGCAGTACCGACAGTTATGTTGTATGTAGCGCAAGAAGTCAAGCGTATTAAGAAAGAAGAATTTATGTTGGCGGCCACTGTGCTCGGCGGAAGTAAGTGGCAGAGGTTGAAACGCCATGTATGGCCGCATATGTTACCATCATTTCTTTTATTAGTAGCCCAGCAATTTGTAAGTACTTTATTACTCCTCTTGCATCTTGGTTTGTTGGAATTATTTTTTGGCGGAACAATAATTTTTGGCGCTATAGATGCAGATAGTGTAACAAAGGAATGGACTGGCCTAATTGGTCAAAACTTCCGTCACTTAACTACTCATACATGGATTGTACTTATTCCGATTGCTTTTTATAGTATGACAATTTTGTCAGGAAATCTTATTAGTAATAGTATGCAAGATGCGATTAAACTAGGAAATGTAAGAATGCCGAAGAGGAAGGATAAAGAAGTGAAAGTAGAGAAGCAAGTACAACCTACTATGAATGATTTTTCTTTCTATAAAGAGGTACAAAAATAAAGAAAGATAGCTGAAGACAAATTGTTTTCAGCTATCTTTTTTTGTTTAAAGTGGTGGTAAATCAATCTTACCTTCTTCAAATAATTCTTTTATCATATGTTTCGTATAACCAGCTGCTTGACCAAATGTGATTTTTGCTGGCATTGGTGCTTCATTTACATCTACAACTACATCAATAATGCATGGTTTACTTTGTTTTACCGCATTTTCAAAGGCAGGAAGTAAGTCATCTAAATGTTCTACACGGTATCCAATACCACCGCACGCCTCTGCGTATTTTGCGAAATCAGGATTCGTTAAGTCTGTACCAAATTCAATATTCCCCATAACTTCTTGTTCGAATTTAATCATAGCAATTTTATTATTGTTTAATACAATGACAACGATTGATAGTTTATATTTAACAGCTGTTACGAAATCATTCATTGTCATTCCAAATCCGCCGTCACCACAAACTGCAAACACTTGTTTATCCGGGAAAGCAATTTGTCCAGCAAGTGCACCAGGTAAACCGCAGCCAAGTGTTGCAAGCCAACTAGAAATGATAAATTTCTGGTTTGTCATACGGAAGTGCCTTGCAGTCCATACTGTTACATTTCCGACATCGACTGAAAGAATTGCGTCATCTTCTGCTACTTTCTGCAGTGCATGCATAACTCGTTGTGGTTTAATTGGAGTAGAAGAATCTTCTTCTTGAGTGTGTAATTTTTCTTCCCACTTTTTCATCATTTCTTGATGATGCTCTAAGAAGGAATGATCCTCGTGTTTTTCTACATTTTCAATTAACCATTTTAATGTTTTATCAGCATCACCAGCTAAGCCGATATCTGTCGTATAACGTTTCCCGATTTGTGCAGGGTCTGTATCAATATGAAGTGTTTTTGCTTTTTCGGGCAAGAAACCAGTGAACGGATAAGAAGTACCAACCATAATTAAAGTATCTGCATGTTTCATTGCTTCATAAGAAGGTTTCGTCCCGATTAATCCTAATCCACCGATACAAAGAGGGTGTTCATCAGGAACAATCCCTTTAGCTGGTAATGTAAGTACGATTGGAGCACCGATATGTTCTGCAAATGCAAGTAAAGAATCTCTCGCATGTTTAGCTCCTTTTCCGGCTAAAATAACAGGTTTTTTCGCTTCATTAAGTGCGAGTTTCGCTACAGCTAAATCTTCTTCTTGCGGAAATATTTCTGGTAATGTAAAGGAAGAGTTTGTAATGCGCGCACCATTTTTCACTTCAAATTTTGGAACATCATCTGGAATTGTAAGAACAGAGACACCTTTTTTTGTATATGCCATTCGAATCGCTTGATTAACTACAGTAGGTAACTGTTCAGCTGACATTATTCGTTGGTTATAAACCGCGACATCATCAAACATTCTTTCTAAGTTTACTTCTTGGAAAAAATCCGTTCCGAGTAAATCACTTTCGACTTGTCCTGAAATTGCTAATACGGGAGCTTGATCAAGTTTCGCATCATATAAACCATTTAATAAATGAATAGCTCCAGGTCCTGCAATAGCCATACAAACACCAAGTTTTCCTGTTAATTTCGCATAGGCTGCCGCTGCTAACGCACCAGCTTCTTCATGGCGAACTTGAATAAATTTAATTTTATCTTGTTTTTTTCTTAAAGCTTCAATAATAGAATTAATGGAATCTCCAGGCATACCATATATGTGTTCTACACCCCAGTCAATTAAAAGATCCACTAATGCTTCACCGGCTGTTTTTCCAAACATAATCGTTCCTCCTTATAATAGGTAGATACTATTATGTTTTGGAGAAAAAGGGAAAATATACAAATGATATAACTTATTTGTTTTAATGATGTCCAGTGAAAAGAGTGAAGGCTATTATTAGTAAAAATCCACTAATAGACCACGATAGAAACGGAAGGAAAGGTAGCTGTTTTTTTGCTTTCCAAAGCATTTCGTGAATTGTGACATAGCCAAGAGAACCAATTGCGCTTCCCATAATAAGTCCTTGTAAATGGAGAGCTTTCCCGTCCATCATAATGCCAAAAACAGTACCGGTCCCTAGGATGAGAGAAAGTAATAAAGTTGTTAATAAAAATGAAATGTATTTATGTTTTGTAAAAAGAAATGGAATAATTAAAGCTAACCCTTCTGGAATATGGTGAATGACAATCGCAAGTAAGAAAGGAATGGCAGAGTCATTATGATTTATAAACGCTGTTCCTAACGCAAATCCACTCGGCATATTATGAATGAATATAGCGAAAGAAAGAAAAAGGAAGGTTTGCCATGCTTGTTGATCTTTCTTATGTATAATCGGATGATGACAATAGTTATCTAATAAGCTCATAACTAAAATACCGATAGCTATACCGAGCATAGGCCCAATTATTTCATAGCTTGAAAATGTTTCAGGAATAATTTCAAGTGATAAAAGCCCAAGCAAAATCCCACCACATAATGCGTATAAGCGATGCATCTTTTCTTCAATTAGTTGGCGTGTTGCTACTCCAACAGCACCTCCTAATAGTAATCCACCGAACGAAAAAAACGTAACGATTATAGGAATCCATAAACGTTCCATATCATCACACTCCAATTCTATCCCCGTGTTTTCAGCTTACTAATGGGGGAGGAAGATTAGTCCAAATAATTGTGTTTGATTATAGAGAAAAATCTATCAACTCGTTATAATTTATATATTGAATTTAAATGGATGTAATAAAAGATAGTATTACGAAGAAGTAGTAAATTAGAGCATAGTTAACAACTGTTTCTATTTTATACATATAATCGATCATTTCAGATACAACGAAACAGATGTCGCTTTAACAAGGAGATCATTCGATACTATGAACGATTAGGCTTAATTCCAGAGCCTAATCGTACCGAAAAAGGATACCGAATGTATTCCCTACAAATGGTCGATCGTTTGAATTTCATAAAACGGACGCAGGAATTGGGGTTTACCTTAAATGAAATTGACAAATTGCTAGGGGGGTGTCGATCGCAATGAAGCAAAGTGCGGTGACATATATGATTTCACTGTTCTTAAATTAGAGGACATCCAACGTAAAATTCAAGACCTTAAAAAAATTAAACAACTGTTGATAGACCTTAAGGAAAGATGTCCGAAAGCAAAGATATTTACGAATGTCCTATTATCGAAACTTTAATGGATTCAGAAAAGAAAGCAGAAGAATATTTATAAAAATAATAAATTGTAAAGGTGGAAGAATAATGGAAGATTGTTGTAGTAACCTTAAAGGAATAAAAATTGAAAATAATGGTCATTGTCCATCATGTAAAAATAAAGCTAAGAATGTAAAGTTGATTACATTAAAATCATTGCTTAAACCATCTGCATTAGAAACATTAAATGTTAAAGAAAATCACTATTTTTGTTCAAACGAAGATTGTGATGTAGTCTATTTTGATACGAATAATAAAAAATACTTTGTATCTGCCATAAAGGTAGTTGTACATCAAAAAGATGACTCAGCAACTACACCAATTTGTTATTGTTTTGATTGGACAAAAGAAAAAATTAAACAATATGTGGAAAATGGAATTACTCCTAATCCAGTAGAGCATATTCGCGAAAACATAAGAGAAAACCGATGTGGTTGTGAAGTAAACAATCCACAAGGTAGTTGTTGTTTAGGCAATGTTACAACAATGTCATAAGGAACCTAAATGTTGTTTTTTTTTACCAAAATATTTGGGGGTATTTCAAAATCTTAAGTTGATGGGTATGTGACGGTGCTCCATGCTCACCAAGCTAGTTAGTGTATGTTAAGTAAACCTTATGGATTTGTATATCTCATCCATCCACTTTCAGATTGTTTCGCTTTATACTTCCCATAAGACAGAAGCTTCATTGCCGAGCGATTGGCCGCATGAAAAACCAAGTTCAGCTTCCATTCTTCCTCCATTTCACTGGGATAGGTGGTGGATTCATAAACATAATAACCCGCCATGATACAGGGGACTACTTGCTCCGGTTCAAATCCATAAGCAGTTGCATCATCCACAACCAAATCAATGAGGCATCGGTTTCCATCTTTAACTTTTTTCTGGAGTAATTTTTTTACCGATCCTGGTACTAATTCTAATATTTTATCCTTCATGTCAGTCACCTCATCTTTTATCGTGTCCAGAGAGCCTGGGGATATGTGTCAAACAGAATGAAATTCCAACCGTAATTGCACAGGTTTAACAAGATCTTAAGGACTATATCACCCTAAAAGGGAAAATGGCTTTAAATCCAAGAAATCTGGTGAGACAGGGAGAAACGTATTCGTTCATTTTGCAGTCGATTGGAACGAAACAATTCAAATGTATATCGAATCGTGCCGTGCCGGGATTAAAAAGAGTATTCATCCTCATCAATTACGTCACAGCTATGCTACACATATGATTAACAACGGTGCGCCACTTGAAGTAATACAAAGCTTACTTGGTCATGAGAAGAGTGAAACCACGAGAATATATGCTCAGCTGAGCGGAAAGCTGAGACACGATTTTTATAGTGAATATTTTTGAAAGCTACTGAAATTAATCTTTAATCAAAATCGAGGCGTGCATATATAAAGACGTATCTTTTTGAATTGGGCCACTTAATGGAATATGCAGGAATTTCTTGAAAAAGTTTCGAAGTAGTTATTATACTGACGTTATTCAAAGGAGCAGGAAAATGCAAGAAAATATATCAATTCTTTTAAGTAATGTAAAATTAAAATAGTTGAGAAAGAGAAAGAAATATCAAAAATACAGAGGTGGCTTGCTTGCTAAGAGAAGAATTAAAGAAACGTGCAATATCGATGGTCCAAATTCCTAGTCATTTTCAACCTCTCATAGAGGAGTATGTTGAGCGAGAGAATGGAGAAGGCGAGGCTATTTTTTCATGGACAAACGAAGAACAAGATGAGGGTATTACTGTTAATCTAGATTTATCTGGTAATTTGATTGGTTTAACAATTGATAATAACGATAAAAATTCAGATGTGATTCCTTTAAATATAGAGGGAAAAAGAGAATGTGCCGAACAATTCTTACTTAGCAATTATCCTGAAGCATTAAAAGATTTAACATACTATAAAACAAAAAAAATTACTTGTGCAGACCGTTTTTACTATGAACAAATCGTTATGGACTTACCATTAGAACATGCTGGTTGTTATATTGATATAGACCTCGCGGGGAATATTGTTAACTTTACATATAAAGGTGTAAAAAGGATTCTTGTTATTCCAAAAATGTTGATTTCAAAAGAAAAACTGGTTGAACACGTACAAAATAGACTTAATTTTCAACTGACAATTGCAAAGTTGTCTACTGCTACTCATGATGTAGCAGTAGATGGACTCCGTCTTGTGTACGAACCTGAGCAATTTTTTATGAAATATAAAGCTGACGTTTTGAAACCAACGTTAACGATTATACATGACGAAGACGCTCCGCAAACATATGTCTTGCTTACTCCTCCTTCGAGTACGACCGTACGAAAAGATTTATCTATTGAAGATATCATTGGTATTACCGAGAGGATGGAAGTCATTCGTGAAGTAGATATGGGAGAAGAAACGGGCATAGTGTGGCGTAATCGAGACTGGGAGATGAAGGAAGCGGATTTATCTATAAATGGCTTTTTCAAAAGACAGTCAGAAGATACAGTTAAAGCCTTCATTTCAAAGAAAACTGGTAAAATCAGAGGCTTTATGTGGTTTAATGAACGAAGTGGTGATCTTAGACTTAGTCGTGAGGCATGTTATCAAAAAGCCATTGCGTTTTTACAAATGATTGTTCCAGATTATTATCGGTATTTACAACTGATTGCTGGAGAAAACGAGGAAGAAGAGGATGATTCTTCAATGAAAGAATCATTTACATTCCATATGCATAACGGCCATGGTATACCAATTCAACTTGAATTAGTTATGGTTGTTGTTAATCGTCAAACAGGGCAGGTTGATCATTATAGTGGACCGCGTTTTGATATGGAACAATTGAGCCAAATCCCTGTTGAACCGGTTATTTCAAAAAAAGAAGCAGGTGAAATATTTATCAATCATTTGGACTTTGAATTAGCTTGGAAAAAAAATTATGATAGTGAAACAGAATCCTATATCCTTGTTTATCGAGCGTGTGATCGTCATTCCAGGACCTCCATCCAGTACATTGATGCCATGACTGGAGCAGTTATTTCCAATATAGATAAATAACATGTGATGACGTCAAATTGCACAGGTTCAAAGGGACAAAATTAACTAACCAAACTACAACTATTTTTTCTTATTCAACTAAATCTATAGTTAATTAAGGATTAAGTGATTTTAAGATAGTTATTCCATTAAAGGGCGCGATTGTTGAACAATACAGACAGAAAATGATCAAACTTTTTTTATAAAAGCTAAATAATTAATCGCAAAAGTTGAATCCATTTTGATCAATCTTGAACAGCTCCGACCCCAAGGGATGGGTAGGAAATGGACCAATGAGTAGGGGGAGATAAATGGCGGTTAGGCAAAAGCCTAAAGGGTCTTATAGTTAGTGGAAGCGAAGAGGATGTTATAGTGTTTGGTACAAGCATTAAGAAATCTTAGGAAACAGGGGAGAGAAGTTCTTTGTTTAATTTTCAGGGTATTTCAAATGTTAACGTTGACTGGGATTTATTTCTCATGCTAACATATAGATAATTTAATCAAGGCGGTGGAAATGTATTGGACTCAGATGTTGACTCGGATAGGTGGCTAAATGACCTCGATTTTCTCAGAGTACCCCTCATCATTTTGAGAATGTAGATTTTATACAATCTCATGTCAATGTGTATGAAGTAGGTCTGGAAAGAGAAAATATATCAGGAGGTGAATCCTTTAGTTTCAAGGAAGCTAAGGGAATTAGTTGGACATATTTAATTTAATCATGGTAGTGGTTTTAATCGCATGTACTGCATTTTTCGTAGCAATTGAGTTTGCTATTGTAAAAGTAAGAGGATCAAAGATTGATCAATTTGTATTAGAAGGAAAGAAGGGTGCGCTGGCAGCGAAGAAAGTGACATCAAACTTGGATGAGTATTTGTCAGCTTGTCAATTAGGGATTACAGTTACAGCAATGGGACTCGGGGCACTAGGTGAACCAACGATTGAGAGACTTTTACATCCTTTATTTGATAAGTGGAACATCAATCCTTCCATTGCAGGTGTATTATCTTTAGGAATTGCTTTTACTATTATGACGTACTTACATGTTGTAGTTGGTGAATTAGCACCAAAAACATTCGCGATTCAAAAGGCTGAGAAGGTTACTTTATTACTTTCGGCTCCGCTTATCTGGTTCTACAAAATCATGTATCCGTTTATTCGCTTGTTAAATGGCTCTGCAAGGATGATAACAGGAATGTTCGGCTTAAAGCCTGCATCAGAGCATGATGTAGCACATACAGAAGAAGAATTACGATTGATTCTTTCTGAAAGTTATGAACGTGGAGAAATTAATCAAGCTGAATACAAATATGTAAATAATATTTTTGAATTTGATAATCGTATTGCGAAAGAAATCATGGTCCCCCGTACAGAAATTATAGGGCTACATGTAGATAATTCTTTAGCAGACCATATGAAAATAATCCGTGATGAAAAGTATACACGTTACCCAGTATTTGGGGAAGATAAAGATGAAATCATTGGCATGGTGAATGTGAAAGACTTCTTTATTCGTTATATGAATAAGGAAACAAAAGAATTCAATTCTATTCAATCGTATACGCGTCCAGTAATTGAAGTAATTGAGACCATACCAATACATAATCTTTTACTACAAATGCAAAAGAAACGTATTCCGTTGGCTGTCTTATATGATGAATACGGCGGTACGGCTGGTATTGTAACCATTGAGGATATTCTGGAAGAGATTGTAGGAGAAATCCGTGATGAATATGATGAAGATGAGCGTCCGCCCATCCAGCAAATGAATGAAGGTCATGTTGTCGTAGAAGGTAAAGTATTAATTAGCGAATTAAATGATTTACTAGGATTACATATGAATGATAGTGATGTTGACACGATTGGTGGTTGGATTCTGATGCAGAATTATGATATCCAAGAAGGGCAAACAGTAAATAGCGAAGGATATGTATTTAAAATTCTTTCTAAAGACCCTCACCAAATCAAACGTGTTGAAATACAAAAAGAAATGTTGGAAGCAGCAACTGTATAGTTGCTGCTTTTATTCAGCTGATAACATGGTAGCCCTCCTCATTAAATTCATTGATTGATCAACTCTTTACCTGTTAACACATTACCGAAATAGGGCAGGATTGTTTCCTTTGCATTCATGGTTCAACACTCCTTCGATATTGTAAAATGTATCTCATTTATACAAATTGTAATATAATTTAAATGTAAATTCGTAGCGTAAAATAGATTAAAAATAACAAATGTTGAGAAAGGATTCCTTTGTCAACATTAGTATTTGTATTTCACTAGATAATAAAAAATGTAGAAGGATTTTATTTCTGACATTGTTATTTATTAGTAATCAAAATACAAAATAAAGAATTTTCTCGGCTGGAAATTGTTACACATTCATAAAATGGAGGCAATAGTTATGCAGCAAATTAAAAAAATAGGAAACTCATTTTGGTATATGACACCTGTTTCCGAGACCGATAGACCTATCTTAGGAATGGTAGTTGGAAAAGAAAAGACTTTGATGATAGATGCAGGTAATTCAGAAGCACATGCACAATTGTTTTTAGAAATGCTAAAAGAGCAAAATATCTCAAATCCTGATTTTGTAGCATTAACGCATTGGCACTGGGATCATATTTTTGGATTACCTGTACTACAAGGTGCATTATCTATTGCGCATTCTGAAACGAAAAGAGAGATGCAGAAACTAGTTTCTTATAAATGGACAGATGACGCGTTGGACACACGAGTAAAAGAAGGCACAGAAATTGAATTTTGTGCGGACTGTATAAAAGAAGAGTTCAGTGAACAACCAAGAAATATTCAAATTATTCCGCCGACCTTAACCTTTCAGAAGCAACTTGAATTAGACCTTGGTGATGTGACATGTGTGTTAAAGCATGTGGGCGGAGACCATTCACATGACTCTGTTGTCATTTATATTAAAGAAGAAAAGATATTGTTTTTAGGAGATTGTATTTATGCAAATATTTTTTCTTCTAAGTGGAACTATACGACGAAACGAACGTTTAAATTAGTAGAAGAGTTAGAGGCATTTGATGCTGAGACATATATTTTTTCCCATGGGACAGCTATAAATCGGGATGAGTTTTTACAAGAAATTCATTTGCTAAAAACAGTAGGAACTTATACGGAAACTCATAAAGGCGATGAAGCGAATATAAAGGCATCGTATAAACGAGACATAGATAGAGAATTAAATGAAGATGAATTAGAAACAATAACGTTTTTTGTAAATGGTTATGAAATGAATAATCTGTAAAATACAACTCTAATCAAATTAACGCTTATTTTGATCAAATATAATATAATTGCACAAAAAGAGTATTGAAAGTTAATTCAATACTCTTTTTAATAAGTAAATATTAAGTCGCAACCAATTTGAATTTTTTTTGCAGGCTCATCATCTGAAGTTATACGACTTTATTTATTTTTCGTATAGATAGAATTTCAAGTAGAAGCTTTCTTTGCTAATTCAGTTATATAGTTGAAAAATACATCACGTTTTACATCATAAACGACATTTACAGGTCGCCCATCATCAGTTTCCACTGTACGCCCTTGGCTGGGTCCGTATGTATGAACGATATTAGTAATCGTTTTTGTTTTTGCAAGATCAGCTTTCCCAACAAACGCAGCAGTTAATACATCCCACAAATAGTAGGTAGAGTTAGTTGAAAAGTGAACGAGAGGGGGGACCATCGCATAACATTGACCAAGGAAATCAACACCAATATACTTACGCTCTTTTGCCCACTGTTCACGTATGTCTATAGTTAGCGGAACCTGGTTTGTACTTTCTAGAGTTACTAAATCAATGATTATATTAGCATTCCAAACACGAGCTACTGCTTCGGGATCCCAAAATGAATTCCACTCGGCTGTTCCGTCATGTTCTGGCTCATGTACATTGCCTGCAGTACGAAATGTACCGCCCATCCAAACGAGACGTTCAATTTTATCTTCGATTATTGGAGATTCATATAGTGCACGAGCAAGGTCAGTTAGGGGCCCTATAAATAATAAAGTTGTTTTTCCATCAGTTTGTAGAAGAGTCTCTATTATATGATGGTGTGCAGGTTTTTTTGATGCAGGTGTAACAACTTTCCCAGACTCATTTAAAATGGGTAAAGCATCTACATAAAATGCATGCATCCGCCAATCTTTTGGAAATGGATTTTTTCCACGAGAGTTGGACGCTGCTACCTCAATATTATTTTTGCCGAAGCGATCTATAATTTTACGACTGGCAGACATTGCTGGTTCTAAATAACAATCTGCAGGGATAACTGAAACACCTGTAAGTTCTACATTTTCCATCTGGAGTAGTAAAAATAGTGATATTAAATCATCTACACCACCATCATGATTGAAGTACACTTTTTTCATCATTTTAATCTCCATTCTTTAATATTTAACCAGGAATTAAATTTTAATTGATGAAAAATCATCAATAATTTCTACCACTTCAATTCTCCCATTAATCAGTAACTCAGGAAGTTCATTTCTAACATTTCCTTTCCAATACTCTCTAGCCTGTTCAATTTTTTGAGAGAAAGGAATACCATCTTCTTTCGGCAAAAGGTTTCCATCAGCTTCAAAAGAACTTCCGATTACTCGTAGTTTAACAATCTGCAAAACTTCTCGATTATAAGAATCAAATAGCGCTTTCCATTTCAAAGCATCCTCATAGCTTTTGGAAGCATATAAGCAAGACAACCTTGAGGGATATTCAGGAAATTCTTGCAGTCTAACCATTTCTACAATCGTTTCTCTAACCGCTCTAATTGTTTGATCTATATAATTTATAACTACTTTCGCACTTTCATTATTTATATGTAATCCGTCACTTTTATAATGATTGTTTAAAATTTTTATGCCATCTTCACCGTTAGAATTTAATTGTTCTCTTTCAAAAAAGAAGTGATAGAGGGTATTAGTTTGATTTTTATCGAAATGAATGATTTGTCCAATATTCATTTTTTTCCTTGTAACGATGTGGTATGCGTAAAGTTCCGCTTTATTCATGGTTATCCTCCTAGTAGTAATTATCAAGTATTTAAATGTTAAATTTAGTAATTCAACATTTAAATATATAAAACCTCTACAAATAGAAAGTTATAAAGCAAGGGGGTGAGTGAAAAGTAGCATAGGTATATGAAAACGTTAAAAAAAGTTCACAAAATGTTCACTTACGAAGGGGTTTCCAATATCGATATAATGACAAAGACTTAAACAGAAAGGATGATAGAAATTGCCAACAACAAGAAAGGAAAACCTCCAATTTGGTATGATGATGTGCCTCGGGATGGTTATAGTTATGACGTTTTACAATTTACTAATGAATGGAACAGGAGGGCCAATTCATATTAAGGAGATCGCATTAGAACTAATAATTGGATTTATTATTGCGCTATTAATTGAAATATGTATCGTTGGACCGTGTGCGAAAAAGATTGTATTTGCATTACCATTTGATAAATCAAAAAAAGTAAACATGATTATTGCGATGGCAACAACAATGGTAATCGGAATGGTATTCTTTATGTCATTTTACGGAATGGCTATGATGTATTTACATAATGGGTTACATGGTGACTCATTCATTTCAATTTATTTCTCGGTCTTTATTAAAAATTTTATTATGGCGTACCCACTTCAATTAATAATAATGGGACCTCTTGTACGTTTCTTATTTGGAAAGTTTGTTTTGAAGAATAAAGCTGTTAATGTAGCGTAGTTAAAAATGTTTTATTTGATTATAAAAATTAAACAATAATATGAATTCAATGTATCGAAAGAATTTGAAATGCATGTTAACAAATGTATTATTGAAATCATGTGAAAGTGATTTAGTTAGGATAATAAACCTCTTAGTGTATGTTGTTAAAAGGCTGTACCTTTTTTGTATAAGGGTACAGCTTTTGTTGTAATATTTGTTTGGAATTTATATGGGGAAATGTAGCGATTATTCACCTGTAAAAAAATTAATATCAATTTAAAGGAGAGAGTTAAGTATGTAAAGAAAAAATATAAGTGAATGTGATCTCGATTTGTGGTGGGATAAAATACATTTAGTAGTTAGTTAAAAATGAAAGTCTAATAGTAAGGGCATTATACATAAGGGAGAGACGCAAAGTGATTAATTATATGTTAAAAGATGGTGAACGATATTTAGATATATCTGATCTTGTTATATTTGAAAATAGTGCACATTTTCCAGATATCGAAGAAACAGATAATGTATGTGAAACGATTATAGGTTTTTTAGAAATATAGTATAAAAACACGGATAGGATTAATTGTTTGAATATTGAATTATATAAGGTGTGAATTGTTTATTTAAGAACGGGAGGAAGCAATATGATTGAATACAGAAAAGCAAGAGTAGAAGATATACAAGGGATTATTAAAGTGTGTTCAGATGGTTATAGAAATACATATCCAGGTTTGTTGCCCCAGCAATACATAGAAAGTACGATCGAGGAGTTTTACAATGAAGAAAGAGTGAGAAGTGAAATATTAAATATTAGCCAAGAGTGGAATGGTTGGTTTGTTGCAAGTGATAATGGAGAAATACTCGGTGCTGGTGGAGGTGGAGGTGGTTTCACTGGCAAAGAGACAGCAGAGTTATTTGTAATATATTTAAATCCAAATAGAAAAAGAGAAGGAATCGGTACAGAATTACTTTCTATAATTACAAATGATCAAATTGAACGTGGTGCAAAAGAACAATGGGTTTCAGTTGCAAAAGATAATGCTATGGGAATTCCATTTTATGAAGCAGTTGGATTTAAATACCAAGATGAAAGACCAGCTTATGGGCTACCTGTAAGCGAAGGTTTCACCTCTATTCGATACAAACGTGAGTTAGCAATTAGCTTAGTTGAAAGATAAGTAAAAAAGACCTCGTCCGAATTATATTTAGGTTATAGTTGTTGAAGTCAATAAAAGTAAAGGCAAGGACCTATTTGATATGTACAATATGTTTTTGCCTTTATATTATAGTTAGTTTTGAAAAAAGTTTGACAAAAGGTCTATTTGGTAGGGTAAGTACTTATGCATAAAATAACAATAATTTTTTGTACACTGTTGCTATAAATTCTCGTGAGAGTTGGAAAATAGCCGGGTTTCCAACCTGATGTGGTGATGAGGTGCGAAGCTATTATGAGTGCAGTGATATAACTAGGAGGTTTCCACTATGACAGCTTTATTTAAAGCTATGGAGTTCCAGCTGAAAACTGAACGACTTGATCTGAGTATGTGGGAGGAATCCGATTCAGTCTGGATGAGAAAATTAATTGGCGAACGTGGTGTGGATATGCCACCCCTTGACGCCGTTCGTAGCAAGCTTATCGAGATGCGTAAGAGGGCAGTCGAAAATGGTATTTCCCTTCTCACTATCCGCCGACGAGACGAAGGTGATTTCATCGGATACTGTGGCTTGATTATCGGTCGTTCCACACTGGAAGAGCCGGAGATCGCATACGAGTTGTTCCGCAGTGCTCATGGCAAAGGCTATGCGACTGAGGCAGCATCTGTTGTGCTGGACGCTGCGATTGCTACCGGGCGCCACAGACTTTGGTCGACTGTAGGCGCTTGGAATGTTGCGTCCTTCCGGGTGTTAGAAAAGATAGGATTTGAGAGGCATCACAGTACGTGGGACGAGCGCGGTGAGATTGTTTGGAACGTACGCGACCTTTAGAAATCCCGGACCTAACTCGAAACTATTGAAAAGGAGAAGAGGTCATTAGTTTGGGCGAGAATCCAGATAAAGATAAAAGAACTGATTTATAATCCAAATAGTGACAAACTATAACTGAAGCATGTCCTCGAAAGCGGAGTGCTGCCTTCGCACCGAGGCTTTGTCCTCCTCCCAAAAACAATCGAACGTTTCAAGTTATATATCTTTATTATACTGATTAAACTAAATATTTATTGTTTACTTATTTCATTCATTATGTAAATAAAAAAGGATAATTAGCCCTCATAATGGACTAACTATCCTATTATTATATGAATTTAATAAAATCGAGGTCTTTTTTGTATACGATATAATATATAAGCTATAGATTAATCATTTTTTAAACCGTATATGAACGAACTTCAACATCTTTATTAAATTTACAATCCGCATCATGATTCGTGTACTTCCATCCCAATCTTTATTTGTAGGTATATGTTTAAAGAAAGGGGAACAGCTTAATATTTTTATGTTAGAAGACCATCTTTCTATTGATTTTGGATTGTTTACATAAAAATACATCATAGCACCGTTATTACCAGATTTTTTTACAGTAGTATTCGAAAGCGTCAGTGCGAACTTTGATTCAGCATCAAAATATAACTCTCCTCCAGGAAAACGTTTTGCCATAGCGACAATTATCTCCTTCAGTTCCTCTTCTTTAAAGTAATAAAACACACCTGCTGATATAAAAAGAATCCCGTCCGTCGGATCATAGTTTATATCGTTGAACCAAGAAGTGTCAAAGAATGATTTGGCAATGCTTATATTTCGTGGTGTATCTTCAATTAATGTTTTGCGGAAAGCGATTGCATCAGGCAAATCAAGGTTATACCACTGTATTGTACCGTTATCAACTCTTGAAAAAGTAGTGTCTAGACCAGAACCGATATTTACTATAGTAGCATTCGGATTCTTTGTAATAAATTGTTTTATAGTATCATCAATTTTTCGTGCACGGGTAATGTAAGTGATACATCCGTATTCGCCAAATGTATCTGCTATTTTAGAGAAATCAAAGTCGCATTCTTTAATAATCCGAATAGCTTCCGTATCATCTAAAATATCCTTGTTTTTCTCACTACCATATGCTCGTCCCCATAGTGGAATAAGCATAGTACCTTGAACTGATTGTAAATCTATTTCTTTAACCATGAAACGTCCCCCGTTTAATAATAAAAAATATTATATATATGATTAGTCGTTATTTAGCATTTTTGATAGCATTTTATTTGTTTTATACAGTCCGTAAGTTAAATCACGTTGATCTTCTTCACTGAGTTTTTCAATATTACTAGTGAAATTATTATAAATTTGTTTCCATCTTTCATAATGTACTTTTTCAGCTTTATCTGTTAAGGAAATTAAAACAGCTCGTTTATCTACTGTATCTTGTTTTTTTACAATGTATCCGTTTTGCTCTAAATTACGAACGGTTACACTTAATTGTTGTTTAGGTATGTTTAAATAACTAGCAATCATTTTTAAATTTACAGCGACTTTTTGCTGGGCAATATACTCAACTATGTGTTGCTCTAAATGTGTAAATTCAGTGGATTTCTCTGATAATAATTTAAAAGTACCTGACATATTTAATAATAAATTCATGTATTCGTTTAATAATTCGTTTTGGGGCATTGTTTTCGCTTCCTTTATGTATTTAGTAATTATTTTATTACTATTTTAATGATTAATCAAATCGTTTAATTGATTATAGTAAACAAATATTTACTATGTTATTATTTTTGGAACTATACAAACAGAAGTAGAAGAGTATAAGAGGTGTTTTTGGGGTAGGAGAATATGATAGAAAATAAAATATTACTAAATACATATAACTAATGCATGTAATGTCTTTTTCAGTTATTATGCTATAAATAATTTTATGGTAAAATCTTTAACATAATTAAATAAAGGGGTAGTATTCTATGGGTTATTTCTCAAATAGTTTATTAGTTTTGTTTGTTCTTATCGTCTGTAGCTGTATGATTTTTGGTTGATAATATAATGATAGATTTATATAAAAGAAGTTAACTTAGGTGAGGTTAACTTCTTTTTATTTTATGTTGAGAAGGAATTATATTTTTCTTATTGAAGTTTGTTTAAGTTAATTTCATATTAACGGTAATTTTATGAAATACAAACAAACGAGAGAGTAAGGAGTATTCACATGAATAATAGTATAAATTACACAATTGAACATCCAACGGATTTCAATGGATTATTAGCCTTATATGAATCTTTAGGATGGAATTCTCTTAAATTAACGGTTAATGAATTGGAACAAATGTGTAAACAAAGTTGGCATGTAATTTATGTTTTTGATGATAAGAAGTTAGTAGGGATGGGGCGTGTTATATCAGATGGAGTAATAACAGGCATTATTTGTGGAGTAGGTGTATTGCCAAAGTATCAGTCTAGTGGCATTGGGAAAGAAATAGTGAAACGATTAATACAGCATTGTGAACACAATAAGGTTATTCCACAACTTATGTGTGTAGAAAATTTGCAATCTTACTATGAATCTATTGGGTTTGAGGCATTCTCAATTGGGATGAAAAAACATATTATAAGATAGCGTGGCTTTATATTTTCGGTGTACTTGTACATATGTTCAAACTTTATCATAAAGGAGCATAAAGTTATGAAGATTGCTAAAGGGGTAGAGATGTTACATCTTGAATTTCAAGAGTATATTATTCACCCAATTCTTTTATGGGATGATGAAATGGCAGTTTTAATAGATACTGGATTTCCTGGAAAAATTGAAGATATACGAGTAGAAATGGGTAAGGTTGGAGTATCGTTTGATAAACTAAAAGCCGTGATTTTGACGCATCAAGATATAGATCATATAGGTAGTCTTCCTGAACTATTACAAAACTGTGGAAGTAATATAAAAGTCTATGCTCACGAGCTAGATAAGCCATATATTGAAGGGGATTTACCTTTATTGAAAGATGGAAATGTAGAGAATCCACCAAAAGGAAAAGTGGATGATACTTTGGTTGACGGCCAAGAACTTCCATATTGCGGTGGTATTCTTATTATTCATACCCCAGGGCACACTCCTGGTCATATTAGTTTATATTTGAGACAAAGTAAAACTCTTATCGCTGGGGATTCAATGTATAGCGTAAACGGAATTTTAGGGGGAATTCATGCCCCAACTACTTTGGATATAAAAGAAGCGCAAAATTCTTTGAAGAAGTATTTAAATCTAGAAATTGATTATGTAGTTTGTTACCATGGTGGATTAAGTAAGGGGAATATAAATGCACAAATTCAAGAGCTATAGATAAGAATTTTTTGTTAATCGGTGCTAAAGTATAATTTAATTGCTAGTATATAAATAAAACCCTTAAATTAATAAAGAGCATGTTTGAAGGAATTTCAAATGTGCTCTTTATTAAATATAATCAATTTAATTTTGATGACTTAATCCATTCCAATAAAACGAAACGATTTCTTTTGCTAATTCATCTATATTTGCAAGAGTAGGGTTGTGATTCTCATCTTTAAAATTCCCGATTGATAATAAAGCGACGAAAGCATGGGCAGCAAATTTAGGATTTCCTTTAGGAATTTCTCCAAGGAGAATTGCGTTATCTAGCGCTTTTTCCAACACTTCATACATGTTATCCTCGGCATTTTTTAATTCCTTTAATTGCTCTTCAGATAAAGAAAGTTTTGCATCTTTCATAAAATTATTCATATCAATATCCATCGTTGCGTGTAAGTATACTGTAGCAAAGTTCAATAATCTTTCTTCCAAGGTTTTATTCGTAGAGAGTATTTGATCCATATTTTCTCTTATTCGTACCATCATTTGAATCATAGTAGCGGTAAATAGATCAGCTTTTGTTGAATAGTAATAGTAGACAGTTGCTTTTGTAACTCCACATTCTTTCGCGACCTCATCCATTGAAACAACTTGATAATTTTGAGTGAGAAATAACCTAGTTGCAACTTCTAAAATGATTTCTTTTGTAGATTTTGTATTTTTATTTTGACGAGGCCTTCCAAGAGGACGTTGTTTTTGATCCAAATACATTCGCTCCTGACATTTATTATTGAGATAATTATAACATAATTAATTAATCATTCTTGATTAATTAACCGACCAGTATATATAATTAATATTGGAGGAAAAAAGGAAGGTGGGGTTTTATGAAAAAGCACCCGTTACATATGTTAGGGGGGCTTGTAGCAGGGAAGAATACGCAATGGATAACTTTATCGGTATGGATTCTTATTACATTAGTACTTTCATTTACGTTACCACAAGTAAACAGTACGAAAGAACCGAATCCGAAAAATTTACCTGAAGCAGCTATGTCACAGCAAGCTGAAGCACTTATGAAAAAAGAATTTCCTAATAATGCAGGAAACCCGTTGTTAGTTGTATGGCATCGGGATGGTGGATTAGAGTCAAAAGACTACAAATTAATACAGGACGTTTATAAAGAGTTAAAAACGGACCCTTTAAAAGAACAATCATTGTTACCACCATTTGATACAATTCCAGAGCAAGTATTATCAAAAAGTGCATCAAAAGATGGTACATCATTTGTCACACCAATATTTTTTAATAAATCTGCTGGAACGGATATATTAAAAGGTAATTTAGAAGAGTTACGAAAAATAGTGAATAGTAAAGTGGATGAAGATCCGTTCAAACAAAAAATTACCGACTCTGGTTTACATGTTCGATTATCTGGACCTGTAGGTATTCAAACGGATGCGGTAAGTTTATTTAGTCAAGCTGATGTGAAATTATTAGTTGCTACTGTACTACTAGTATTGGTTTTATTAATTTTACTGTACCGTTCACCAATTTTAGCAATTTTACCTTTACTCGTTGTTGGTTTTGCATACGGAATTATCAGTCCGACACTGGGCTTTTTAGCAGACAATGGATGGATTAAAGTAGATGCACAGGCTATCTCGATTATGACTGTCTTACTGTTTGGAGCAGGAACGGACTATTGTTTATTTCTTATTTCAAGATATAAAGAGTACTTGCTAGAAGAAGAAAGTAAGTATAAAGCATTGCAACTTGCGATAAAAGCATCAGGTGGAGCAATTATAATGAGTGCACTTACTGTAGTACTAGGGTTAGGAACGTTATTACTTGCTCATTATGGAGCATTTCATCGATTCGCAGTTCCATTTAGTATGGCTGTTTTCATTATGGGAATCGCTGCTTTAACGATTCTTCCAGCATTATTATTAATTTTCGGTAGAGTTGCATTTTTCCCGTTCATACCGAGAACAGCTGAAATGAATGAAGAGTTTGCAAGAAAGAAAAAGAAAGTAGTAAAAGTAAAAAATACTAAAGGGTTCTTTAGTAAAAAACTTGGGGATATTGTTGTACGTAAACCGTGGACAATTATTATGCTAACCGTATTTTTATTAGGAGGCTTGGCTTCATTTGTACCGCGTATTCAATACACGTACGACTTATTAGAATCATTCCCGAAAGATATGCCATCACGCGAAGGATTTACATTAATTACGGATCATTTTTCAGCAGGAGAATTAGCACCAGTAAAGATTGTAGTTGATTCAAAGGGAAAAGATTTACCTATTAAACAAGAAATAGAGAAATTATCTTTTGTTAATAAAGTGAAAGAGCCAATGAAGGGAAAAGAAAATAATCAATTGCAAATGTATGAAGTTTCTTTAGCAGAAAATCCTTACTCAATTGAAGCGTTAGATCAAATCCCTAAATTGAAAAATAGTGTAGAAAAGGTATTAAAAGCTGAAGGAATTAGTAAAGCTGAGAATCATTTATGGATTGGCGGAGAAACAACTTCCTTATATGATACAAAGCAAATTACTGAACGGGATGAAGCGGTTATTATTCCGGTTATGATTAGTATCATCGCTTTACTTTTACTCGTGTATTTACGTTCAATCGTTGCGATGATTTACTTAATTGTAACTGTCGTTTTATCTTTCTTCTCTGCATTAGGAGCAGGCTGGATTTTACTGCATTTCGGTATGGGAGCTCCCGCGATACAAGGTGCGATACCGTTATATGCATTCGTATTTTTAGTTGCCTTAGGGGAAGATTATAATATCTTCATGGTTTCAGAAATATGGAAAAATAGAAAGAAACAAAATCATGTAGATGCAGTAAAAAATGGTGTTATACAAACAGGAAGTGTAATTACATCAGCTGGTTTAATTTTAGCAGGAACTTTTGCAGTGTTAGGTACATTGCCAATTCAAGTTTTAGTTCAATTCGGTATTGTGACAGCAATCGGTGTATTGCTAGATACATTTATTGTAAGACCACTGCTTGTACCTGCGATTACAGTCGTTTTAGGACGCTTTGCTTTTTGGCCAGGGAAACTTTCTAAAAAGAGAGAGGAAGTAAAAAAATTGGATATATAATAGAGAAGAGCCAAGGATATTTTCCTTGGCTCTTTTCTATGTAGTTCATTAATTTTTTGAAGTCAAATCATCAGTTACAACGTGATCAGCATCTTCAATGGTTGTTTCGGGCATTCCATATAAGCCGTTCATTGCTTGTTCTTCGATATTAAGATTTGCAGTATTATTATTTTGAATAGATGTAGTGTTTTCGATAACATTTTCTTTTTTATTTATATTTTTGTCATTCATGTTTGAATCCTCCAAACGTCATTTGATTTATCCCGCATTAACGGGCAGTAAGACCTCCACCTCAAAATTCGGCGAAAACAAAGAAGTTAGGTGGGGGACCAACTGCCCCCCACTGATTAAAGTTTCACTTTATTAATAGTATGTGGATGGATTTCCAGAAATATGTGAACAAATTTCTGCAGATGTTATATAGTTAAATAAAAAGCTTAGTATTAAATTTAAACTGTAAGGAGTGAACAAGTGTGGTGAAAACAAGAAAGTTAGCCTTCTAAAATAAAAATAAAATTTTAGGAGGCTATTAAAATGAAGTTTCATGTAATTGACAGAGAAAATTGGAATAGAGAGCAGTATTTTGAACATTATTTAAAATTAAAGTGTTCGTTTAGTATGACAGCGAATGTTGATATTACGATGATGCTAGAGGAAATACATCAAAAGGAAATTAAATTTTATCCGACTTTTATTTATGTAATTTCTAGAGTGATAAATAAACATACAGAATTTCGAACATGTTTTAATGATGAAGGAGTTTTAGGGTATTGGGAGGAAATGATACCTAGTTATACAATCTTTCATAAAGATAATAAATCTTTTTCAAGTATATGGACGGATTATTCTAGCGATTTCCACATTTTCTATAAAAACTATGAAGAGGATATGAGATGTTATGCTAATGTTCATGGTTTCTTCACGAAAGAAAATATTCCGCCAAATATTTTTCCGATTTCTGGTATACCTTGGACTAGTTTTACAGGATTTAATTTAAATATTAATAATGATGGTGATTCTTTATTACCAATTATTACTTGTGGGAAATATTTCAATGATGGAAGCAGGGTTATGCTACCTGTTTCATTGCAAGTACATCATGCGGTTTGTGATGGATATCATGCGAGTCGATTTATAGAAGATTTACAGGAGCTAGCTAATACTTGTAACCTTAAGTAATATCTAAGTATTAATTATATAAAATTGAAAATGAATAAGCGTTAAAATAAAAAGAAGAGAACATATGTATATTACATGTTCTCTTCTTTTTATTCATTCATACTAAGTAACAGTGGAAAATATGGGTTGATTTGTAGTTTAATAGTAAAGAGAGTGATTAGTTTTAAATTTCTTTATTTTATAATTATTTAAGGGTTCAAATGTTTTAATAGGGGGAAGGTAAAGTGAAATTCATACGTATTGAAAAAGATGAAATCCTAATTAATAATATGGCAAAATTGTATTGTAAAGCATTTGAGAAAACAAATTTTACTGAAATGATTGAGAGAATGAAAAGACATATAGAATATGCAGATTTTAAAGATATAGTAGCAATAAATGATGAAGATGAGGTAGTTGGTTTTACTTATGGTTATCGCTCATTAGAAGGGCAGTACTATAATCAATTAATGAGAGAAGCGTTAAATCTAGAACAAGCAGACGAATGGTTACAAGATTGTTTTGAATTTGTAGAGTTAGCAGTTCACCCACAATATCGAAATGAAGGCCTTGGAATGAAATTACATAATGAATTATTAGAAGGGATTTCAAATAGAACGAGTATTTTAACAACACAAATAAACAATGAAAAAGCGCGTTCTTTATATAAAAGATTGGATTGGGTGGATGTATTAGAGCCATTTCACCCAAGTAAAAGTGATGCCCCATATGTAATAATGGGAAAAATATTAAAGACAAAAGTAAATTAATAACTATATCGTTCACAAAAGTTATCGGTTTATAACAATGAAGGGGAAAACAAAAATGACAATAATATCTATAGAAAAAGCTACAATTTTAGATGCTGAAAAGTTAACAGAAATAATGAAAAGAACATTTGATGAAGAAGCAAAGCGATGGTTATACGGCCAAGGTGATGTAATTGATTATAACATACAACCGCCAGGATATTCTTCAGTTGAAATGATGAAATATTTAATTGAAGAATTGGATACTTACAAAGTGATAATGGATGAAAAAGTAATCGGGGGAATTATAGTTACGATCTCTGGTAAATCGTACGGAAGAATCGATCGTATTTTTGTAGAGCCTTTTCTTCAAGGAAAAGGAATTGGATCGCGGGTTATTAAGTTAATAGAAGAAAAATTTCCGAACATAAGGATTTGGGATCTTGAAACATCTAGTAGACAAATTAATAATCATCATTTTTATAAAAAAATGGGCTATGAAATAATTTTTAAATCGGAAGATGAGTATTGCTATGTAAAAAGAAAAAATGTAGATGCAGTTGGAGAGAACCTAATTAAAAATAAAGATATGAAAAATGGTCAATACGAAAACTGTAATTTGGTTAATACAGAATATTATCAAGTAAATTTAAAAAATAGTGCATTTGTTGGTAGTAATATAATGCATATGAATATGAGTAATTGTAATGTAAGTCAATCAAAGTTTAGAAATATAAATTTTAGAAGGTCCTCATATGCAGATTTAAATATTTCTGGCAGTAAATTTAATTTTGTGACTTTAGGTGGAGTTCAATTTAGACATACAAGCCTTGGAGAGGATAAAGACCCTATTTCATTTGATAGATGTGATTTGGAAAGTACTACAATACGTAGTAGTAATCTGAAAAATATTGAAATAGAAAATTGTGATATTACTGGTATGAAAATAAATGGTATTTCAGTAGAAGAACTGCTTAAGTTGTATAATCGGGTGAAAAATTAAATAAAAAATCACTTAGCATATTCTAAGTGATTTTTTCATTTTGAACGAGAGGGGAATATAAGAGATGATGTTCAAAAAGTGAATATTATATCGAAATAATTATATAAAAATAACACAAAGAAATAAGGGTTGGCAGGAATCTAATATGGGATATTAGAATATTAATATTTGAATGGAGGGGAAAAAGATGGAGATTAACGTTAGAGCAGTAGAAACACAAGATGCTAGAGCAATTCATCGTATATGTATACAGGATGAGGTTTTACCATATATGGTTTTCCTACCTAGTATGCGTGTAGATGCAATGGAGAATAGAATTCGAAACTTAGCACCAAATCAATTTGAATTTGTTGCAGAGTATGACGGGGAAGTAGTAGGTTTTATTGGCTTAACACAAAGTCCGGGACGAAGATCTCATTCAGGCGATTTATTTATTGGGGTAGACAGTGAATATCATAATAAAGGTATTGGCAAAGCACTTCTTACAAAAATGCTTGATTTAGCTGATAATTGGTTAATGTTAGAGAGAGTGGAGCTTGGTGTATTAGAAACGAATCCTAGAGCCAAAGTATTATATGAAAAATTTGGATTTATCGAAGAGGGTGTAAAGGTTGGGAATTTGAAGGCTCATGGGAAATTTGTTAACGAAATCATGATGAGTCGTTTTAGACCAAATGGTTTGATTGTACATAATAAATAGAGGTGTAAATTGAACAGAAATATCGATTTGTTTTGAAAAAAGTATGGCAAAAGGATGCCATGCTTTTTTTAGTTTATTAAAAATAAAGAGCAATTTTTATTTAAAGGATGTTTTAACGGGTGGAGCATTAAGAATCATCTTGATCCGGAAAGCATATGACTTAATAGAATCTATTTCTATGTGCCAGGGGAATGAACAAAATGGACATAAACATCGTATTAAAGGTGTAGATTGATCAGCGCCAGGCAACAAATGAAAAGTATGAGATAGGGAAATGCATATGTGAAAATTTCAAAAACCTTGAAAAAAAGATTGTATAAGTATATTTAAATTTTATTTATTTTCATACATAGTATAATTGAGCATTCAAGGAACAAAGAGTGATTGTAATGTCGACAGACCAACCTATTCCTGGACATTTTATTATGGACCCACAGCGAGCTATGCTGTTGCCACCGGAATTGAAAGCAGCTCCATCTGAATCATTAACAGAACAATTATTTATTGAACGATCTATAACTGAAAATAGATTTTGGTTACGTATTATGAAAGAGCATGCTTTGTTTCTTGGTGAGGGGTTTAATCGTAACGATAAAAACTTAATTCAGCAAGTAGAACAGTTTTATAATCAGTTTGATAGGCAGCTGCAAAAAGCATTTACTATTCCTCAAACTGTTCAAGCGGAAGGCAATTAAATGAAGAGAGCATTCAGTTAGTGTATGCTTTTCGTAATTATAAAAGAAACTTACTAATTTTAATCATCAATTGTAAAGTGAAAGGGTTTAATTTTCCACTTTTAGTGGATCATGTTGCACGAGAAGCGGAATATTTTATGCGGACACTTCAAAAGTTTAATGAAGGCAAGATGGATCCTATTTAAGATGCGATTATTAGCGAGAATGTTTTCTGGTTACGAATTATGATGGAACACTCACGTTTTATTGCTTCATTACTGGATCAATCGGAGAGAAATCTTGTTCATACAGCGTTGAAATTTGGAGATGATTTTGAAATTCTTCTTAATCAAGCTAGAGATGTTGAATCGATGTTATATCAAAAAGAACCGACATATCCGATTATAGGAAAAATGAATAAAGATAGTGAAAATGCTACTGTTGAGTTAAGGAATTTCAAAAAAGCAGGATTAGAGTTAATTCAAACATGCCAAATTCGAAATGTCATAAATCCATTGCTTGCTGATCATGTTACAAGAGAGGCAGAGCATTTCCTCTTTATGATTCATGTATTGGAGCAAAGGCTAAAGCAAAAGCAAGTGGAACAATCTCCGCAATAATAAATAAACAAGAAAAGCATGGCAAACTAATGTCATGCTTTTCTTGTTTATCCCGCTATTTGTGGGCAGTAAAACTCCCACTGATTAAAGTTTCACTTTATAAATTGTGATTTGGTTGTTTCGGTTGTAATAAAAATATTGCTAATCCAATGAAAATAAGTAGAATTCCTAGTCCTTGCTGTAAAGAAATTGTTTCATCTAAAATGAAATAGGCTAAAATACATGTTCCAATTGTCTCTCCTAAAATACTCATCGAGATAACAGTAGCGCTCATCCATTTTAATAACCAATTAAAAATTGTTTGTCCTAAAATCGTTGCAATGAATGCAAGACCTATAAAGGACCACCATGTTTGTGCAGTGTAATTGAAGAAAGATGACTGCTGTGTGTAAGCAAATATACCGAGAAAGAGTGAACTACTGCCATAACTAATTACCGAGTACGGTATTAGGGATAGGTCTTTACGAACATGTTGACTAATGAAAAAGTAAGCTGTTATGACGCCAGCAGCAATAAAAGCTAAAATATCGCCGTATAAAGCCTCACCACTAATTTGAAAATCTTGCCACCCAATCACGATACTTCCTGAAATTGCAATAAGGCAGCCTATAATTGCACCTTTCGTAAACCGTTCCTTAAATAAAAAATAACCACCGACCATTGAAAATAAAGGTTGCAACGTTACGATAACTGTAGAACTTGCTACAGAAGTATACTGTAATGATTCAAACCATAGTACATAATGAGCTGCTAGAAATAATCCAGATAAGAGTCCAAATCCCCATTGTTTTTTTGATAATGAGCAAAGTTCGCTTCGATTGTTTGTATTAAATATTAGAAACGGTAAAAGAATTACCGTAGCAAACAATAATCGATAAAAAGCAGTGATTGCTGCAGGGGCATCGGCTATTTTTACGAAGATAGCTGAAGTAGATAAGGCGAACACGCCAAAAAATAAGATGAAATATGAAAGAATAGGTGATTTCAAAGTTTGTCCCTCCGATTGGTTGTTTATTATAATGAACTGTATATAATATAATGTACAAAAGTTAGTATATAAGCCTAAGCTGAAATAAGGAAGGATTAATTGCCACTGTTTAGTATGTCAGCACAAAAGGGACAAAAGATGTATTATGATGGACGAAAGGAAGTTGTAACAATGATTCATTATCGGCTAGGTCAAACTGTTTTAAGTTATCGTAAGAAAAATAATATGACAATTCGTGAATTTGCTGATTATGCAGGAATCAGTACTTCACTTATTAGTCAAATTGAAAGAGGACATGCCAATCCTTCTTTAAATGTATTGGAATTAATAGCGAAAGCATTAAATGTACCGCTGTTTACTCTTTTTATTAATGATATTGATACAGACTCACTTATTTCTAAGAAGAAAGATCGGAAAAAAGTATATCGAGAAAATAATGATCATATTGTTTATGATGTGTTAACACCAGATTTTATGAAAGCTCGCATTGAAATGTTAATGATGGATTTAAACGGATATGCAAATACAACAGAAAGTCACTATTCCCACGAAGATAAGGAAGAAATTGCAGTTGTAATGAAAGGGGAAGTGTATGTGGAATTGGAAGGGAATGAATATTTTTTAGAAGAAGGAGATGTTGTGCGTATTCCACCGAACGTGAAACATAGATTTTTGAATAAGAGTGATGAAATGAATCACATCTTATTTGTATTAACACCTTCGTTAAGCTAAGGAAGTAGCTTAACGATACATACTAAGTGGTAACATAATAGAAAGTATCAATTACATAAAGATTCGTGTGTATAATAAAACAACTATCTATAAATACATACACATTTGATTTTCACTTTGTATGTTTAAGAAGATGAGAGACTTGACAAAAAATTAAGATAGTTCCATGACTATCAAACCAAATAATTCAGATAAACAAAGAGTGGAAATTTTTAAGGCTTTGGCAGGAGTAAAACGAGAAATTGTTCGTTATTTATTTCATAATCAAAACAAACACAATTGTGGAAGATTGAGACTGCATTAGGGATGAATAAGTATCATCTCAAAATATTATTAGAAGCAAATTTAATTCTTGTTGAGCGACAGGGGAAATTTTAATTTATAACTATAAAGGAGGAAACTTTTCAAGAGTTTTCACCTGGCTTTTTGCCGACTTTGTAGATGCCAAAAAACCATTTTTATTGGGGTTTAGAGGGGATAAGAGAGATGGAAAATATAAGTGTATTAAAAGATGGGCTTTCAATTATATCTCAATGTAAAAAAGAAACAAATGATATTTGGCATGCACATTTCGGAGCAGCTGCCATTGCTAGTTATTTTTTTACGAAAAACAATAACATTGATGAAAAAACTGTCTGTAACATTTATTCTCAAACGAAAATGATGCTCCATAAGCAAAGGTTAGGCGAAACAATTGATAATAAACAAGGTGTCGATTATCAAAGTGCTGAAGAAACGATAATTAAATCTTTGGAACAAACGATTGATGAACTCCATTGGGTTGGTCATAATGTAATTTACGCTTCTTTAAGTTTACTAGCCATTAAGGAGTTAAGTCATTGGGGGAGTGAGCAAGATATTAATAATATAGCAAACCTTATATTATCGTTTCAAAGAACAATTCCCGGTAGATCTTGGATTGGTTTTACAACTAAAGAAGTAAAGCAACTAATTATAAATAATGAGGAGATTCAAAGCGAAATTAAAAACCCGAAGCAATTATCTGAATTTATTTTAAATGAATTATCTGAATTTAATGTTATATATAAGGCAGAATCACATCACGATTTAATTGGTCATATGCTTACCTTCTCACATGCGATTAATATATTATATGACTTAGGGCATATAGAATTATTTCAACGAGGAATAAAACCGCTATTAAAGCTAGTTTATGTACTTAGAAAAAGTCGCAATTTAATGCCGAATGCCCAAATAATATTGAATTCTTCTGTAGATCGTTTACCTCTTACAAAAGCAAAACAAGTTGATACACTTCCGCTAGATAATGCATTCTGGCTTAAAGACTACAGCGAATTTAATTGGGATTTTGGACACATATTTAAATTTTCATATAGTTATTTTGATCACTTAACAAGGGTTCCAGAATATAAAGATAAAACATTTGAAAAATTCTGTTGTATTATTAATGAGTAAAAGTGTCTAACTTTAAATTAATAGTAAATGGTACACATTCATAAACTAATATATTTATAAAAAATGGTAGAAAATTATAATGACCTGTAATAATAGGCTTAGTTTAAGTCTCTTTTTTTGTTAGTAGTATATTGTTTTTTCAAATATGTAAGATTTTACATTAGCATGAGACTTTTACTTATTATGTAAGTAGGCTATACTAAAATACATATATTTTGAAATTGGAGCGAATAAAGACGACATGGAATTAGTGAAGTTAGAAAAAATAATTGAATTGAAAAAAGAAGAATTATTGAATCTAGTCTCAAATTATGGACTTCAACATGAAAAAGTAATAGCACTCAGCCAAGAAATTGACAAATTAATAAACTGGTTTATGTTTTTAAAATAGAAAGAACTATGACGTGAGTTGAATATGTTATAGTTCTTTTTTATTCATATATATTGTCTAATTTCTTACAGAATGCGCAAGCTGCTAGTCGACTATGATAATTTTTGGTTATAATAATAAAGGAATTATTAATTGTATCGGTTAGGGGCGCAGCAAATATGAAAACAGTCGTTGTCATCGGTGGAGGTATTACTGGACTTTCTACTATGTTTTATTTAGAAAAATTAAAGAAGGATTATAATATAGATTTAAATTTAATCCTTATTGAGAAAGAAGAGTATTTAGGTGGTAAAATCCACAGTGTGGAAGAAAATGATTTTATTATGGAATCTGGAGCAGATTCTATTGTAGCTCGTAATGAACATGTTTTGCCGCTTGTAAAAGATTTAAATTTAGAAAATGAAATGGTATATAACGAAACAGGTATTTCTTACATATACTCTGATAACATATTACATCCAATTCCTGCTGACACTATATTTGGGATTCCTATGAGTGTTGAATCATTATTTAGCAGTACGCTAGTCTCAAAAAAAGGGAAAATCGTTGCTTTAAAAGATTTTATTACGAAAAATAAGGAGTTTACAAAGGATACATCACTTGCTCTATTTTTAGAAAGCTTTTTAGGGAAAGAGTTAGTGGAAAGACAAATTGCACCTGTGCTTTCAGGTATATATTCTGGTAAATTGAATGAGCTTACAATGGCATCTACGTTACCATATTTACTTGAGTATAAAAATAAATATGGAAGTATTATTAAAGGTTTTGAAGAGAATAAAAAACAATTTCAGTCAGCAGGAAATAAAAAGTTTGTATCATTTAAAAGTGGACTATCTACGATTATTAATCGCTTAGAAGAAGTGCTGACGGAGACTGTCATTAATAAAGGTGCTGTAACAACAGTGATAAGTAAAAAAGGGGATCGGTATGAGGTTTCTTTTGCAAATCATGAGACAATACAAGCTGATTATGTCGTTTTAGCAGCTCCACATGATATCGCACAAACGTTATTACAGTCTAATGAGTTAAATGAGCATTTTAATAAATTTAAAAATTCATCGCTTATAAGTATTTACTTAGGTTTTGACATACTAGATGAACAACTACCGGCTGACGGCACAGGTTTTATCGTAACGGAAAACAGTGATTTACATTGTGATGCTTGCACATGGACAAGCAGGAAGTGGAAACATACATCTGGTAAACACAAGCTATTAGTAAGAATGTTTTATAAGAGCACTAATCCAGTATATGAAACGATCAAAAGTTATAGTGAAGAAGAATTAGTACGAGTTGCTTTATATGATATTGAAAAGAGCCTCGGAATTAAAGGTGAACCGGAAGTAATTGAAGTTACAAATTGGAAAGATTTAATGCCGAAATATCATTTAGAACATAATCAAGCTGTTCAATCATTACAGGAAAAATTGGCCGTGCTTTATCCTAATGTATACTTAGCTGGTGCTTCATATTACGGTGTAGGAATTGGTGCTTGTATTGGAAACGGAAAGAATACTGCCAATGAAATAATTACGACATTGAATGAACAGTCAAAATAATAATATTGAATACATATGTAAATGAAATGTCCCTCCAACATAATGGAGGGACATTTCATTTGTAATTATTTAGCATTAATTACAATCTTTTTATGATTGGCTTTATTCTCTTTAATAGTTAATGTTATTTTTCCAGATTCTTCAAAGGAATACGGTGAGAGCCGATAAAGTTCTTTAATACTATGTTTTTCTTTTAATTTATTTGTAGGAATTAATGTTATATTAGGCTTCCATGTTTCCTGTTTGCCTGAAGGGTAGTCTACTATTATTTCTGGATTATTTAATTGTATTGTTTCCCAAGAGACAAAATACAGTTCAACTTCTGCATTTTTTTTTAGTAATTCTTCTGAGAAATAACCAAACTCACCAACATTACCAAAAACAGTGAAATTTTGATTTTGCAATTTAATATCTAAATATCTAGGTTGATATGTTGCTGCGTGATACATTCCGTATGAAAGAGAGAGTGTGGCAGCGATTAATATACCAACTGAAAATGTCTTAAAGCTATTTCCTTTAAAACTTGTCATCATAAATGAGTTTGGTGTGAATTTTTTTGCGAATAAAAAAATGAGTAAAATGAGCAAGAGGGATAAGCCAATGAAAATATATATAAAGTTTAAGCACCTCCGTAAGAAATATTTACTGTTTTTCTATATTTTAACATGAGAAGGTATAAATTAGGGTTGGTTTTTAGAGGGGAATTAATAAATACAACGAAGTTATATATTATTAATAGGATAAACATCGCTAGAAATATTTGATTTGTGGGACATTAAGGACTTTCCTAATTATAAATACTTTTTCTGCTATAATAAATGAGTAGAGAGAAAGGAGTGATCCTATGGTATTTCCTATGTTAGAAACAGAACGCTTGCGCTTAGTTGAAATAGAACAATCTTATTGTCAAAAAATATATGAAATATTCTCATTAGATGAGGTAACGTGTTATTACGGTATGAATTCTTTTACTGAGTTTGGACAAGCTTCACGTATGATTGAATCTTTTTCAAAAAATTACTTTGAGAAAAAGGCAATGCGTTGGGGGATTGTATTAAAAGACACAAATAATTTAGTAGGAACAATTGGATTAAATAATTTACAACTTTGGAGTAAACGCTCAGAAATTGGATATGATTTGCATCCTCGTTATTGGGGGAATGGTTATGCTTCTGAAGCTGCTCGAGAAATTATTACTTATGGATTTCGAGATTTAGGCTTATTTAGAATTGGAGCTATTACATATCCTGAAAATATAACTTCGTGTAATATGTTATCTAAATTAGGTTTTCAACAAGAAGGGCTGTTACGTGGATACATTCATCAAGGAAATAAACAACACGATGCATTAATGTATTCTATTGTACGAACAGATGTAGAGGATATTCATTATTAATAAAAAAGCCCCTCTTATTTAAAATAAGAGGGGCTTGTAAAAATCAACCTATTTTAGGTAATAAACGTTCTCCGCTTTTCATACTACTTTTACATAAAGGGCATTTAGGCTCTTCTTCAAATGAAAAGTTCTTTCTCATCCATCCTAAACAATCCTCTGATTCACATTCCCAAACAGGGGTTTGTTCTGGTGGTACTTCTGCTACATCGTTCTTTCGATTGCGATACATGTAACCACTCCTTTTATGTAAAAATTTTTAGTTATATATTAAAAAGGTTGTTAACCGAGCTGGTAACAACCTTTTTATTGATTGAATTATAGCTTTACAACGTTTTTAGCTTGAGGTCCACGGTTACCGTCTTCAACTTCGAAGCTAACTTCTTGACCTTCGTCAAGAGATTTGAAGCCGTCGCCAGTGATAGCTGAGAAGTGAACGAATACGTCGCTACCGTCTGCAACTTCGATGAAACCGAAACCTTTTTCGCTGTTAAACCATTTTACTTTACCTGTTAATGTCATGGTAATGCCTCCTAAAATTTAAAAAGATTACAATATGATCGGCCTTATTCGATTGGAAATAAAAGTTCACATATTATCAAAAATCCATAAGGAGTACAAAACATTCCTGATTGATACTTGATAATATGCAAAGAAAATATAGTGCTAAATTGACCTTAATTACTATCTTACAACAAATGGTGGGAAATAGCAAGTGTTGGGAAAATCAAGAAAAAATAGGGGGTTTTATAGCAAAAGGCACAAAGACATCTCTTTTATTTATATATTATGCCTAATTTGGATTTATGCTAAACTGAGAACATTTTAATTAATAAGTATGTATAAGGGAAAGGATATATATATTTAAGTACAGTTGTGATTTATTTGTTTAGGAGGAGAGAATATTGCGAAATACTCAATTTAAAATAATCGAAGCTGCGAAAGAAGGAAGAAGAAAAGTTCATCCTATTTTAGCTGTAATACTAGCTATTGTATTTTTAACTTTAGGTGAATTTTTTATGTTATTTATGCTGTTTTTACCGAAAGCGGATACATCATTTGCAAAGGCAATTTATAATAATATTGAGATGATATTAACGTTTGGTGGGGCTATATTTTTTATTTTTTTATGGATTAGGTTTGTAGAGAAAAGGTCATTTTCATCCATTGGTTTTTGGAAAGTGCAATGGATGAGAAAGTATTTGAGAGGTGCGTTAATAGGATTTGTCTTCATTTCAATACCAGTAATTGTACTTGTATTAACAGGAATTGTAAAACTACAAATGCAACAAATTACGGCAACCGCCATATTTGGTATTGTAGGATCTTTAATTGCTTTTTTAATACAAGGTGCAACGGAAGAAATTATTGTACGAGGCTGGTTGTTTCCAGTTATTTCTGCTAGAAGTCGTATATGGGTTGGGATTATAGTGACGTCCTTTTTATTTGGTTTTCTTCATTTACTTAATCCAGGTATTACAATTCTTTCAATATCGAATATAATATTAGTTGGTGTATTTGCAGCATTTTACGTTTTAAAAGACAGTAGTCTTTGGGGGATATGCGCGTGGCATTCCATTTGGAATTGGGCGCAATATAACGTCTATGGTTTTGCAGTTAGTGGCATGACGATATATTCAACGCCACTATTTAAACCTGTAACAAATGGGTCAGAAGTGCTTTATGGAGGCTCATTTGGTATTGAAGGTAGTATCATTACAACAATAATGCTTTCTATCGCTTCAATTGTTTTATGGAGACAGTTATGGGGGAAAAATGCGAAGCAAAGAGATTTAAGTTAATGAAAGTGGGAGAAACTATGGGGATTATAGCATTTGAGGGAGCAAGTGCTGTTGGTAAGAGCAGTACGTGTCGTGAGTTAGAAAAAAATTACGGTGCATTTATTATACCTGAAGTTAATCTATTATTTGAAAGACCCAAAAATGAACATAGAACATGGTATTTTGAAAAACAAGTAGAGCGCTGGAAAATAGCAATACAGAAGTCTCAGCAATATGAATTAGTAATACTCGATGGGGATATATATCAGCCACTTAGTTATAATTGGTGTTTTCGTTTTGATATATTTAATCAGCCGTTATCTTTAATAGAAAACTTTTATAAAGAAAAGATGATAAATAGAGAAATTGGTTTTCCAGATCAATATTTTTATTTATATACAAGTGATGAAGAGCTTAGAAAACGGAAAGAGTCTGATGGGACGAAAAAAAGAAGAAAATTTGAAAAACATTTACATATATCTAAAGCATTTCAGCGTTATTATGAAAATTTAAATAACGTCACAGACGGGTACTGTAAATTGATTGAAGCAAAAAGTATAAAGTCGAATGAATTAGAAATTGTGAAAAGTTTAAACAGCTTAAAAGTATGTGAAGAAAGACGTTTTGATGTTTCGAGGTTAGATGCTATTACGGAGTGGTTAAAAGAAAATCGTGCATAAAGTAAAAACAACGAGTGTTTTAGAAGGCGCTCGTTGTTTTTTTGTTTCCATATAAATATAAAGGAAAATTTTGTAGAATATCTTTATTTTTTAACAGAATAATCTTTCAATTTCACGAAAAAAGAAATACAATATAAGGAAATATATATAAATAATATGATAGGGGATGGGATGAACTATTTTGAATGAAGGAACTGTTTTATATAAGAAATAATGAGGTAGTAAGAACAGAGATATTTGGGAGGAAACAAGCAAGATGAAAACATTATTTAAAATCATAGGAATTATAGCTGGTATGGCGGTAATCGGGGTAGGTGTAACATATGGTATGCTGTATTATCTGAATAATAGTAAACCAGCTGCGAAAAAGGCATCACCAGCCGCTCCGGCAGTAGAAGTGCTAGCTGATAGTAATGTAAAAGCCGAAGATGCAAAGATATTAGAAAATGGAAATTATTCATTGCCGAATAGTGGTTTTAATAAAAACTTCAAATGGACAGATGAGAACATACAGACAGCATTACATGAAATGGCACATCAAAAAGCGAAAGCTGATCAAAAATGGGGCTATATTTTTATTACACAAGAACGTATTGAAAGTTTACTTGAAATTATAAATAGTAATGATGTTGCACAAAAAAGTACATATGTGGATATTTTAGAACGATGGAAACAAGGAAAATATGAAAAGGTTGATGTGGACCACAACAAGATTTGGAAATTACAAAGTGGGAATTTAGGAGAAGGGAAAGGAGTAATGTCAGAAAAGGAGCAAAAAGAATTAATTAATCAAGTTTTTATACAAAAAGGTACATATTCAGGTAGTAAATTAATTGCAGGTGAGGTACAAGCTAATAAATAATATACATATTGATTTTGAAACACCTGTATTGTTATGAACACAAATGTTTTAACAAAAATGAGTAATTGCTTTTTAGAGCAGTTACTCATTTTTGTAATTACTCGCTTACTTTTCTATTCTCTCTAATAATGTAAGAAACGATTGCAAAACTGGGGATATCCATCTAGATTTATGATAGATTACGTGGCTTTGAATGACGGCTGGAGTTTCGATGGGCTGAAAACAGAGTTGTTCTTTTTGATTACTTTCTTGTACAACGATGTAAGGGAGAATAGAAATTCCTAACTCACACATAACGGATTGTTTAATGACTTCAACATTGGAAGTCTCAAATGTTTTATTAGGATTTCTTCCGCTTTGACGTAAAAAACGATCTACCATTGGTCTATAGCCACAGCTTTGTTCAGTAAATATAAATTGAGTATCTTGTAATAAAAGGAGTGGATCAGTGTTTGAAGGGAAATGAGCAGGGAAAATCCATCCAAATGTTTCATTACATAAATTGCACGTAATAAAATCATTATGCTCTATACTTTCTCCAATTATGAAGATAACATCGGTTTCTCCTTCATGTAATTTTTTCAATGCTTGCTCATTGGTATTTGTCTCAAGTACGATATTTACTTTCGGATTTTCCTGTTTGTAAGTACGTAATAATTGTGGTAACCGATACACTGCCAATGATTCATTAGATGTAATAGCCAATGTTCCTTCTAAATGGTCACTGTTTTGAGGGATTTCTTGCGCTTTATCATAAATAGTAAGTAATTCTAATGCATACGGATGAAATTGATGACCTGCTTTTGTAAGAAGTATTTTTTTTCCTAATCGATCGAATAGGGGAATGTTTAAATCGTTCTCTAATGCTTTAATATGGGCTGTCACAGTAGATTGCGCATAACCTAATGCATGAGCAGCTTTAGAAAAGCTACCATATTTAACAATGGCACAAAATGTTTTAACATGTCTCATTTCCATAAATGATACCTCTTTTATTATCATGATTTGTGAATGATTATATCATGTATTTCAATTTTTCGAATCATTAAATTTCTTTTAAAATTAAGTTGTGGAGAAATTTATTCAATTGAAATTGGAGGAGAAAAAATGAGTGAAAAGAGCTATCATGTAGCTGTAGTTGGAGCTACAGGCGCAGTAGGGCAAAAAATCATTGCATTGTTAGAGAGAGTAACGAAATTTAATATAGAAGAAATTACATTACTCTCGTCAAAACGATCTGCTGGTAAGATAGTACAATTTAAAGGACGAGAGATTAAAATACAAGAGGCAAAATCAACTAGTTTTGAAGGTGTAGACATTGCCTTTTTTAGCGCTGGGGGAGAAGTTTCTAGACAATATGTAAATCATGCAGTTTCTAGTGGTGCAATCGTAATTGACAACACAAGTGAATACCGAATGGCACACGATGTACCACTCGTCGTTCCAGAAGTAAATGCACATACTTTAAGGGAACATAAAAGGATCATTGCAATTCCGAATTGCTCAGCACTACAGATGGTAACAGCTCTTCAGCCAATTCGAAAATCATTTGGTTTAGAACGAATTATTGTTTCAACGTATCAAGCCGTATCAGGCTCAGGAATTCATGCGATTCATGAATTAAAAGAACAAGCTAAGTCAATGCTTACAGGTGAAGAAGTGAAGAGCACTATATTACCAGTGAAAAAAGATAAAAAACATTATCCAATTGCATTTAATGTATTGCCGCAAGTGGATATATTTACAGACAATGATTTCACATTCGAAGAAGTAAAGATGATTCAAGAGACGAAGAAAATTTTAGAAGATCCAAATCTGAAAATGGCAGCTACTTGCGTCAGAGTTCCAGTTGTATCGGGGCATTCTGAATCAGTTTATATTGAACTTGAAAAAGAAGCGACCGTTGCAGAAATTAAAGAAGTACTACTGAATGCACCAGGTGTTATTTTACAAGATAATCCTAGTGAACAAATTTATCCAACGCCATTATATGCAGAGGGTAAAAGAGATACATTTGTAGGTAGAATACGTAAAGATCCTGATACATCAAAAGGATTCCATCTTTGGATCGTTTCTGATAATTTATTAAAAGGTGCTGCTTGGAACTCAGTTCAAATCGCAGAGACATTGGTGGAAAATGGGATTATTTAGTATGGATTTATATAAATATTGAAAATAGAAGGATATTTGGGAAACCGTTAATTATAATGGTTTCCTGTTTTTTACTTAATGAGTATTTTCCTCTTACTTCAATTAAAATTTAATTTAAGTTAGTTTTTATAGTGTTTTTATAAATATCAACTTTATCTGCAGAGAATTTTAAAAATCTAGGCTCTCCGTTAATTGTGAGATTAATATTAAGTGATAAAGGCATTTCAACCTTTTTCACTACATCTTCTATAGCAATATACTCATCTTCTTTTTCGTTATAAAAACAATGGAACTAATTAATACCTCATTATTTTCAATATCAATACTACACATCATAGGGAATTTCTCATCAATATGTATTATTAATTCGCCAAGTACTATTGAACCGTTTAATTCTTCTGTAAAATTTATTGTTTCCACTGGTTTTACCCACGTTTCATCGCACTCTTCGTTTTCCTCTTCATCTATTGCCCATTCCCATATTGGGTTTTGTTTCAAGTCTTCAATAGTTAATTCGTCAACTGGTTTGCTTTTATTCATAAATACTTTCCTCTCTTATCATGATAAATGGATCATTAAAAAATATTCTTTCTTTAACTGAACAATATGGCCATTTGCATCCCTTTGATATTATTTTAACTAGTTTCGAAATACTGTACTCATCCTAATAACCTCTCGAATGCTTGTTCTTACAGTAATTTTAACAATGTTTTGAGTAGGTATCAAATAGTTATTAACTGACCCGATTGAAAAGAAAAAAGGATTGTTAATGTATGTGGAAAAGAGCGAAAAACATCAAGAATGAACAAAATGATTTTGGTATGATATGGATATATTCAATGTGAGGGGGAATTTAAGGTGTATCAAATAAAGGGGTATTTTTCGTCACTAAAAGGAACTCATTATGAAATTGGTAAGCAACAAGGGGAATTCGTAAAGAAACATCCGTATCTCATTCCACAATTTATACAGCAAGAAAATTTAATATCGGATAACCATTGGACAGAATCTAGAAATGTACTAAAACAATATTGTCCAGGAATTAATGAAGAAATTGAAGGCTTTTGTGAAGTGTTGAAAATCCCTTCAAGGAATATGATGTATTATTATCAGACACTATTAAAAGCAGGTTGTAGTCATTGTGCAGTATTACCTAAAAAAACTGATTTAAAGCATACATATGTACTAAGAAATTTTGATTTATCACCCAAAATAGATGATATGCGTTTTTGTTCGACGCATGTGGAAGGGGCATATGCACATAGTGGCTTTTCTACTCAATATTTTGGCCGAACAGAAGGGGTTAATGAACATGGGTTATCTATTACATTTTCAGCATGTGGTCAACCTGTAGGGAATATTGAAGGTTTAAGAAAACCGATGGTAAATGGTTTGCAATGTTTTGCGGTAATTCGAGTAATATTGGAGAAATGTAGAAATACGCAGGAAGCTACATCTTTAATAAAAGAAATGCCTATAGCAAGTAATATTAATATAATTGTAGCGGATCCTTTAAACGCAGCACATATTGAAATATTTGACGGGCATAAATCAATAACAACAATTAATGAGGAAAGCCAAGCTTTTATCGTATCAACAAACCATGCAGTTAGTTCACCTATTCAGAAATTAAATAATAGGAAATTAGAACAATCTACAAAAAGATATCACATTTTACATGAGCATTTAAATCGAAATGAGCAGGTGAGCATGGAATCTTTAAAAGGATTGGTAGAAGAAGAATATCCTATCGGGGTGACGGTGCATAATTATGAAGAGTGGTTTGGGACTTTACATTCTGTATTATTTGATTTACAGGATCGTACATTGAATATTTGCTTCGGATCGCCACTTTTAAACGAGTGGTACTCTTTGAAAGTTGGAGAAAGCCTTCCGTTTTCCGAAGTGAATGTGAACTTTAAAAATAAAAATTATGCTGACTTTTGGAGAGAAGAGAAAAATGAAATGACTCCTAAAGATTAAAAAGGAATAAGATGGTGAAATGAAGAGGCGGAAATAGACAGGAGGGATTGCCATTGCTACAAGCTATGTTACCAATTGTTCTAATCCTTTTTCTAGTCGCTTCGATGTATATAACATATCAAAAAAGAAAAAAAGCGGGGATAAAAGGATTAAAAAGTTCATTAACTTCTATTTGTTGCTTTTTAATTGTAATCTTAAATTTGTTTGCATATTGGCTTCATTTTGGTGGTATTTTTACTTGGCTAGTCTCAATCGTATTGTTGCTAGTGGGGGCGTATTTTACAAAATATATTCCAATCTCAAAAAAGGTGCACTAAAATTATATGAGTTTATATGTAATGTTTTATTTCAATGTGCTATAGATGCCTTTAAATCAATGCTTTTGAGCATTTCGATATGTGTTTGCAAACATTTTGCAAACACATATTAAAATATACTCTTCGCGAATGTTTTCGCTGCATCTTCTTGCATATTGGGTAAGACATGAGAATATACCCTTAAAGTTAAAGAGATATCAAATGCCAATGACAGAATTCATGAAGTTTGCAAAGTGCGAGAACGAAGATTTTTTTGACATCAAGCAGATGTACAGCGCGGAAAAAGCTTTCAAGAAAATGCAGAACCACGGAAATCTACATTTTGCTTACATGGGTATACGAGTAAATGTAGCTGGCAAGTGGGGTACGATCGTTGGAAACTAGAAAACTAATTTGTTCGATGGGGAAATAGAAGCGTACAACTGCCACCCTTATTGGGAAATTGCTTACTTCGATGAAGAAGGCAATGTGGTTCATAGCTGTCAAAAGGGAGAGTATGCGATATAAGTAAAAAAGGACGAGCAGTCGTACCTACTGTCCTTTATAGGAGAAAAATTATTCTGGACTAGAACTACGAATAACCAGAAAACGCGCTTTTAACCAGTGTTGTCAAAGATGTAATAATCTATGCAACAAAAAAGCTTAGTCGGAATTCAAAACACCAAAATGGCTTGCATTGGTAAACAGGCTCAAAAGTAGTATATGCAAAATGAAAAATTCCATACAAAAAGCAGACAACAATTTTGGTTGTCTGCCAGTGAGTCGAATGAGTTAGCTAATTGTGATAAATTGCTTTCCCATTACAAGAAGAGTGAAGCTGCTAGTTCAAACAGCTTGTAGGTAGTCTTTTCGATATTTTAAAAAATATACAGAGAAAGCAGATAAGTGACGAATCTACCTGCTTCTGCTGTAACAAAAGAAAGAAGTATTAGCCGTGGATACGGCGGCTTGAAAATAGTATGTATTGGTTTTGGAAAAATATTCAAGGAGTGAAGGGAAATGGAATGGGGACAAATTTGAGGGCTATTCACTCGAACAGCTTCGTACCCGTCACAGTCGTTATCCTATTGTGACGGGTATCTGACTTATATTATTGAGGGAACGGGACGGAAGGATGCCACGGTATTGTTGCAGGAATCCAGACGGACCTGCGCGCTTACCCCAGCATTCGCGTGCTGCGTCACGGCATTCAAGATAGCAGACTTTCTGCCAGATTTGACGGCTACGTTATAGTTCACGACTAGGGGACGAACTGGGTCCTGAGGAGGAAATCGATTGAGAAATGCTTGATGATAGGTTGTTCTTAACGTGACGTTCGCTGTCAACGTGATACCTTCTATAGTAATGCCAGTCAGCGTTGTCCCGTTAAATGAGGTGAGTTTGACTGTAAGCATGTAACGGTTTTGCATATTTATTTTTCCTTTATTATTAGACTTAATTTATTTTATGCTTGTCTAACAATTTAGTGTAGACACTTGCATCATAATAAATTGAAAGATATATAAGATTATATTTTGATAAGGCGTGGAGATTAAAAAAAGGCAGTTGAACAAAAACGTTATTTGAATAAAAGCTAGTGGACTAGTTTTTAACACTCACTGAAATTAATACTCATAATATACTTTGTAATAACTTATATGGAAGTGAGTTGAATACTAATGTTTTATTCATATTTTGATACCCGAGATGGAATGCGTCCGTATGGTACGGCGGGTATTACGTATAGTGGAGCGCAAAGTACAATTCAAGCTGTTCAACAAGCGTTACAAGCACAGCAGCAAATGCAACAAATACAGCAAGGCATACAACCGTACTATTCATCTATGGAGTATTATTATCCAATGCATCATATTACACCATACGGAATTTCTGTTTCAACAATTCCATATGGAACTGTATACAATTTATAAAAATATGCGAGGGAATAAATTTGAGTATTTATATAAGGGCGCAAGTACAGAGCGCCCTTATAAGAAATGATTCGTATCTGATGAATTAATATTCAATTAAATGTGTAATTAAGATTAATATAAAAATTTTATTTTGTATGTATTTGAAACACGAAAAGAGCACTTAATAAAGTGCTCTCATGACGAGATCATTCACTCAAAAGAAAGGAATACACCATATCATACGAAAATATTTTGAAATGCTCTTGGGCAAATTAATTATTATTTATAAAAAAAGCAGCTAGCAAAAGCTAACTGCTCGGATATGATGGGGATTAATGGAAGAACAGAGAAATATGATTAGTGTCTCTCTGTTTTTTATATTATTCGCAAATAAATCCGGTTGCTATACCAGTTGGAGCAACACCTACTGGGACCGTATCAATAACCGTATTTGTAGCAGTATTGATGACAGAAACAGTATTACTAGCTTGGTTTGTAACATAGGCGCGAGTGCCATCTGGTATGATAGTCACTTGGTCTGGTGATAGTGCAACCGGAATGGTATCGATGACGGTGTTTGTCAATGTACTTATTACAGATACATTATTACTTACTTTATTTACAACGTAAATACGAGCTCCATCCGGTGTAATAGCTATACCAACAGGTTCGGTACCTACGTTAATTGTATCAATAACGGAATTTGTAGCGGTGTTAATAACAGAAACAGTATTGCTGTTTTGATTTGTGACATAAGCACGAGTCCCATCTAGTGTGAAGACGATTATCCTAGGTCGAATACCGACATTAATGGTACCAACAACTGTGTTGGTAGCAGTAGCGATAACAGAAATTGTATTACTTAATTCGTTTGCAACATACGCAAAGGTCCCATTTGGAGAAACAGTAATTCCTTGCGGAGCGATTCCAACATTAATGGTACCAACAACTGTGTTGGTAGCAGCGTTAATAACAGAAACTGTATTATTACCATGATTTCCAACATAAACAGTTGTGTTATTTGGAGAAACAGCTACACCAATTGGATTAGTTCCAACAGGGATGGTAGCGATAACTGTATTAGTGGCAGTATCAATAAAGGAAACGGTATTAGAAAAAATATTAGTAACATAAGCACGAGTCCCATTTGGTGAAACTGTTACTTCGAGAGGTGCATTATCTACAGTGATTGTATCGACTACTGTATTTGTTCCGGTGTTAATTACAGATACTGTATCATCTGCAGGATCATCAATGGCTCCTGCGTTTGTAGCATAAACAAGGAAATTACATCCAGGTCCCGTCGGCCCAGTAGGCCCAGTAGGCCCAGTAGGTCCCGTCGGCCCAGTAGGCCCAGTAGGTCCCGTCGGCCCAGTAGGCCCAGTAGGTCCCGTCGGCCCAGTAGGCCCAGTAGGTCCCGTCGGTCCAGTTGGCCCCGGTGGGCAATCACAATCTCCCGATGGCCCAGTAGGTCCCGGTGGTCCTTCAGGCCCTTGAATACCTTGCACGCCTTGAGGTCCAGTAGGCCCTTCGGGCCCTTCAGTTCCTTGAATGCCCTGCACGCCTTGAGGTCCAGTGGGTCCTTCAGGTCCTGCAGGCCCTTCAGACCCTTGAATGCCTTGCACACCTTGAGGTCCAGTAGGTCCTGGTGGTCCTTGAATGCCTTGAATACCTTGCACACCTTGAGGTCCAGTAGGTCCAGTAGGCCCTTCAGGCCCTTCGGTTCCTTGAATGCCTTGCACGCCTTGAGGTCCAGTAGGCCCTTCAGGCCCTTCAGTTCCTTGAATACCTTGCACGCCTTGAGGTCCAGTAGGCCCTTCAGGTCCCGTAGGTCCCGTCGTTCCAGTAATGTTTAATAGTGAACTATTCAAGACTCCTTGTAAAATTAAGCTAAATGTCTGCTGCAACAAGGGGTCCGATATATTTGAACAACTAATAAGCGAAGACAAGTTTTGGAATAGAAATTGGAATAATGCTGAGATTTGAGTGAGAGATGCAGTAGGTAAGGAATTGATTAATTGGTTTATAGTTCGTAAAACTAAATTTCTATTTGGTGTATTTGGTTGTACTGCTATTAATAAATCATTTAATGCCTGTAATGCTATTTGGAGTATATGTCTAGTTGTAGGATTTGGTGTTGTGAAGAAAGAAAGAAAGAATAGCTTGGTTTAATTGGTTTATTATTTGCAATAATTCTTGTTGTTGAGAATTTGAGAAAAAAACAGGTGTACAACAATTACTTTGATTACAAGAGGATACAGAAATAAAGCAGGGGAGCTGAAACTTATCACACGAATTTGGTGAGTTGGACTTATTATTATATCTCATAAATAACTCCTCTAAAAAAATTTTAAATGTTAGGTATGTCTTGATAATCTATATTAGCAACTGAGTTTAAAGTATTTATGGTTATATGTTTAATATGAAATGTTCAGAAATGTTTCTTCTTTCAAAGTATATGTGAATAAAGTGAAGATGCTCTTATTTTACATGTAATCATAGGCATAGAAAATATTATGACATATGATTTTATTAATATGACGCGCATTCCATATAACGGGCATCTGATTTGAATTTTTTTCAGCCTCTTAATACATTTAAGAGACTGGATTGTTTAGTGGAAATAAAACTTAATAAAATAATCCTTTATAAGTAAGTAGATCGAACGGAGGGGAACCGTATCGTACAAATCAATTGTATTTTTTTGGAAATGTAGATGAAAAAGAGATGCGAAGACTTGTGATGAAGGAGCTGAAAAACTACAAAGCATTGTGCGTTCAGATGAAAAATCAAGAAGAACAGGCTCAAGCGGGGGCATCGTTCTTTTTTCTAAAATGAAAAGTGACGATAAGAATCATATAGAAGAGAGCAACCATGTCCATGTGATAAGGGGAAATATATTGAAATTATGAAGGTGTATGCAATAGAAGAAATATAAAAAAGTGCTAACATGTATGCGGAATAGACATAAAACATCGCTGATATGCCATTCATAAAAATAGATTTTTCTTAGCAGAAATCACTAATTATAAATACTTATAAAATTAGCTCTAATATAGCAGATATTGAAGCGAAGAAAAATAAAGATGGGATTGCTTATTGGAAATACGAAGATGACCAAACAAAATTATGGAATATACGACTATAGAACTAGAAAATGACGACATAAATCTAAATGTTATTGTTTAAATTCATATTTTATAATTTCCATTTATCCCGCTATTTGTGGGCAGTAAAATTCCCACCTCAAAATTCGACTGGAGCAAAGAAGTTAGGTGGGAGTCGGGCTAATAATCAGTGGGGGATGAACAAAACCCCCACTGATTAAAGTGTCACTTTATAAAAATGAGCCCATAGTAAAAACAACCTAAAAATAGGCATATGAACAAGGTGCATCCTCTAGTGATAGGTCATATTTTGTTGGTGTACGTATTGAACTTAGTTTATCCCGCTATTTGTGGGCAGTAAAACTCCCACCTCAAAATTCGACGAGCAAAGAAGTTAGGTGGGAGTCAGGCTACCTGTAAACGCCCTACTGGTGCGGGCTAATAATCAGTGGGGGATGAACACTCCCCACTGATTAAAGTGTCACTTTATAGCGCTATTTCTACTTAGATTTAACGAACAGAAATATAGGAAAGCATCGATGGGGTTGTAGTTTATAAACGGAGGTCATGAAAATGAATAAGTTTCAACAAGAACTACAAGCGTTAAGCCTTAATGATTATCAGTCTGGAAATATTGTGTATTGGGACCAGCAAAACCAATATCCATATTACTATATTACAGATGATGCTCGTCGCTGTGGCGGTTGTGGCGGTGGTCGTTGTGGTGGATTCCGTTGTTTTGGTTGCTTCGGTTGCTTTAGTTGTTTTGGTTGTGGTGGTTGCTCTAATTGCTCTAATTGTTTTGATGGTTTTAATGGTACTACTGTAACATTTGAATATTGATAAGAGACAAAAAGGAATCCATTTTGAAAAAAGATTAATCGAAACGGATTCCTACTTTGTGAAGCATTATATAATTTTTATAAAAGTGTGCTAACAAGTTTGCAAACGGACTTGCTAACACCTATACGAAATAGACATAAAATATCGCTGATGTGTAGCTTAATAATACGATAATAATTTAGCACTTATAATGAATAATAGGTTATTAGAAAAGAAACCATAAAATGTAATGTTTTATATCATTATAAAAAGAGATTATTCTAATAGATCGTTGTGTAACGGCTGCATAGGATAATCTCTTTTTATGCTTATTTTTGTAAAGAATGTACTGTTATTTTGAGTTGCTCAATAAATTTCCGGGTAGCAGCGCACATATATTTATCTCTTCTATAAATAAGTCCTATCTCTATTGTTGGAGTGGGTTTTTCAATTTTAATAGCTTGTATGTGCTCACTTTGCAAAAAGTCTATATACGGTTTTGGTAACACGGTAATCCCCATACCTTGTGCGACCATTTGAATTAAAGATTCCATTGTACTAATTTCTAAAATTGGCTTTGGTTTAAAGTTAAAGTTTTGGCAATGAGATGTAATTAGTTCTGTTAAATAGAAATTTTTAGGTAGAAGAATTAAAGGATAGTCCTGTAATTCATCAATAGATACATACTTACGTTCAGTTAAAGAATGGCTGGTTGGCACAACTAATGTAAGTTCACTTTTATATAGTGGGATAGAAACAATCTCTTTATCTTGCACCGGGAGAAATGTAATACCAATATCTAATTCATTTTGTAATAATTTTTCACGAATTTCTCCTGTACGAAGCCCCAACACAGAGAGTTCGATATTTGGGTATTGCTTATTGAAATCTAATATAGCTGGTGGTAGTAAATAATTTACTACGGTTAACAAAGATCCTATTGTTAAGGAACCATGATGTAATCCATTTAAATCTTGAATGGCAGAACGAGCTTGTTCGACTTCGTGAAAGATTGTTTTACTGTGCGATAATAAAACTCTTCCTGCTTCAGTTAAAGATATTTTTTTACCAATTCGATCGAAAAGTGGCATGCCTACTTCATGTTCTAATGCACGTATTTGTTGGCTTAGTGAAGGTTGTGAAATATTTAATTTCTCGGCTGCTTTTGTAAAATGTAATTCTTTCGAAACAGCTAAAAAGTATTCTAATTGTCGTAATTCGATTGAAATCACCTCAAGTTTAATCATAGGATATACCTATCATTATTATATAAATAATTGAATTGAACAATGGTTTTGTGGGATATATAATCACTTTATCAGAAATGGATTGATTAAAAAATTAGATGAGGTGAAGAAGAATTGTTGAAATCTAATGTATTACCGGGCAGTTATTCACAAGTACTTCAAAAAAGGTATGAGGAGGCTGTACCGAAAGGAATATATCATTTAACGCCTTTATATGTAAAAGAAGCAAGGGGAGCGATAATAACAGATGTAGATGGAAATCAGTTTATTGATTTTGCTGGTGGAATTGGTATGCAAAATGTTGGACATTGTCATCCGAAAGTTGTAAGAGCGGTACAAAAACAAGCAGAATCATTTATACATCCTTGTTTTCATGTAACTCCATATGAGAATTATATTACTTTAGCGGAGAAAATTAATGAGAAAGTGCCAGGTACAAGTAAGAAAAAAACGATGTTTGCCAATAGTGGTGCGGAAGCGATTGAAAATGCTGTAAAGATCGCACGTAAAGTAACAGGGCGGAGGAAAGTAATTTCGTTTGAACGAGGATTTCATGGGAGAACATTAATGACAATGTCTTTATCGACCAAAGAAAATCCATATAAAGCAGGATTTGGTCCGTTCGTTTCAGACATGCATATATTGCCGTATCCGTACTATTACAGAGCTGAAGAAGGAGTTTCTCCTGAAGAAGTGGATTCTCAAGTCATCTATCAGTTTGAAAAGTTTTTAGAAGAAGTATCACCTGAAAAAGTAGCAGCGATCGTAATGGAACCAGTACAAGGAGAGGGTGGGTTTATTGTTCCTTCCATTTCATTTGTAAAACGATTACGAGAAATTTGTAATCAATACGGTATTTTAATGATAATGGATGAAGTGCAAACTGGATTTGGCCGAACAGGGAAATGGTTTGCAACGGAACATTTTCATATAGAACCTGACATAATGACTTTGTCAAAATCAATTGCTGGCGGTTTACCATTAAGTGCTATTGTCGGTCGTGCGGAGTTGATGGACATTCCTGGGAGAGGACAAATTGGTGGAACTTTTGCCGGGAGTCCGTTATCATGTGCAGCCGGTCTTGCTGTATTTGAAATAATGGAAGAAGAAAATCTAGTTGAAAGGGCTCAGCAAATTGGAAATAGAATAATGTCACATCTACATCAAATGCAATTAAAGTACGAAATGATTGGTGATGTTCGTGGAATCGGTGCGATGGTTGCAATGGAACTTGTAACGAATCGCATAACGAAAGAACCTGCAAAAGAACTAACAGTAAAGCTAATTGAAGATTTTTGGAAGAATGGGCTTATAAGTATTGGAGCGGGGATATTTGATAATGTACTACGCTTTTTACCACCTCTAGTTATCTCAAACGAAGAAATAGATAGAGGATTTGAAATAATAAATGAGTCTTTTGAAAAGTTGTGCCGCAAGTAAGAGGAGGGATTTGAATGACTAAAGCATATGAAGTCCTATCTCTAAATATAGGACTGCCAAAAGAGGTTATGTATGGTGGGAAGTTAATTCAAACAGGGATAAATAAAAAGCAAGTAAAGGAACCTGTTTTTTTATCATTTTTAAAGCTTAATGGAGATGGACAGGCGGATTTAGTTCATCATGGAGGGGTAGATAAAGCGGTTTGTGTTTATACTGGTGATCACTATCCGTACTGGGAAAAAGAATTGAATCAGGAACTTGTATATGGGGCTTTCGGTGAAAATATAACAGTAAGCGGAATGCGTGAAGAAGATGTTTGTATTGGTGACACGTTTCAACTCGGAGAAGCGATTGTACAAGTAACGCAGCCAAGACAACCTTGTTTTAAATTAGCGAAGAAATATAATATTCCAAAGTTGCCATTATATTTTCAAGATACAGGATACACAGGTTTTTATTTTCGAGTATTAAAAGAAGGGTGGATATTACCGGTAGATACTTTAAAATTGTTGAAGCCTGATCCAAAAGGTGTGTCAATTTTGTTTGCGAATCGCATAATGCATAAAGAAAAACAAAACTCTGAAGGATTAAAAAGGATTTTAGAAGTAAATGCACTGTCTACTAGTTGGAGAAAGACGTTTGAAAAGCGAGTGAAGGGAGAAGAAATTAGTACGAAGGAGCGACTTGAGGGAACCAAAGAATAGGTGAATTATATTTGCATAAAATGGTGTATTTCTATTATCGGAAAGATAAGTAGGAAGCACCATTTGTTATATAATAAACATGATATTATTCAAAAATCTTAATACTAGTTTATTCGACTTGTTTTTTAATAATCAAAACATAAAATAAATTAAACCATTTTTAAAAGTTTTATGATACTATATTGATTTGAAAGGCCTATTTTTTGAGAGTAGGTCATATAAGTATATCTAAATTAATGGAATCGACGTATGGAGGGACAAAATGGGGAATGTTGAAAAAATGGCAAACTTGCTATTAGAAGAACCGAGAAGAGAACAGTTATTTCCTTTATTTGAAGAAGTGTTTGGGATTACGAGCCAAACATTGCAGGATTTTTCAGAGAAAGGGTATTGGGATTATACATATAAAGCATTATCATTTTTACAAGATGATAATGCGATTGCAAATGTTGCGGCATTTTCACTTCCGCTTTTAATTAATGGTGAAAAAATAAATGCAACGGGTATTCAATCAGTAATGACACATCCGAATTATCGTAGACGAGGATTAATGAAGCAATTGTTTAGTAAGATGATAGAGGAAATTGATGAGCAATGCGAGTGTGCGGTCTTGTTTACTGAAAATCCGGAACTATATAAACCATTTGGTTTTCAAATTGTGCAAGAATATTTGATGACAGTATCATACGAAAATAAAGGCTACAAAGATTCTCAACTTAAAAAGTTAGATTTTTATAATGAAGAGGATAGACAATTAATACATGAGATTATTGAAAATGGCCAAAGGCTTTCTAATAAATTTTCAACGTTAAATTACCGCTCTTCGTTTTATTTAAATATGTATGATTCAACATGGAATGAAAACCTTTATTATTCAGAGAAATTAGATGCGCTGATTGTTTTTACAGTAGAAAATCAAAAACTAAAATTATTTGGAGTATTTGCGCCGGTAATTCCGATTTTAGATGAATTATGTGAGGAAATCTCTGGGGAATTTACGGAGATTGAATTTTATTTCTATCCAGATCAATTAGGAATTGATGATGTACAATATACAGAATTACAGACTAGTAAGTATTTAATGGTTCGAAGTAATAAAGAATTAGATTTTAAAGGTTATAAATTCCCGGTATTAACTGAGTTTTAAATATTAATTTAAATGCTTTTTTATGGAGGAATTATGAAAACATCATATATACCAAATCATATTGAGCAACTTACTGTAATGAACGCACCTAAATTTTACAAACTTGAAGACAATGATACATTCATTGTCCATTCGAAAGAAGAAACAGATTTTTGGCTGAAAACCCATTATGGTTTTGAAGTAATGAATGGCCATGTATTTTATGATGAGATAATGACAGATTTTCAGGCTGAGGTTCAATTGCGCATGAATCCAAATGCGACATACGATCAAGCGGGTTTATTTGTTATGATTTCTGAGAAGTGTTGGTTAAAAACATCTTTAGAATATATTCCTGAGGGCCCATCACATTTAGGTGCTGTCGTAACGAATAATGGCTATTCTGATTGGTCAACGCAAGACTATCCAAATGAGTTTGCTAAGCAACAATTACGTTTTCGAATTATTCGAAAACTTGGCGATTATACAATATATGTGAAAACGAGTCAGCGATGGGAACAAATAAGAATCGCTCATTTGATGGAGGACATAGGTAATGAGCCTGTTAAAATTGGTTTTTATACGTGTAGTCCTTCTGAAAATAATGGATTCGAGACCGAGGTTTTCGATTTTAAAATTGAACAAATATAGATGGGAAAACCGCATTCTTACTAAATGAGAATGCGGTTTTTATTAAGTTAAAGAGTATTCACATCAACTGGCAGTGAAAATGCCTGGTAGATTAAAGTTCCATTTTATTGACTAAAAATGATTTAAAACTTATCATTTAATAATGTTAAATATTAATTTGCCTAATATAATAGGACTAATGGAGAAATTACAGACTATATTGCTCAAATAAGGAGGACTATAAATTATTCGATGGTAATTTCATGAAAAAAGGAGATTGTGTATGAAATCATTTCGCAAGTTGTTACAGTATTTAAAACCATACATGTTCTTCGCTATTATTGGACCGCTATTTATGGTACTTGAGGTTGCGATGGACTTAATTCAACCGACAATAATGCAACATATTATTGATGTTGGAATTGCAAACCGGGATTTGAATTATGTAATAAAAATGGGGCTTCTTATGATAGGAGCAGCAGCAATCGGTTTAATTGGAGGACTTGGTTGTATGATGTATTCTACAAAAGCTGCTGTTAATTTCGCTACAGACATACGAAAAGATGTGTTTGCGAAAATAGAAACATTTTCTAGCAAAAATCGTGATTCATTTGGAACAGGTAAATTATTAACAATCGTGACAAATGATATTACATCTATTCAATCGGCAATGACGATGACGTTACGTGTACTTGTCCGTGGACCGTTATTATTTATTGGAAGTATCATTATAGTCTTTGTAACAGCGAGAGACCTATTTCCAATTTTACTTGTTGTGGTACCCGTATTATTAGTTGCAATTGTATTGATTGCAGGTCAATCGAGCGGTTCATTTAAGCGAGTACAAGAAGCATTAGATAAAGTAAACACAAAGCTACAAGAAAATTTATCCGGTGTACGTGTTATAAAAGCATATGTAAGACAAAAATATGAAATCGCACAGTTTGAGAAAGTTAATACAAGTTTAACCGAAATAAATATTCGTGCAATACAAATTATTTCATTGATGATGCCAATTATTATGCTAGTTGTAAATAGCGGAATTGTAGCAACTTTATGGATTGGTGGCGAGAAAGTTTTTAACGGTACACTCCAAGTAGGGGCCATTTTAGCTTTTATTAACTATTTAAATATCATTTTAATGTCACTTATGTCTATTAGTATGGTATTTATTCAAATTGCCCGTGCTTTTCCATCAGCTGATCGTGTACAACAAGTCTTACATACTGAAGTTGATATTACAACTGAAGGCGACGTATATGAACCAAAGCAAGTGGGTGGTAATGTAGAGTTTAAAAATGTTAGCTATAGTTATACGAAAAATAATGAATATGTTTTAAAAGATATTTCCTTTACTGTACGTAAAGGTGAAAAAATAGGGATTATTGGATCGACCGGAAGTGGTAAATCTACATTGGCGAAACTATTGCCACGACTTTACGATGTTGATCAAGGTGAAATATGTATAGATGATGTTAATGTGAAAGCATACGATTTGCAAAAACTTCGTGCTTCCATTGGCTTCGTTCCACAAAAGGCACTTCTTTTTTCAGGCAGTATAGAAGAGAATTTACGTTATGGCAAAGAAGATGCAACTTATGATGAATTGGAATTAGCATCTTCATCTGCTTGTGCGACTGAGTTTATCAATAAGCTGGAAGACTCTTATGAATATAACTTAACACAAGGTGCAACCAATCTATCTGGTGGTCAAAAACAACGTATATCTATTGCAAGAGCCCTAGTGAGAAAGCCATCTATTCTTGTATTAGACGATTCTACATCGGCAGTTGATGCGAAGTCAGAAGCTGTAATACAGGAAGCATTAAGGACAAGATATAGTGGCACAACGACATTTTTAATTGCATCAAAAATATCTTCTATTATAGATGCTGATAAAATCCTCGTTTTGAATAACGGTGAATTAGTTGGAAATGGTACGCATGAGGATTTATTGGCAACTTGTGAAGTGTATCAGGAAATTTATCTTTCCCAAGGTGGTAGCCTGCAGCAAGAAGGAGGGGAAGAGCGTGCGTAATTTTCAAGGACAATTTGGAAATAAAGGTGGACGTAACAATCCGAAAACGGGGAAAACTAAGAATACTAAAGGAACTATAATGCGAGTATGGAACTATATGGGGTATCAAAAAGCATCTCTTATGTTCGTTATTATTCTTGTATTTATCACGACATTACTAGGTTTACTTGGGCCATATTATATGGGGGTCATCATTGATGAATACATTGTACCGAAGGATTTAAGCGGGACAGCCAGAATGTGCATGCTACTCATTGCAATATATGGGATAACCGTATTATTAACATGGTTACAAACATTTGTAATGATTAATGTTGCATTAAAGACTATACAAAAAATACGACAAGATATTTTTGAAAAAATCCAAACACTTTCTCTACGATTCTTTGATGTACGTTCTCAAGGTGATTTAATGAGCCGTGTGACAAATGATATTGATAACTTAAATCAAGCTTTGACACAAAGTGTTGTGCAAATCATTTCATCAGCGTTAACGTTTATAGGTGTAACAATTGCGATGTTTTCATTAGATTGGATTTTAGCGATTGTAACTTTAATTACAGTACCTATTATGTTTTTCGTTACGAAAAAACTAGTTGCTTATAGTGGGAAAAACTTTGCGAAGCGTCAAAAGGATTTAGGAGAATTAAATGGATTTATTGAGGAAGCTATTACAGGCGCAGACGTAACTACGTTATACGGAAAAGAAAAAGAAACCGTACATAACTTTAATGAAATTAACGAACAGCTAAGAATTTCAGCAACGAAGGCTGAAACGTTTTCAGCATTTATTTTTCCAAGTATGAACTTTATTAATAACTTAGGAATGGGGCTTGTAATTGGAACTGGATCGGTAATGGTATTAAACGGAATGACAACAGTAGGTGTCATTGCAGCTTTTATTAATTATTCTCGACAATTTTCAAGACCACTTAGTCAATTTGCAACTTTAATGAATACGATTCAAGCGGCAGTTGCTGGAGGAGAACGTGTCTTTGAAATTATGGATGAAGTACCAGAAATTCAAAATAAAAAAGATGCAGTACTTGTACAAAATTTACAAGGACATGTTAGGCTTGAGAAAGTTTCATTTGGATACGCACAGGACAACATGATTTTAAAAGATGTGAGTCTCGAGGCGAATCCTGGGGAGACAATCGCTTTAGTCGGTCCAACTGGATCAGGAAAAACAACAATTATTAATTTGTTAACTCGCTTTTATGACATTCAAAAAGGGCAAATTAGCATTGATGAAAAAGATATAAAGGATTATGATATTAATTCTTTGCGGAGTAAAATAGGGGTTGTTTTACAGGATACGTATTTATTTGCAGGAACGATTATGGAAAATATTCGATATGGACGTTTAGATGCAAGTGATGAAGAAGTAGTTGCAGCAGCAAAAGCAGCATCAGCACATTCTTTTATAAAACATCTACCGAATCAATATGAAACGGAAATTGCTTCAGAAGGTTCGAATTTAAGTCAAGGACAAAAACAACTCCTTGCGATTGCACGAGCGATTTTAGCAGATGCAGATATATTAATTCTCGACGAAGCAACATCTAATATTGATACGAGAACAGAATTACAAATTCAATCTGGATTAAATAATTTAATGAGAGGGCGAACAAGTTTTGTAATCGCTCATCGGCTGAAAACGATTGAAAAAGCAGATCAAATACTTGTAATTAAAGATGGTAGTATTTTTGAAAGAGGAAATCACGAATCTCTTATGGAAGAGAAAGGATTCTACTTTGATTTGTATACGAGTCAGTTTAAAATTTAATAAAAATATTGATGTAATGCGGTTTCTCGTGATAAGAGAAACCGCATTTTTTGTATTTGCAAACATTGCCATCCGAATAGTCTTTCACTGAATGTTTTAACAGCGTACTTTTGCAGACTAGGTGAAAAGAGGTAGGCTTGATCATAAAGGCTGGTGGTATGAAGTTGAGTAAATTTGAAGTAAGATTGATTCGGTGTTTGTTGCTTTGTTATGTTGGGGGGCAAGTCAGTTTGGTTTCAGCTTATATTTAGTGGGAAATGAACAAAAATCCGCTTCGATTAAAGCTATACGTTATTATTTTTTTGCAGAAAACTCCCGCCTTAAGGAGTGAATAGAGCAGAGTCCAATAAATAGGTGGGAGATTTGAGCTGACTAGGTAAAAACTTTAAGCATTTGTGACATATCGGAATTAGTTCGTTTCGATATGTCACAAATGGTATATAGAGTATCACCTCAACCCATGAATGAATTAGAACTATGAAATAGATTACTATTAAAAACAATCTAAGTTTTAAAAATATATAGAAAGGTAGTTTATAAGTAACCGGAATGAGTATAGAGCTAGTTTATAACGATTGATATAGCGCTGAAAACCAATAAAACAGCCATAATGATGTTAAATAATTGAGTATGTTGTAATAAAAGTTTTTGGAATATTGAACCAAACAGGCTCCAACTAAATGTACTCATTAAACCGACTACACCTAGAAATAATGAAAAAAGTAGAAAACTGGAATATGAATTGTAGTAAGGGAGAATAAAAGTAGAAACTACAGTCAGTCCGAATAATATCCCTTTAGGGTTAACAAACTGAAGAAAAATCCCCACTGTAAATAAGTTTTTATTATCTTTTTCATCGGGATCTGTACTGCCTTTACTAGTGAGTATTTTAATAGCTAGATATAGCATGTATGCTACTCCTAAAATTTTTAAAGGTAATTCGATTTTGGGTAAAATATTAATTAGTACGATATTAAAGAAACTACATAAAGAAGTGAGGAGGAAAAAACCGAAAGCTACTCCAAAGCAAAATTGCATGCTCCTTTTCAAACCAAGTTGATTTGCGTATGTCATAGCTAAAAAATTGTTAGGACCGGGTGTGAAGCTACTAATAAAAACAAATAATAAAAAAGAAAATAAAGGCATTTCAAAACCCCCTAAGTATTTTTCGTGTGTTATAATGACCGAAAAGAACAATATAACGTGTGCTTTTTATTATAAATAACGGTCGTTATGTTGTATATAGTATAGGAGTGTTTTTTATGGAAGAAATTCAACTTATTTTGGCGAAAAATATAAAGGCAATACGTGAGAAAGAAAAATTAAGTTTAGAAAAGGTTTCCCAATTAACGGGTGTGAGTAAAACGATGATTGGACAAATTGAAAGAGGAGATTCAAGCCCGACACTAACAACGATATGGAAAATTGCGAATGGTTTAAAAGTGTCTTTTACGTCTTTAATTAATAATCCACAGCCTGATACGAAAGTGGTTTTACGAAACGATGTTCAAGTATTATCAGAAGACAATGGGAGATATAAAGTGTATCCTTCTTTTCCTTTTCAAGATGATAGGAACTTTGAAATCTATACGGTTGAAATTGAAAAGGAAGGAAAATTAAGTTCGGAAGGCCATAAAGAAGGGACCGAAGAATTTATAACGGTATTTGAGGGAGAATTGACAATTGAAATAAATGATTGTCAATATACATTAAATAGCGGAGATTCAATTCGCTTTAAGGCGGATAGACCGCACTCTTATCATAATTCCGGACGAACGCTAACTCGGTTAAGTATGACCATTTATTATCCAGCTTCATAAACTTGCTATTTTATTTAAAATATAAAGAGATATGTTTTGATAAAACCATCTATAAGAGATGGTTTTATTTATTACAATTTACAAAAAAAGACACTCATTTGAGTGTCAACACAGTATTGCTCTCGCGTATAGGATTGGAGAATATTTCTCAAATACGTATTGAGATGGTTCGTAAAGGAGAAACTGTCTTCTTATTTAATGTAACATCAGCATGGGCGCAGTGTAAATTGATAATATATATACGGAAAATTTAGTAAAGATAGTTACTACTATGAATATAGTGAAATGTGTTTTTGTTGCTTAATCACTGTCGTGATAGTTACTAGTTTAGTATCTAAAAATGTTTATTAAAAAAAGAATGAATCATTTTTTAATCGATTCGTATAATTGTTAGAAAGGTACCTGTTGAACCACCTTCAACTAAATTAAAGATGGATAATATGCCGAATAATTGAAGTGAAATTGTATTACAAGCAAATAAATTGGTAATTAAATTATTATTATTATAATTTGAAGTTGATATTGCGGGAGTAAAAATAGATCTAGGAAGTGGAATGGAAGAGTTCAATAGTAGTTATAGCAAAGGTAAATGTTTAATATATGTAAAAATCATTTGAGAATGAAAAAAAGATTAGTTATGGAATTTTTCTGAAATGATAGAGTTATTATTATATAAATTAGTAGACAAAAATGTGGAATGAGGTATTAAATTGAAGCGAGATGATAAATTATCAATAAATAAAGCTATGATAGAACCTGGAAATATTGGACCTACATTTCCAGTTCTTCCCCCAATTTATATTCCAACGGGACCAACAGGTACAACGGGACCAACAGGTGTAACAGGCCCGACTGGCACAACGGGATCCACAGGTGTAACGGGCCCGACTGGCACAACGGGATCCACAGGTGTAACGGGCCCGACCGGCACAACGGGATTCACAGGTGTAACAGGCCCGACCGGTACAACGGGACCAACAGGCCCGACTGGTACAACGGGATCCACAGGTGTAACAGGCCCGACCGGCACAACGGGATCCACAGGTGTAACAGGCCCGACCGGTACAACGGGACCAACAGGAGAACCTGGGGTTATTGGTCCCATAACAACAACCAATTTATTATATTATACTTTTTCAGATGGAGAGAAACTTATATATACAGATGCAGATGGGATAGCTCAATATGGGACAACGAATATATTATCACCTAGTGAGGTTTCATATATAAATTTGTTTATTAATGGAATTTTGCAACCACAACCATTTTATGAAGTTAGTACTGGTAAACTAACTTTATTGGATAATCAACCACCTTCGCAAGGGTCATCAATTATATTACAATTTATTATTATTAATTAAAAAAGACAGATTCTTAATGGAAAAAGAAATCTGTCTTTTTTTGTTCTAAATTACATTAGTTAAAATTAAGTGACGATAAATTCAATTGTTATTGGGATTCCACCGTCTAATGCATCTCCGCCAGGAATTGTAATAGCACCAGTAGGACCTGTGGTGACACTGGAGTTCACGCTAGGTTGAATTATGCCGTTTACATAGAGGTTGTAATACGTAAAAGTCGGAAAGGCAGTTGCAGTAGTACCGGCATCGTTTAAACAAGCTGTTGCAGCAATTGCAAAAGCAGCACCTGTTCCTGTTCCAGCTCCTAGTGTAGATGTAAATCTCCTAGAAGCGATAAATGGTTGAATGATTGGCAATTAAATTTCACTCCTTTAATTATTTTTTTGAACGAAGTATAGAATAACTTGTCCACTATATTGTATGAAAGTTTTTTATAATAGAAACGGCTGTATTCTTATAGAAGGAACACAATATTAGTAAAGGTATCATTGTTAATTATTTGAAAGAATGATGTTGTTATTTGTGGAATATATGCTAATGATTTATTTATGTTTTAATTTTTAAATGAAAATGTGCTTTTGGACCTAATAGATAAACGTGGAAAAATAAAATAAACTCTTAAGTTTAGGTGTTTAATCTAAGCAGTCAATTATTAAAAACATATAATTAATATGTGAGTCATGAACATAATTAAATTACGTTTTCAAGTTTGATTATAATTCATGTTTCCTATTTTAAGAGAAACATATAACTCAACTACTTTTTACAATCGCATCTTTTATAGTTCTTAGAATAGGAAAACACTCAACTATAAGAAAAGTAAGGAGGAAATAAATGTCAAATAATAATTGTTTTGGTCATAATAACTGCAATCCAATTGTTTTTTCAGCAGATTGTTGTAAAAATCCACAGTCAGTTCCTATTACTAGGGAACAATTAAGTCAATTAATTACTTTACTAAACTCATTAGTATCAGCTATTTCAGCATTTTTTGCAAATCCAAGTAATGCAAACAGATTAGCGTTACTCGATTTATTTAATCAATTTTTAATTTTCTTAAATTCCTTATTACCTTCTCCAGAAGTTAATTTTTTGAAACAATTAACTCAAAGTATTATAGTTTTATTACAATCTCCAGCACCTAATTTAGGACAATTGTCAACATTATTGCAACAATTTTATAGCGCCCTTGCACAATTCTTCTTCGCTTTAGATCTTATCCCTATATCCTGCAACTCAAATGTTGATTCTGCAACTTTACAACTTCTTTTTAATTTGTTAATTCAATTAATCAATGCTACTCCAGGGGCGACAGGTCCAACAGGTCCAACAGGTCCAACAGGAGGCGGAGCGACAGGAGCAACAGGAGCGACAGGAGCAACAGGAGCGACAGGAGCAACAGGAGCGACAGGAGCGACAGGAGCAACAGGAGCAACAGGAGGCGGAGCAACAGGAGCAACAGGAGCAACAGGAGCAACAGGAGCAACAGGAGCAACAGGAGCAACAGGAGCAACAGGAGCAACAGGAGCAACAGGAGCAACAGGAGCAACAGGAGCAACAGGAGCGACAGGAGCAACAGGAGCAACAGGAGCAACAGGAGCGACAGGAGCAACAGGAGCAACTGGTGGCGGAGCTATTATTCCGTTTGCTTCAGGTACAACACCATCTGCGTTAGTGAACGCATTAGTAGCTAATACAGGAACTCTTCTTGGATTTGGATTTAGTCAGCCTGGAGTTGCTTTAACTGGTGGAACAAGTATCACATTAGCGTTAGGGATAGGTGATTATGCATTTGTAGCACCACGCGCAGGGACTATTACGTCATTGGCTGGCTTCTTTAGTGCAACAGCTGCATTAGCTCCATTATCACCTGTTCAAGTGCAGATACAAATATTAACTGCACCAGCAGCAAGTAATACGTTTACAGTACAAGGAGCACCTTTATTATTAACACCAGCATTTGCTATAATAGCTATTTTGGACACAGCATCAGGTATCATACCTGAAGCAATTCCGGTAGCCGCTGGGGATAAAGTATTATTATATGTTTCATTAACAGCTGCTAGTCCAATAGCTGCAGTTGCTGGATTTGTAAGTGCAGGTATTAATATCGTCTAACTTGTTACAATGTTTGTTTGAAATTTAAACAGGCATTTGTATATAGCCCTTCCTAATTTTATTAGGAGGGGCTATCTTTTATGGGAAGATAGGTGATGAATCAATTGAGAAATTACTATTTGATAAGTTGGTATATAAGAAAAATCAAAATTTATGATTTACACTTTATTGTTTATGGAATAAGTTATATGGTTTGAAAAATTACATAGAAACAAAAAAGATGAATTCTATTAAAAATAGAATTCGATAGTATCAAAAGCCCTTATTATATCAGTATTTGTAGCATGTTTATTATTAACTAGCCCCAAAATTAGCCCCATTTTTTGTTAAACTCTGACTAAATAACTCTACTGACACGGATTCTATTTCCTTTAATACATGACCATAAATTTCATAAATCATTTGTGGAGAATTCCCTAAACGTTCGGCAATCACTTTTACATTTAAACCTTGATTTAATAATATAGTGCAATGTGTATGACGTAAGCCATGTATTGTTATAGGAGGAAGCTTTGTTTTATTTAATACTCTTCTAAATGCATAAAAAACACAGCCATCTGTTATAGGTTTTCCAGTTTGGTATGATGTAAATATAAAAGAATCATCTTTTAGCTTGTATCTAAAAGACAACATTACCTTCATACACCATTTTCGGTATATCTTTAATTGATTTACTAATACATCATCTATTAAAATTGTTCTATAGCTATTTTTCGTTTTGGGTGATCGTATACCTTTATTATCCCTAGTGCGTTCAATAGTTAATGTTTTATTATCAAAATCAATGTTTTTCCACTCTAAACCACAGGCTTCACCTCTACGAATCCCTGTGTATGCAACGGTTAATAAAAATGTATAGTTCGTGGAATTTTCTTCGCGTTTAGCTATTGTTAAAAATTCAACTAATTGCTCAGGTGTGAAATAATTATTGTTTTCTTCTTTAATAGTTTCGCGATTTGAAAGTTTGATTTTTGTGAAGCGATTGCGAGACAATATTTCATCTTCTACAGCTGCATTAATAGCAATCTTAAATAGGGTGTGGAATAAATGAACTGTACTTGGTTTATACTTCTTTTCAAGTACATTTAAAAATTCTCTCTTATATGTTGTTCTATCCAAAGTTTGTAACTTGAAATGGCCAAGCAATGGTTTCATTTGTAAGCGGATGGCTATTTCACGTTGTGCCCTAGATGCTGGTTTCCAACTATTTTTATAGGTGGTATACCAAATATCCAACCACTCTCCAATGGTTAGTTGATCATATTCAACTTGTTTAGATTCACCACGTAGTGTTGTAACTTTCACATCTAAAAGAGATTTGATGGCTTCTTTTTTTGATTTAAATCCACTTTTTTTCTTCTCTTTTCTTTTTCCTGTGTTGTCATAATACTTGTGACGATACATCCACAGTTTTTCATTCTTTGTATTGAAATAATAGTATATTTCGGGTTCTTTTGCTGACTTGTGTAACTTCACCATTACCATTCCTTTCATTGCTTTGGCTGGCGTATGCATAGGAATGGATAGGTATTGGATTTATTCAAAAACATGTGTAAATTTAGTTTTGTGCTTTAAGCATGATATTTGCCATTTCATTTAGGAGGTGTAGATTGGAGTCGTTCAATTTATTTAATGTATCTACCATTTGTTTTTCAAACTTCATTTTTTTTTCTAACTCTTCCCAGTGTTGTTCCCATTTTCGTTGAGTTTCTTCCTCTATTTCTTTATATTCCTCTGTTTTCTTCCATTCTTCCTCTGCTTTTTCCCATTCCTCTGCACTCATTGCATTATTTTCATCGAAAATAAAAAAGTATCCAGCCTTCTTTATTAGTGTTTCGTAATCATAGTTGTAAGCTTTGGCTAGCTTTTTTATTGTTTCAAGGGATGGGCGATTGATTTTCCCCGTCCGAGGATCAACACCCTTTTCTAGATTGCTTAATTGTACATGACTAATTCCTATCAAATTTGCCATTTCCCTTAAAGAATGATTACCCCTAAGTTCTCTTAAAAGTTGTCCGAAATCATCCATTAGATTACCTCCTTATTTTTTTGTTAATCGTGCTTTACATAAGTTTAACACCATGATATATTATTAGCAAGAGGTGTTAAACGTGATTAACAAACTTAGAGAAGTTAGAGAAAAAAAGAAAATATCGCAGATTGAATTGGCGAAACGCTCTGGTGTGAGCAGAACTACTCTTTATAATATTGAAAAGGGTGGTGATACACGTGTTTCCATTGCACTCTCAATAGCCCGTTCACTTGAAGAGGATGTGGAAAAAATTTTTTATAATTCTTGTTAAACTTGTTTAACGATTTACAGAAAGGTAAATAAGAATTGTTTATATAAAGAAATTATTGAGATGAGGTAATTATATGATTCCTGCAAATGTGCAAGTAAATATTGATGAAAAAGCCATTAAGGAATACATACTGCAGCAAATAGATCAACAACTTCACGAAACCTTATTGATGGTTGATCTTGAAAAATTAGCAGTAATTACATCAATGAGTAAGAGATTCCTAGAAGATGAGATTTTATCTGATCCACGTATGAGATTAATAGAGCGACGTCGCAACAGAAAACGTTGGTGGTTCTATAAGCAAGCTCTGGAAGTAATAACGGAAATTGTAGATGAATGGTAAGCAACAACGCTTTGGCTGGCGTGTGCATAGGAAACAAAGTCCATAAAAGATTAGGTGGATAATACTTATTAATTCAAATTGCTTGATATTTTATAGCAACGTCGATTTGGAAACAATTGAGGTGAATAGGTTAATGACAACTGCTGAAATACGTGAAGACAAGTTACATATGATTTTAGAAAAAGCGGAGAACGGTGATCCACAAGCAATCAAAGTTTTAGAAGAAATTAACCGAATGTTAAAGCAAGTATGATAGTCCCTTTTAAAAACATTATTAAGAGAAAAGGAGGTGCTCATTTTTGAAAGTTACCATGCCGCACTATATAACAAGAATTGATGAAATGTTACCTGGAGCAAAAATTATCAAGCTTACTGGATATGCAAATGGAAATCAAAGGTATCAAAAAGCGAAAACGCCAGTATGTAAGTGGAAAGATAGCCAGGGATTAGATAATTTAGAAATAAATAAATGGATAAACCAAGGCGGATGGATTGGAGCAGTTATTCCCCAGGAGCGGATTATCATAGATGTGGATGACCAGGTTCAAGGAGAGCTTGTGAAAGATTTGCTTGAAGGAGAGAACAGGCATCACCATTCGATAAAAACACCAAACGGATGGCAATTTGTTTTTGCAGCTAAAGAGAAAAGGACACAAGACATTAAACAGATTACGAAATTTTTCTCTCAAATAGGTGTGGTTATTGATACCCGTACAGCTGGAGAAGGATATATTGTTTTTCCTACAAACAACACAGAAGGACGCTACATAGCAACTAATAGCATAGATCAGCTGGACGAATTACCACACTATTTAATACCTGTTAGAAATACAGATAAATCTAAAGATTACATGTTTCCAGTACCTATAGAAAACTCAGGGAGCAGAAATGACACACTGTATAAGTTTGCTACACATTTAAAAGCGTGGAATGTTCCTAACGAGGAAATAATGCAGGCAATGGAGCTTATATATGAGTATTTTCTTTTAGATAAAACTGATTTTCCTTATAACGAATTAAAGACCCTTACGCAGTCAGCTATTCAATGGAAACCAGACCTGTCAAAAAGACAGCATATATCTGACAGTAATTTTGAAACGCATGCCGAAGGTAAAGACGAAAAAAAAATCATTCCTAAGCCTTTTAAAGTAGGAAATAAAGGTACACTTTTTGAGACAAGAGAGGATAAGGATGGAAATGAGATAACAAAACTCGTATCTCGCAAAACACCATATATTACAAAGGAATTCCATAACATAGAGCGTCCACAAGTACTCTATGAAATTGAGTGGAAGGAAAACAATAGAACGATAAGAGAAGTTGTACCAGCTTCTACTATTGCTATTAGAAAAGAATTATTAGAACTAAGTGATAAAGGTTTTTCTGTTAATGATAATAACGTTAAAAAAATCATTACTTATTTTGACCAATATCTATTGATTAATAATATAGAACAAAATTATGCGGTAGAACGTTTAGGGCATATAAAGGATACTTTTATCCATCCTTTAGTTACTAAAGATGTTGAGATTATGGCGATAGATCATGGTGAGAAACAACTCCTTGAAGCCTTTGAAGTAAAAGGAACAGGTGATACTTGGAAAAAAGAAGTGTTTGAACGAATTAAGCAGCAACCTAAGGCAGTATTTTTTGTACTTTCTAGTTTTGCGAGTGTCATTATTAAAGATTTACGCTTGCAACCTTTCATTGTTGATTTAAGCGGAACGACCTCGCAAGGGAAGACTACTACATTAAAAGTAGCTGCAAGTGTTTGGGGCAATGAGAGCTTAATGAGTGAATGGAATGCCACAAAAGTATCTATCGAGAGAAAATCAGCATATTTAAACAGTTTTCCTTTATTACTGGATGATACACGAAAAGCCGATGAACGTATTTTAAAAGATGTTATTTATTCTTTCAGTGGAGGACGTTCAAAAGGAAGGGGAAGTTTAAAAGGTAGTCAGCGGGAGTTTACTTGGCACAATATTTTATTAAGTACAGGTGAAGTATCTCTCAACGAATATGCAAAAAATCAAGGTGGAGCGGCTGCAAGGATTATTCCATTAATTGACCAGCCGTTAAAGAAAGATCATAGCAATATCATGGAACTTCATGAAGCAATGGAAAGCAACTACGGAGCGATAGGAATAGAGTTCTTAAAAGTTTGGTTGAAACATAAGAAGGAGCTTACTCCAGAGTATCACAAGTTTAGAAAACACTATGTAGATAAAGCCAAAGGTAATGAAGTATTAAGCCGATTAGCTGGATATTATGCTGCAGTCCATTTTACAGGAAGTATATTAAAGAGCAAATTGGAATTTGATATTGATCTGAAATCTATATCGTCATTATTTGACGATATAGCAGAAGAAAATAAGGCAATAGACAAGCCTATGCAGTTCTTAGAAGAGATACTTACGGATTTGGATAGTAGTAGACAGGGAATATTTTATGATTATATGCCGAAAATTATTAAAGCGATTTATAAGGATAAACAAAAACAGTTGTTTTTGACACCAGCTTATACTACTGATTTCTTAGGTGTTGAAGAAAAGCAAGTAAGACGTGAATGGTTAAAAAGGGGAATGACAATTCCATTTGAAAAAGGAAGTAAAATAGTTGATTACAAACTTGTTAGTCATAAAGGTAAGAAGTTTAATAGTATTCCATTAAATATGGAACTTGTAGAAGAATTAGGGTTTGACTTTCATGAAACTAATAGAGATTTTTCGGATTAGTGGTAATAAGAGTAATAGGGAATTACTAGATTTTAAATTTCTTATTACTGTCCAATACCCTTATAAATCAAGGGGAAATCAATAAAAGTAATAAGAGTAATAAAAGTAATAAGAATTTTGATATACACATGTATTTCAGCAATAAAAAAAACTCAGTTTTATATATGTAAGTATTTTGATTTTAAAAATGTATTACTTTTATTACTGATAAGTCAAATCCCTTGTGGGAGTAAGGGTAAATAAGGTAATACGTCTAAAAATTTATTATTACTCTTACTACTGAGTTTTTTATAGAAAAGGTAATAAAGCTTAGAGCCGTAAGCATTTCAAGGTTTTAACAAAGAGTAATAAGCACGTATTACCAAAAAAAATGGAGGTAAGTCAATGGCAACTAAAAAAGCTCCAATCGTATTAGCAATTGAACGTGATGAAAAAGGAAATCTTAGTACATGGTGTCAGTACTGTAGAAAGTTTCATCATCACGGAACAGGTGAAGGACACAGGGATGCACATTGTTTTGAGGAGGATAGTCCTTATATTCGTACAGGCTATGTCCTTAAGAAGATGAAGCTATCGGGTAAAGAGGTTGTTACAAAGAGTGAGCCTAAGTAGGTGATACGTAATTGGTTTGCCTTAAAGAATATCAAATGTTAGAAGAAGAAATCACTTATTTGGAATACAAGTTAAATAGAATACATGCTGAATTAAAACGTCAGAGCAATTGGGGTAAAGATATATTATCAATTGATACAGGCAATGAAGAAACAGAAAAGATACTGGATCAACTTAAGAAGAAGCTCACATTTAAGAAAGAACAATTGCAACAGCTCGTTGACATAGTGAGTAATTTCAAAAACTTAGAACAACAGATACTTAAGCTGAAATATATTGATGGAATGACATTAGAAGGCATAGGAACCAAATTAAATTACAGTACGCATTATATTAAAGTGAAACATGCTGAGATTATGAGAAGAATCAAGTTTGCTGAGAGATTAAAGGTAAGAGGAAAGAGAACTGTGGAAGGAAAATAAAATATTTTAAAAGCTATTTAATTAATTAAACAAGAATTGAATTGTTCATTTGTAAACAAAAATTAAAAATAAATTTTTATATAATACCCCCCGGTAACTTTTCTAGAAACAATTTGATGGGGGACCAGGCAACGCGGGGGGGAGATTTGTCTTTTTATTTTTTGCTTTCCGCGCGTGGAAAATAGAAAAAAAGGCCAAAAAAAGATGCTTTCCTATTTTTTCAGGAAAACATTCGTGTTTTTGATTGGTAAATTAAATTGTTAATTATGAACCTATAAACCGCATGAAATCAATGTTTGTTTCGTTAAATTTAGATTATCACAACTCGAATATATACGTCAAATAGTAATTTTCATTTTGAAAAAACAATAAAACAAGTGATGAAAGGGTGATGAAAGTATGATTTCAAATGAAGACAAAAAACAAACAGCTTATGAAATGTATAAAAGCGGAAAATACTCATTTAAAGAAATCGCAGCAGAATTAGAAGTCAAAGAGAGTACGCTAAACAATTGGCGTTACCGTTACAAGTGGGTAGAACTATCGGCAAATGTAAATCGCCAAAAGCTTTATGATTTACTGATGTCTAAATTGAAAGATAAAGGTCTAGAAAACGAAATGCAATTCGTAGACATGGTGAATACGTACATGAAATTTTTCGATATCAAAAACAAATTGATTGAAGATATTGAAGAGCGCGGCGTATCTGTAAAGGGTGCAACAGGTTCAGCCAAAAAGAATGATTCTATTACGGAATTAATAAAAGTTATTACGTCAATGTCAAAGTTACTGGAGTTTTTAGGTATAGACATTGAAGAGACCGAAGAAGATGAAGAACTTTATATATAAAAAATAATATAACAGGGGGTCATGAAAACATGGCACATTTAGAGAAAAGTTTAAAATTGAAAGAATTATTTTATCAACGAATCAAAACAGAAGAAAGAAGCCTTCCGGTCCTGGAAAAGCTAAAATTAGCGGAAGAGTGTCAAAGAAACGTTACGTCACGTGATGAATATGACCACATTACAAAGATCGTTGAAGAACTAAAAAAAGAGTATGCAGCCGAAAGGAAATTCGGTTACACGCCAACGGTTATTTTTAGCGAAGAAGACAAAGCCCAGGCGGCGAAGGTGATTAAGAAAGATATCAAAGAAATGGACAAACTGTATATCGAGTTACGCAAACGAAAAGATGACTTAGAAACATCTATTGCTGATGAAATTACCGCTATTAATGTAGAACTAAATGAAATGCATGAAGCTCACAGAAAGTTAATGCATTGTAACGAGACTTACGGAGGGTATTACTGTGAACTATATGGAATGGTTACATCTACGAAATCGGAGGTATTACAATAATGATTACAATATATGAAAAAATTCTATCGGCACGAGAAAGAAAACATGCTTATCATACTTATGATATTGAACTAACGCCGCTAACAGATGCAGGGAGAGTATTATTCGGTCGTATGGATTTGTTAAAGGAAGAAAGGGACGAACAACTTAAAAACTGGTTAAAGAATGCTTTATCACGTAACAAAAGCAACTTTAACCCAAATGACAATTATACTTTTTACTATGATGATCTGAACGAATCAGAAGATCAGCGAGTAAATGAAGTATTACAGTATGTACAAAGAAAGATTTATAACAAATGGGAAACAAGTACAAAATGGGGTAATTTAAAATCTCCTATACTTGGAGTCGACTATTCAGTGAAGATTGAAAAGAGAGTTGATGTCCTGGACGCGCCGAAAAAGAGTGGCAAACAAAAAGTGCTTAAAAATCCAGCGATTGAAGTTGAGGGAAAAGAAGTAAACGAAACGTTAGTTATTGAAGGTTAACACATGAACCCTGTTATCCGGGGTTCTTTTCCGTTTAAAGCCAGAAATAACGAAAATATGAAAAACGGCTTTCCAGTTTGTTATATATGCTATTTTACGTAACTGTCTAATGTATTTATACCTAAAAGACGAATAACATGAAATAAATAGAGAGAAGCGCTTTAGGAAGAAAGTTACTAAGGAAGTAATTGCAGCAGAAATAATAAGAGAGGTAACAGAAGATGAAAACTAAATTAATTCTAGATATAAATAAAACCCAACACGCTCAACTCAATTCCATTGTCACTGGAAGGGTTGGCGATAAAGTAAGTAATGTTGTAGATGTTTATGTAATAGACGGTGGAAGTCCATATAATTTAACAGGACTAAAAGTATTTTTTGAATGTGCAAAGCCTGATAATACAGTTGTTCGTGATAATAATGGCGTGAAAATGATTGATGCTACAAAAGGTTACTTTGAATATACATTCAAAGCTGAAACGTTCGGAGCTGTAGGAAAGGCTAAACAAGCGTTTTTCTCAATCGAAAAAGATAAAACAGTACGTGCTACAACGCAAGATTTTGTATTAATAACATTACCAGACGCAACGACAAATCGCATTCCATCAGAATCTTATTTATCTGATTTAGAAAAATTAATCCAAGAATTAAATGAAATGGCATTAGAAGATATTAATAGTCAAGCAGCAGCAGAAGCTGAAGCAGCGAAAGATTTCGCGAATAAAGCTAATGAATTATCTAATAGTATACAAAAGCAATTGAACCAAATTGTGATTGATGGTGATTCATCTGTTGGAGCAGCACAAGCGAGAACAAATGCGAATGGGGTAACAAAAACAACATTAAAGCAACGAGCTGATGATGATTATAAGGAGCTGACTAGTCTTCTGTCTGATATCTCACTTAATATAAAAAGATCAGGTGCTGTCGGTGATAATACTACAGATTGTACACTAATGATACAAAATCTGATAAATAGTCTGGAAGGTAAGGGCGGAGAAATTCTTATTCCTGAAGGTAAATTTATAGTCTCCCAATTAAAAATACCATCATATGTATCTTTGAGAGGGACTGGACGAAAATCTATTCTGAAACAAAAATCAGGAAGCAATATTCCGTTAATTGCTTTGAAAAAAGATACGTCGCAAATGATTGGAATCAAAAATTTAACGATTGACGGAAACAAAGCGAATCAAACGAGTGATTTAGCTGGCGGGATAGAATTAATAAACACGATAGAATCAGCAGCTATGTACAAAGATAGTCTTGTAGGAGAACATGATGCCCGACATTTTATCGAAAATGTGTATATATACGAAACGAAAGGGACTGGATTTAGAATTACAGGACGTGGTGAATCACAGGTTAAGGCAGTTCAAACATTAAGATGTGATAAATATGGCTTTTATTTGGATGCACAAGATAATTGGTATGAATCGCTATCTGCAGGAGAATCCGGTCTACAAGGAATTATTTCTAGTGAGAAAGACTCAAATTCACGTTTTATCAATTGCAAATCGTGGTTTAGTGGGAAGTTAGACCAGCTTCAAGGTGACGGTTTTGATATGCGAGGAGTCCGAACTGGATTGATTGGTTGTGAAGCTCAAGATAATTCAAAACATGGTTTTGTTATAAAAGGTCATGACATTGTAGGGACAGGATTAATTGCAGACACAAATGGATGGCAATATATTAGTGGCAATGTTTATCCGGACGCAACCGGATATGTTCTGTATGGTGCTAAAAATTGCAATATTCAAGGAATAGCCTCTAATCGTTTTGGTGTAAGTGACTCAAGACAAGCATATGCAATTCAATTTCTAAACAATGCAAATGGCAATAATATTACAATCACATCGATGTACATGAAAATATCTGCAATTATTGAAAGCCAATTGAATTTAGGTAACGTCGTCAATATTAGCGATGTAGATTTATCAGGTAAGGTAACAAACAGAATAAAAGCAAACAATATGGCACTTAATATAGAAAACGCAGGAAATGCAACGCCGTTATATGCGCGCGCAACTCAAGAGAGCGGACATACAGTTGGCCCTATACTTCGTTTTGATCACAGTGATGCACAAAGTACGGTTGCTCGATTAGAAAAGTATAGTGGCGATAAGTTAACTAGATCAAGATGGGATTTTAAAATCAATCATGAGAACAGGGAACTACTACTTACTCCTATAGAAATAGGAGGTCCCTTTGCGGTAGATGCCATTTTAAAGACCGCTCAGCACACGTGGAACGGAAAACATTTTCAAATGGGTGATTATCATTTCTGGGTGGATTCGTCTAAAAACTTTCGTATTAGAAAAGGAGCACCTACAAACGAAACAGATGGAACAATCATAGTAAATGTACCTTAAAAGGAGGAAACAACATGTCGCTACAAATACCTAGATACGTTTTAAATAACGGTCTAATCGCAGAAAATGCGTACGCAATTATCACAAATTTAAATGGTAATACAACGATGACAATTGAACTGAAATTCTACATTTCGAGAAGTGCTTTTTTAGAAGAAAAGCCAGCTATCGATGTGAGGCTTTTTGATTTCGAACCGGATATATCTGAGAGATCTTATAACTATCATGTACAAGGATATGACCATTTAAGAACTATTTTTCCTGATGCGATTCATTTGAAATAATGGAACTTTACTGGCAATCAATGTATTCTAGAGTAAGATTATAGAATAACGAGGTTGATATTTTGAAAAAAACAATTACAGGATTACTAGTAATAATAGTAATATTGACTTGTTTTATATTTAAATTAATAAAGCAAGATTCAAATGGACTTCACATAAGTGAAATAGCTAAAAAAATAAGTACAGACACTATAATTAACGTACAAGAACAAGGTGCAGATTCTACTGGTTTTTCTGATAGCACAAAATCTTTCCAGAAAGCGATAGATTCATTAGGGAAATCAGGAGGTGTTATTTTTATACCAAAAGGTACTTTTCTCTTGGATCAAATTCAAATATCTTCTTATGTACAACTAGTCGGAAGTGGGAAAGGGACTATCTTAAAATCGAAGCCAAATAGTGATAAACCGCTCATAGTTTTAAAATCTAAAACGGCTCAAATGGTCTATTTACGTGATTTTACGATAGATGGAAATAGAGAATATCAATCATCATCAAAAGCAAGAGGAATTGAGTTTATTAATACACGTAGTGCCGAGGAAATGAAAAATAAAAGCTTATTGAAAGAACATGATGCTCGACATTACATTGAAAATATTTATATCTCAGAAACAAAAGGTGATGGTCTGTATATCGAGGGACGTGGAGAAAGTCAAATTAAAGGGTTACAGGTATTACGAAGTGATGGAATAGGTATTCATTCAAACGCTCAAGATAATTGGTTTACCGATTGCTCATCTGGTGAAAGTGGGATTTACGGTATATTTGTAGGTGATGCAGCTACAAATAGTAGGTATGTAAATTGTAAAGCATGGTTCTCTGGAAGGGTAAATTCAGACCAAGGTGATGGCTTCCATATTACAGCAAGTCGTGTTGCAGTAACAGGTTCAGAGTCTCAAGATAACAGTAAACATGGATTTGTTTTTGCAGGAAGTGACATCGTTGGGTATGGTTTACTAACGGAAGCGAATGGATGGCAATATGGGACTCGTATTCGAAGAGAGGATGGTACGGGATTTGTTTTTTATGGAGCGACAAATTGTAATTTACAAGGAGTAGCAGCTGATAGGTTTGTAGATTCAAAAGAAAAGAGTCATCAAACATTTGCTATTCAATTATTAAATCATTCTAGAGGGAATCATATCGATGTAACATCTAGAGGTATGAGATTAAATACTATACCATCTGATCAAATTAATGATAATAATAAGATTAATATAACTGAGAATAAAGAGAAAAATTAATCGAAATACTGCATTTATGTCAAAGAGAGACTAACAAATGTCTCTCTTTTCATTTGAGAAAGTAAACTTATTAAGTTCACATCAAATTCATTAAGAATTAACACATCTAATCTATTTTATAAGTAAATGTAACAAAAGAGGTGGAGAGTATGGTCGAAAAAAATAACTTCGGTAAAGGTTTGTTTTATGGTAGTTTAATATCATTTGTTTTTTGGGCTACGTTACTTGATGTGATAAAAAAACTTATTTAGATAACTAAATTTTAATAAAATACGGCTTTGATTCAATTCATCAATCAAGAGGGGCGAATTCGCTTCTCTTTTTATTTTATCTATATGTGTAAAGTAGTATTTGTTGTTGGTGCTCTTTTATTAATAGTTTTAATGGGAATCTACGTTCTGCTTATGATACAATTGTATTGGTTTATAATTCCAATATTAAATGTAGAAAGGTTTGTGGAATGAATGAGTAATTTAGATCAAACTATTAGTAAATTGAAGGCTTATGTTGGAGAAGATAGTGAAGAAAAGGTACTAATGGAGAAATTTAAAGAATTTGATCCTATTTTCGGAAAGATGCGTAAAGAGTTTCCGGAATTTAGCCAAAAGGAGTATGTGGTAATTAACTTAGACGATGATAAATATATAAAGATTGAAGGTACTCAACTTCGACTCTTTATTAATAAACAAAAAAATATAATAGTTGTTGAAAAGCACCATGGTAGTGATATGACTAAATTGGAGGAGATAGTACTTCAAGATAATGAGTTATATTGCACAGGGCGCGGAGCGAAGTTCACAGAGGATATATTAAATGATTTTATTAGTGAAACTTTCATAGAAATCCTAGGTTAATAGATTTAATAGAAGCATTCCTTATGGAGTGCTTTTTATTATGCAAAATTACATAGGTGGTGTTAAGTAAATGGTTACTGAAATTAGAAAAACAATATCAGGTACAGAGTATTGGGATTCAAAAGAAAAGAGAGGTTTGTTGTACAAACTGGTGAGGTACCAGGATTCGAAGTAACTGAAAATCCTGAGAGTATGTTGGCTGATGATCCTGCACTGGAAAGTACAGAAGAAGTACTCTTTAATGATATGACAGTGAAACAGTTACGTGAGTATGCTGATGAATTAAACATTGAGATTCCAGCTGATGTTAAAAAGAAAGAAGACATCATTGAATTGATATCATGAAGTACTGTGACTTTAACGGCTGCCGTAACAAGATAAGCAAAGGACGTTATTGTGAAGAACATAAGCGAGCTAAGCCACCAAGGAAGAAGAAGGATAAGAAGAACATCTACCATCATGAAAACAAACCTTTCTATAGAACAGACGAATGGAAGTATATCAGGTCTCAAGTATATGAACGAGAGAAAGGATACTGTCAACGATGTGGAAGGTTCGTCTTTGGTAGGAGTGCTCATGTTCATCACATCATACCAATTAAACAAGATGAAACACTTAAATTAGAAATAAACAACTTAATGCTACTTTGTCCAAAATGTCATATCAAAGAAGAAAATGAGGATAAATCAAAAAAGGTTTTTCCGAGTTATTTTGGATAGATCTAACTTTGAAATAATATATATAATTCTATAAAGGAATTAGTAATAAAAACTAGAATCTATTAGTTTAGGAAAATATAAGTGGATATAAAGAGTATGTCTATTTAGAAAGAGGAGGAAGGGTAAATGTCGAATAGACAAAATGGAGTAGTCAAGTGGTTTAATGAAGAGAAGGGGTATGGATTTATTACACCGCAGAGTGGAGATGATCTTTTTGTTCACTTTAAAGCTATTCAAGCAGATGGCTTCAAAACTTTAAAAGAGGGACAGGCAGTCACTTTTGTAGCAGCACGAGGTCAAAAAGGTATGCAAGCGGAAGAGGTACAACTTGCGTAATTAATCTTTTTTATAAAATTGAATACAGATTTGATAGAGAAGAATTCAATTTGATTAATTTTTTCAAAATGGATTCTTTTTGTTTTGCATTAAATATTAGTGTGCACGGCACTTTTAATAAATTGTATTTCAAAGCTGTAAAGGCCCCCTATCAAAAATTAAAATTTGTCCTCTGGGGAGGATAGGTAGCGTAGGGGGCATCTCTATCGTTAGACAACATTTTTAAAAAAATAAAGGGGGGTGAAATGTCTAAGAAAACCTATAAATTATTACATAATAAAAGCCACAACTCGTGAGAGTGTGACTTACATGTTTTTATTCAGTCTCAAAGCGTAAAGTGATTAAAACTCCTAATGTAAGTTCAGTAATTACAACTACATCTTTGTCTTTTTCATCATCATAATCAACTGATTTTGTTTTTCCGCCTACAAAGTTAGCTGAAATATTTGTTATTGATTCTGAGTCTAGTAATTTGCCAATCTCAATGTTTCGTTTCTTAGGTACATGACCTATGTGAAATTCCTTATCGTTTAAATTAACAATTACTTTAATTGCATTTTTATCAAATTCGTTATCAGGATCTTTTACAAATGAGATATAATCCCCAAATTCAATATCTTCAAATTCTGATGCTTCTCCCCACATTTCTAGTAATTCTTTATTAGTATATCCGCCATATGATTCAATATCATATTCTTTGGCAATTGCACGAGCGATTCTTCTTAGAAGTGACTGTATGTCTTTACCTTTGTCATTATCAAAAGTAACCCCTGCAATGTTAAAAGTGAGAGTGTTATTAGTTTCTAATTTAATTGGTAAAGAGGAAGGTGTTGGAATTGGTTCTGATTCCGGTTCCGGGTTTAAAGTGTGTTGGTCGGGTAGGATTTCTTCAATTTCTGTTCTAGGCTCTTCCACATATGTATTTATTAATTCTACTACTTCTTCCTTGATACTTTCTACTTTAGGTTCATGATGAGTGTGGATGGTCGTGTCAGTATGGTCTATTTCGACTGTATTAGTTTCTAAATCAGATATTCTTCTAACTTGTTTTTCTTTTGCTTTAAAAGCCTTTTTATATTGCTTAAAATCTTGTTTATCAACTTTGAATTTCTCACCTGTTGCTACATTTTTTACCATGCATGTTTTAGTGAAAAGTTCTTTTCCGAAGTAAACAAATGGAGCTAGCATCAAAGAGAACCCAAGGGTTGGAATGAATAAAAGAACAGCAAGAATGAATATCCATATATCTAAGGTGGAGCTTACACGCTTTAAAATCAAACGTTTCCCAGCGGCAACTTCCGATTGCTGTAATTGTTGCATGCGTTGCAATGATGCGACTGTATCATAACTCATGAAATAACCTCCTATGAAATAATAACTAAATCATACCAATTTCATACAACAACTGTAAATATTGCATTTCCATGAGCTTATTAGAAGTGCTGCTATAAAACTAAGGAGATTTAGTAATACTCAATAATGAAAGGGTGATTAAATGATAATTAGAGAGGGCATTGAAGTCACTAAAATAACTTTAGGTGGTTATGAATTATCGATTCCAAAAAGCTTTCTTGAATTTCTGCTTCGTGTGGGGGATTGGTGAGGAAGTTTTGTTAAATTATGATAGGAAAGTTTATGTTAAAAAATAGAAATGTCGGTTTTTATTATGGAATGGAAAAAACGGTGATGTTAGATAATCCATCAAGTAAAAAAGTGAACGATTACGAAAATACTCGTTCACTTTTTATTTTATTCTTTATGTTAAATATAGTTCATAATCCCCTTCAAAACGATTTGGTTTTCCAAACATTTCTTCGTACAAACTAACATGTTTTGAAAATCCATTTTTTAATGCAAAGCGGTAACCTTCTTCAGTTATAACTTCCTGTAATACTAAGCGTTTGAAGCCTTTTTCTTTCGCAAATGTCTTAAACCATTCAAGAACAATACTTCCTTTTCCTTGATTACTTGGGATAATGCTTATAGCGGCAATTGCCAAGTATGGATTGGGGAAAAACTCACTTCTAAGGTTAATAGTAACTTTAGATTCTTTAGAAGAAATATGTAAAGTATATTTAGAAAAACCTTCAATCATTTCTATTTCGTCTTGTATTATTTCTTCTAATAACAATTTTAAATTTTGAAAGTCCTGTAAATGAAGAGGAATCTTGGTTAATTTTTCTTTCAAAGCAATTAACTCCTTTTACTTTTATAAGAATAAATATCATTATATCTGAAAAACGCAAGGATTGCGTGGAGAAATTAGCATTTGCTCAGGATTATTAAAAAAAGTTTTCCCCTTAGGTAGATAAAGGAACAATGAAAAATTTTGAAGGAAAGAAGAGCTAATAAATATTAACTACAAATAAGATAAATGTACTATAGATCTACAGAGTTTTTTATTGTTTTTTTACACTTATCCATTTCTATACACACGCCAGCCTTTTATATTTTGGGTCCCAAACTAGCCCCACTTAGCCCCAGTAGTATTCTTATTTATGCTCTATCTTGCAATGTAAATGATAAATAAAAAAGCCCAAAACCCTGAATTAACAAGGGTTCTAAGGCATTTGATACTACTCTTTGCAGAGTTCCGATTCTATTAAAAACAGAATTCATCCATTAAATAAACTATATACTAGTGGGTTAAATTGTTAATCATGAGCGGTGAAATGTCATTGCTCAAATTAGTAATAAACTATTTATTTTTATTACAGTTACATCCCTTTTTCTTTACATAGCCTTGCTCGGCTAAATCTCTTTGTGACTGGGAATCGGAAGATTGAGAGTTCGAAGATTGAGAGGATGCTGAAGAGCTACTATTTTTATTATTAGAGTAGTTTTTTCGATAGTTATAATTACTCATAGTACTATCACCTCCAATTAAATATATAAATATTATATGTATGTACTCTATTAATTGTTACGATAAAAAATCTCCTCGATATTTTCCGAGGAGATAAATGGTGGTTCTATTAAAATGATACTAATTAATACCCCCAGTATAGAGGGAAGTAATAAGAATCTTGGTAATATAGATTTTGTTGCTGAGTAGGGGGCTGAGTTGACTGATTTATCATGTCGCGGTTTTGATTACAGTTTGCGGGAGGACCAATTACCGTAGTGGATTGAATTGGGGATACTGCTTGTTTCCATTGTTGCTCATTGAGGCAATAAGTATGAGCCATCATATTAGCAGGAGTTAATCTTAAAATATCAGAACCAAAAATAACTTCTGGGGTTGGGGCATTGAATATAGCTAATAAATGAGTATTATCTGCTGAAGCAATTTCATAATGCCACCACGCTTGTGGAATGTTGGCAACTTGCCCTGGTTTTATCGGTAAGTTTAATATCTGATTCGTAAATGGATTAAGTAAAGAAACAACAGCAGATCCTGAAATACAGTAAACAAGTTCAGCTGCATTTTGATGAATATGTGGTTCTACAACATTCCCTGTACTTAAATAAATATCTAATAAAGAAGTATTTTCTAAAGTATTTAATTGTTTAATGCCAAGTACGTTTATATAATTTTGGGCATCTTTCTTAAAAAAATTACTTTTACTTAAATCATGAGTGAAATTAGTTGAGGGGGAAGTGTAGTCGATATTAGAAGTCAATTGTATTACCCGCCTTTCTATAGGTAAGTATGGATACAACTTTAGGATATGTGCCTAGTGTTAGTTATGTGCATTTGTCTGTATCATAATAAATTCACCTGTTTTATAAATAATATAGGTTGTGCTTCTTATTTCTCATAATGTAAATACGGATAAAAATTAGAGCGAACTAATGAAAGTCGGAATTATTGATGTTAGGTTAGGAGTAAAAATATTAAAATTTATTTCGTATATTTTAATGGTTACGTTATATGAAAAGACCAATGCCTTATAGAAAGGAATTGGCCTTTTATTTAAGATAGTTTTTGATGAATCATTAATTGTGCTTTAGCAGTATTGGCGTAATTTAGCCACTCTAATTCCAAGTTTTGTTTTAAATCGAAATGGATTTCGATGACGTCAAAATGAGATACCTTTGTTTTAAGTGGAACAGGCATCCCATTTACTTTTACTTTTTTCATGCTATGTGCAATTTTTGGAAATGCAGAGAAAGAAAAATCAATAATTGTAGCACCATCTGGTAAATAAATAGGTTGTAAATCTGTAGTATAAGCCGTAATAATATTTTCGAATAGTTCATACGATACTAAATTGTGGAAGGCGATTGGATCTGTAGTTAATAAATCGTTATTCACAATTGTATCATTCATTATTTTATAAGATATTGCTTGAACATCTACAGTTCTACTATTCAATAAATAAAAAATACCATTATCTTTTAATGTTTTTGCTGATTGCGTTTGAATGATAATTGTTTGTTCAGTATCATTCATATTTATTTTAGTTTTTAAATTGTTATTAAAATGGCTATTTTCAAGAGCGATATTATCTTCGAAATAGTTTATAGTTGGTTTGTATAATTGATGAATCATTCCAAGAATTTTATAGCAATCTAGCACACTTGCAGTGGTGATACATATTCGTGAAACACTTGATACGTTTTGAGATTCTTGTAGTTGTGAGTAAGCAGAGTAAATAGGGCTGAGTTCATAACTTATTTCAAATGACAGGGTAGTATCATAAAAAGAAAGTATGCCTTTTCTTAAATTCGTTATATTGTTTTGAATGCGTGGCGCATATTCCGTTAGAAGATTATGTGTTTTTTTATATCTTTCCTTATGTAGATATTGAAAAGCAAGATTTTCTAATTCATGCTGGATTGAATATAAACCGAATCTCTCTGCAAGTGGTGCAAAGAGTGTTAGTGTTTCATTTGCATAAGCTACTTGTTTTGCAGGCTTTTTAACACTCAATGTTTTTATGTTATGAAGGCGGTCTATAACTTTTATAATACCAACACGTATATCTGTTTGAGAGGCCAGTAATAACTTTTTAAAATTAATTGCTTCGTATAATGCTTTCTTTTGACCACATTGTTTTTTAACTTTTGTTAATCCATCTACAATATATTGAACGTTCGCACCAAAATATAACTTAACTTCTTCTAGAGAATGCTCTGTATCTTCTACAACATCGTGTAATAACGCAGCAATTAATGTTGTGACGTCAGCTTTATAATTTAGTAATATTTCTGTAACCGCGAAAGGATGAATGATGTATGGTTCTCCAGTTTGACGGTATTGTCCATCGTGTGCTTGCTCTGCAAACTAAATAGTGTTAATTCCTCAGATTGAAGATAATTCGCCTTTCGTAATAATACCTTGCACATATATATCCATCCTTTAAAATTATTTTTAATAATAATTCTATATAATATGATAAAGACCTTTTGAAATTGTAATTATTGTTTAAAAAAATAAAGTTTATTGAGATTAAACTATATTCGTATTCGCATTCATACTTTGGATTGATGGAAAAAAGTAATGAACGTGTTAATTTAAAATTACATCAATCAATAATAAGGAGTGAATGTTCATGTCATTTAGTGAAACGATTAGAAATGAAGTGCTCAGCTGGGCGGGTGTTTCTGAAAAACCTCATCGATTTGGTGGTATTGAAATAAATTATGGTAAGAAAGAACTTGGTCATCTTCATGGTGAAAAGTTAGTTGATTTACCATTTCCGAAGGTAAAGCGAGATGAATTAGTGAATGAAGGGTTAGTGAAACCACATCACGTATTACCTGAATCAGGATGGATAAGTTATTATATAAAGAGTGAAGAGGATATTCCATTCGCAATTGAGTTATTTCGTATGCAATATGACCGAATACAAAAAAGAAATAAAGTAGATAAATAAAATTTTATTTTTATGTCACATCCCTCCTAAATCGTTCGTCTTGTATGTAGAACGATAAGGAGGGATTTTATTATGAATACATTTGATGTAGCGATTGTTGGTGGTGGGCTTGCTGGGTTAACAGCATCTATATATTTAGCGAAATCTGGAAGGAAAGTTATTGTATTAGAAAAATCCAGTCGCTTTGGTGGTCGGGGGATGACTATAAATAAAAATGGCATTTGCATGAATCTTGGTGCACATGCTTTATACAGAGGAGGAGCAGCATTTTTAACTTTTAATGAGTTAGGTTTGAATCTTCCAGATGGAATCCCATCTACAAAAGCACATGGAATATGGAAAGGGGATATTTATACCATTCCAACAGATTTTCGCTCTATTTTATCAACACCGTTACTTTCATGGTCTGCAAAAGTACAGTTCGCTCGTCTTATGATTCATTTAGGAAACTTAGATGTAGAAAAAGTTCCGAAAATAAGCCTAACTACATGGGCAGAAAATGAAATTAAAGATCCAATGGTTCGAAATATATTTTATGCATTATGCCGAACAACAACATATACGTATGCTCCTACAATACAATTAGCATCTTCCGTACTAAAGCAAATACAGCTTTCTATGAAAGAAGGAGTACTTTATGTAGATGGTGGTTGGGAGACGATAATAACAAATTTAAGAGGAATAGCGAATACTAGTGGTGTACAATTTCTGGCTAAAAAGCATGTTTTAAAAATAGAGCATTGTGAAGGAAAACAAAGAATACATTGTTTTGACGATGAAGTATTTGAAGCAGGGGCAGTTATTGTAACAACCCCACCGAAAGAGGCATGTAAAATTATAAAAGGTACAGAAGGAACAAGTTTGCAAAAATGGAGTGAACAATCCATACAAGTGACCGTGGCAGCGTTAGATATTGGTTTAAAACAATTACCGAATCCTTTGCATCATTTTGCATTGGGATTAGATCAACCTATATTTTTCACGAATCAATCAAGAGCAGCCAAATTAAGTGAAGATGGAGCACTTGTAGTGAGTTTAATTAAGTACCATAATCCTATGCTTGAGATAAATCATTTTCATGATGATCAAGAACAGTTAGAAAATACGATGGAATTGCTACATCCTAATTGGAAAAGAGAAGTTGTTGCAAAGCAATATTTACCGAAAATAACGGTAGTACATGATTTTCCTCATATTGACCGTGTTGAAAAACCGGGCCCTAATATACCTGAAATGCCAGGTGTTTACGTTGCAGGAGATTGGGCTGGGCATGATGAAATATTAGCTGATGCTGCGGTAGCAAGCGGGAAACGTGCAGCGTTACACATTTTAAAGCAATTAGAAAGTGAGGCAGTTCATCATGGAAACGGAGCAATTATATGAAGCGTATCAACCATTATTATTTTCATTAGCATATAGAATCCTTGGGAGTGTTATGGACGCTGAAGATATCGTTCATGACATATTTATCGCGGTAAATAATATAGAGGATGTTCAATCTATAGAAAATATGAAAGCATATTTGTGTAAAATGGCGACAAATCGTTCAATTGATACATTACGTTCGACAGCGCATAAACGTAATGTATATGTAGGGATGTGGTTACCAGAGCCATTTGTGGAAGAGTCTGATGAGCCAGTAGAGTCATTTGTAATGAAAGAATCAATTTCTACGGCATATTTATTACTTTTACAACAATTGTCTGAGGTAGAAAGGGTTGTTTTCATATTAAGAGAGGTTTTCAGTTATGACTACGAGGAAATAGCTTCAATTGTTGATAAGAGTAGTGTGAATTGCCGGAAGATCTTTCAACGCGCACGAAAAAGTATTTTAGATAAGCCGAAGCAATCAACATTAAGTACGAAGAAAATGGCTGCCTATGTGGAAAAGTTTGTATCATCATTACAGTGTGGGGATACGCAAGGTATGTTAGAAGTTTTAAAAACAGATGCGATATTTAAAGCAGATGGTGGTGGTAAAGTTACAACTGCAATTAATCCGATTTATTCTGCAGATAAAATTATACGTTTGTTCTTTGGAATTGCAAAACGATTGCCAGAAAAGTATAGTGTTGATTTCAAAATAGTAAATGGTGCACCAGGCGTTATAGTTACAATAAATAATAAAGTGACGTATGTACTTTCATTCATATTTGAGGATGAGAAAATTTCAAACATTTATATGATGGTTAATCCTGAAAAACTTATGCACTTAAATGTAATAGTATAAAAAAGACGCATTTCTTTAGAAGTGCGTCTTTTTTTTATTTTTCTAACATTTCAAGAGGTACATCTTTTTCGCCGGCTACCTCGAATTTAATTTCCCCGTCTTCTTCATAAATGCGTTTAATAATCGGTATAGTTATCATTAGTTTTTTATGCTGTTTACGTCTTCTAGCAGCATCTAAGTTAATCACGTTCATGTGTAAGCATCCTTTCTTACAGAAATATATAAACAAAAGAAAATGCGTCCGAAAAGGGCGCTTAGTTGAATTAGAAATACCGATTCATTTAAATGGGGTTTAGATTATCTTATAATTGAAAACTGATTGTAAAATAATGTGAATTAAATAATTGCACGTAGAAATTAACTTTACCAAAAAACGAAACAATATGCTATAAAAAATTTTAATTCTTTGTCGTATAACAGGAAAAAGGGGTGCATTTCGCATATAATGAAAAGTAGACGGGCATCATGTACTTTTTCATCATATTGCTTGGAAAGGCGATGGAGAAAATGAATACTCTAGATTCATTATTATTGCAACTTGAACAATATGGAGAAGAGCATGATCGAAATAAAGAAAAAAGAGAAGAAAAATTAAGAAATATTTCTCGTGAAATGGGGCAGTTTTTATCAGTATTAGTAAAGGGGTGCAATGCAAAAAAAATTTTAGAAATTGGAACTTCAAATGGCTATTCTACATTGTGGCTAGCAAATGCGGTAGAAGAAACAAATGGAAATGTTATAACTGTAGAACTTTCTTCAGAACGGGTTGGAGAGGCACTTGGAAATTTTGAAAGGGCAAATCTTACACAGAGAATCGATATTCATAATCAAGAGGCTGGGGCATTTTTAGATTCGCAAGTAGATCGTTCATTTGATTTTATTTTCCTAGATTCAGAGCGCACGCAATACATGTGGTGGTGGGAACATATAAAACGTATTTTAGAGCCAAAAGGTTTTCTTGTAATTGATAATGCAACTTCTCATGCGGGGGAATTAGCTGGATTTATAAAGATGATTGAAGAAGACGTTACGTTTGAAACCGTGTTATTAGCTTTTCAAAAGGGAGCATTTGTTGCGCGGAAGAATAATTAGAAGTGGACCTAATATAATTATCACATTGAAAGATAGTATATGTCAAAAGATAGAGCATTGTATGAATTTAAGAAGGTAACTAAATGGAATTTCAAATTAATAGTCAGTGGTGATAAGTAAGGTAAGCTGTGAAGAATCCGTCTTCAGCATGTTGTTCTCTAGGTCTTAAGTCTGAGGAAAATAATGACGAGAACAGGTATACTTATACTATGAAACAGGGAATGACTGCATAAGCAGGTATTTCTTGAAAAATCGATTTCAAGCAAGCAAAAATGTATATGAAATACGATATATTAGATGAAATATAGTGCACATAAATTCGCACATATAAATAAAGGAGCGATTTTGTTGACTGAACTCGAGAAAAAAGAACCTGTATCGATTGTGAAAGATAATAATGTAGAAGTAGTAGTGGATACAGTAATAAAAGATGCAGAACTTGAAGAACTGAATAAAGAAGCAGATCTTTATGTACAAAAGTTGAATAGCGAGCAAAATACAGATTTATCAAAAGTATTGTCGCAGCTTGGAGACTTAGGGGATAAAGAGCAGCAAGCGGCAGGACAAACGCTATCAGCTTTAAAACGTCCTGTGACAGCGATGATGAATGGAAAGAATGAAGAAATTCCAAATACATTGTTAGAATTACGAAAAGTGGTATCAGAACTTGATCCAAACTCATTAAAAGCAACTGGTATGAAGAAACTTATGTTTAAAGTGTTTAAGAAAAATCCGCTTGAAAATTACGTGCATAAATATCAATCTATAGATAAGCAAATCGAGGAGATTATAAGGTCACTTCTCATTGGCCGTGATAACTTGCAAGAGGATACGGTTGGTCTTGAAATGTTAAAAGAGCAATCACACGATAAAATTCACGCTCTTGATAAACAAGTATACTTAGGAAGAAAACTTGCTGGTATGCTTGAAGCTGAGAAACAAAATCCAGAACGTCAAAGGGATATTCCGTTAATAAATGATGCATTAGAAAAGATACTTGTGCGTACTCGTAATATGCAACAAGCAAAAAGTGTATTATTACAATCTATCGCATCTGTAGACATCATTAAGAAAAATAATGAAAAGCTATCAGAGGCAATTCGTAATGCAATTACGATGACGCAAAACGTTGTAACGGTTTCCGCTGCAATACAGCTTGCATTAACAAATCAACGTAAAACAATTGATGCTGTTAATGCAACAAATGAAGCGATTGAATCAATGGTATTAAGCAATTCACAAGCATTAAAACAAAATACAGAAGAAACAACAAAACTCCTTGAAAATCCTGCAATTAGCATGGATAAATTACGTGAATCATTCCAAAATGTATTTGCCGCTATTGAAGCATCTGAGAAATCGTCAGAACGTATTATTGAGTCTAGTAAGAAATTTGTAATTGAACTAGATACATTTAATGATGAGATGAAGCAGAAACTCATTCAGCGTCCAAGGAAATAACAGACTTTTAGAGGAGGTGAAAAAATGAGTTTCATTCAAGGAGTATTATTACTATTAGGATCATTACTTTTAATCGCATTTACTGTCGTTGTTTTAGTTGTATACTTCGGACGTAAACTTTATTTTTCATGGACGAAACCATATAAGAGAGCGCAAGATTCTATTGAAAAATTATCGAACAAATCAACACCGTTTTTACAAGAATTTACGCAGCACCCACTCTTTTATCGCTGGATTCGTACAGAAGGGAAAAAAGAACAAAATACATTAAATACACTTTTCTGTTCATCGGGCCAACGTACGAGAGAGCAAGTTTTCTCAATGTTACCGAAAGAAAAGCAGAAAAAAGTGCATGTGATGGCAAAAACAACGAAAAAGCTTACGAATGAAGATATTGATATTGCAACAATGAAAGTGAAAGATTTCTTGAGACAAGAATCACAGCAAACTGCTAAACCGACAGACTTATCGTTTTATAAATTGTATTTCTATGATCGATATCCAGATGCATTAAATACAATTCAAGCATATAAACGCTCGATTAATCCTTCACTACAAAGAACGGTTGATGACATTACAATTTCAGTATTAAATGCACTTCCGTACTATCAAGAACAACGTATGTTTGAACAACAACATAAACTTGAAACGTTCTTAATGAAAGATTTAACAGCGATGTTATCATTAGTGGTACAATTACCACCATCACAACGTCCTGAAAAAGAAGAAGAATTAAAAATCTACTTGCAAAATTTCCAAAAAGAAATGGAAGTAGTAGAGCGTGATATTCGTGACTCCATTGATCATGATTTGAATGTGAAGATGAGAGCAGCGACTGAGAAGTTTAAGAATAAATAAAAAAGGCGCCTTAAAAGCTAAGTATTTCTCAGCTTTAAGGCGTTTTTTTTTGAGATTTCATTTTGCCTTAACGGTAGTAAAACTAGAAGGAATACTTTCATTATGCAATCGATCAACTGCAGTTACCACATACGTATACGTTTCTCCAGAAATAGCCGTTTTATCTACGTAAATTTCTCCAAGTTTTGTTTTTCTTACAGTAGTAAGTAAATGTTTTGGGTTTTGTATATCCACTTCATTTTTTCCATTCACACGGTAAATTGCGTAATAAGCAGAGTCATTCTCTCTATCATCAATGATACCTATAGCAATACCTTCATCTCTTGGAATGGCACCTTTTAAAGTAGGTTGTTTTGGTGGATCATGATTAAGCCAAGGCATAGGTGGAATTAATGCAGGGTGTTTATATATGTCTTTTGAGAGTCTATCTTTAATTCCAAGTGGATTGTTATTTATATCTTTTAAACTGAAATGCATACTACCTTTTATTTGTGGATATTGATGGTTTAAAGCGATTTGCTTTGGATATTCTTCAGGATCAGACCAAGCAGGGACAGAGCTGTTATTAATTTTATAGGCCGCCTGACCGATGTATAGGTGAATGGGTTTATTATTGGTTTCTTTTACCCACCAATCTACTAATATATCATATGCAGCAGGTGTAAAACCTATATTCCAATATATTTGCGGTGTAATGTAGTCAATATATCCTTTTTGTATCCACTCACGTGTGTCAGCGTAAAGGTCATCAAAGTTTCTTTGACCTGCAGTTGTGTTAGAGCCAGTTGGATCATCAGCTATATTTCGCCATACGCCAAATGGACTAATGCCAAATTTTACGTATGATTTTTCTTGTTTTATAGCAGTATTTAAACCTTTTACGAGTTCATTTACATTATTGCGACGCCAATCTTCGATAGTTGAAAAATTCCCATTATTATATGATTCAAATGTTTTTTGATCAGGAAATTCTTCGCCACCTACTTTATAAGGATAAAAATAATCGTCCATATGAATTGCATCAACATCATAATTTTTTACGATTTCTAAAGCGCCTTCCGTTATAAAGTTTTTCACATCTGGAATACCAGGGTTGTAATATAGCTTCCCGCCGTAAGGCACAACCCAATCGGGATGTTGTCTTGCAGGGTGATTATTTGATAATCGATTTATATCAGTGTGATTCATCGTTATTCGGTATGGATTAATCCATGCGTGGAATTCTATATTTCTTTTATGTGCTTCTTCAATCATAAATGCGAGCGGGTCGTATCCAGGGTCTTTTCCTTGTGTACCCGTAATGTATTCAGACCAAGGACCGTAATTTGAAGGATAGAAAGCATCAGCAGTCGGTTTAATTTGTACAACGACTGCATTCATACCAGTGTTTTTTACATCGTCTAATAGTCTTATAAATTCTTGTTTTTGCTTTTCAATAGGTAAGCCAGTTTTTGAAGGCCAATCAATGTTGAGAACAGATGCTATCCATACAGCGCGTAATTCATGTTTTTTGTAAGTAGTATTTACTTCAGCATAAGTAGAGTGAGGGGAAATGAAAGAGAAAGGAGTAAACAATATGACGATACAGCACATCATTACTAAACGTTTCATAATCATTTATACGCCTCCCTATTATACGATTATTTAAAATAATATATGATGTTAGGTTGGCACTGCAATTGAGAAAAATAAATATTGAAACATTAATTTAATAGGAAAAATATTTTTAGTGAAATTTACTTTCAGTATAACTAAATCGTTTCATTTCTTCATATGCTTGTTAGTAAAGTGAAACTTTCTTTCATTTGAAAGAAACAATTTATAAGTATAGGAGGATTCAATAATGAAAGTTTTATTCGTTTGTTCTGGAGGAATGTCCAGCGCAATTGTTGTAAACGCTTTAAAAAAAGAAGCAGAGAAAAAAGGTATGAACATGGAAGTGCATGCTATTGGAACAAGTGAGGTGGAGGAAGAAGTAAAGAATGGTTGGGATGTTGTAATGGTTGCACCTCAAGTTAGACATCGATTTGACGCTGTAAAAAAACTTACAGAACAAGAATCTATTCCGTGCGGTATTATTCCGCCGCAAGCATACACGCCGCTTGGTGGACCGACTTTATTAAAAACTGTAAATGAATTAATTAGTTAGGGGGAAGCGTTATGAATAAGTTTGTCACGTTTCTTGATAAAAACTTATCTGGACCGATGGCAAGGCTTTCTGAACAGAGGCATTTACAAGCAATCCGTGATGGAGTTATTTCGGCGTTACCATTTATTATCGTAGGGAGTTTCTTTTTAATAGTAGCATTTCCACCATTACCGAAAGATAGTTTCATATCAGTTTGGGCATTGAAAAATCAAACAAGTATATTAATACCATATCGTTTAACGATGTTTATTATGTCTTTATATATAGCATTTGGTATAGGATACAATTTAGCGAAAAGTTATAAGTTAGATGCTTTATCAGGGGCACAGTTAGCAGTATGCTCACTACTTTTAACATTGACGCCCGAATTAATCGATAAAAAAGGATTTATGCTTCCGATGACAAATCTCGGGGGGCATGGATTATTCGTAACGATGATCGTATCTATTTTATCAGTAGAGATTTTAAGATTTTGTAAGACGAAAAATGTAATGATTAAAATGCCAGAACAAGTACCGCCGTCTGTTTCACGTTCGTTTGAAGCACTTATACCTGCTGCATTCGTAATTATTTTAATGAGTTTAGTAACTGTCGTTTTTAGTATTGATTTACATCATGTAGTTGATAAATTAGCGGCACCGTTAGTAAAAGCTGGTGATAGTTACTTCGGTGTAATCATTCCAGTATTTTTAATTACATTTTTTTGGTCATTCGGAATCCATGGTGTGTCGGTTGTTGGAACTGTTGCCCGGCCATTATGGGAAGTATATTTAGGGAAAAATGGTGAAGCAGTTGCTAGTGGAGCAAATCAGTTGCCATTCATTTCACCAGAACCATTATACCAATGGTTTATATGGATTGGTGGTTCTGGTGCGACGTTAGGACTTGTATTAGCTATGATTGTATTTGGTCGATCAAAATATTCGAAGGCATTATCAAGAACTTGTATTGTGCCTGGTATCTTTAATATTAATGAACCTGTTATTTTTGGATTGCCAATTGTACTAAACCCAATTTTAATTATCCCATTTATCATTACACCACTAGTAACAGCAACTATTGCATACTCAGCAACTGCGATGGGGTTTGTTACACCAACACATATAATGCCTCCATGGACATTACCAGCTCCAATTGGTGCATATTTAGCCACAGGTGGAGATTGGCGTGCAATTGTATTAGTTTTTATAAACATAGCAATATCATTCCTTATTTATTTACCATTCTTTAAAATGTACGACAAAAACATGCTTGAAATTGAGAAAAATGGTGATGGGGAATCTGTTAATCCGTAAGTTTTATATTTTATTTTTGAGTGATAGGCATTTTGTCTATCACTTCTTTCACATTAAGTCCAGAGAGGGTGAAATGGAATGAATATAAAATTTAGCTATAAAGGTGTATTTTTATTGTTATTTGGAGTGATATGTGCGAATTTACTTTTCGTACCTTTATTAAGAATGCTAAATCTATCACAAATGCATAGTATATGGATCGTTACAAGCATTGCGGCAAGTGTTTTGCTTACGATCGTTGTTTCTTTCATTGATGGCACATTTGTATCGAAAGTCCAGTTGTTTATTAGATTTATATTGTTTTCTGTAGGTTGTACGTTGTTTACTTACATAATTGTTTTTTAGTGAATAGGGGGCATGCATTTTATGTATATTGCAGGGATAATGTCCGGTACATCGTTAGATGGAATAGATGTAGCGCTCGTTCATATAGAAGGGAACGGTGTAGATTCTAAGGTCGAACTCATTCATTTTACTACTGTTCCATTTTGTAAGGATATAAAAAATGAGATACTGCAGGCTTTATCAATTGATACATCTAATGTTCAATTGATATGCAGTTTGAACTTTAAGCTTGGTTTATGTTTTGCTAATGCTGTGAAGGAAGTTTGTAAAAAGGCTGATTTGTCATTGGAACAATTAGATTTAATAGGTTCTCACGGACAAACGATTTATCATCAGCCAAAGCAAGAAGGCAATAGTATTTCTTCGACATTGCAAATTGGAAAACCAGCAGTTATAGCATATGAAACGAACACTACGGTTATCTCTAATTTTCGAACAATGGATATGGCAGCAGGGGGACAAGGTGCACCACTTGTGCCATATTCAGAGGTCATTTTGTATCGCCATCAAACTAAAAATAGATTACTACAAAATATTGGCGGGATTGGTAATGTTACAGTGATTCCAAGTAAACGAAGTAATAAGAGTGTAATTGCTTTTGATACTGGCCCAGGAAATATGGTAATCGATGATGTATGTCAAAGATTATTTCAGTTGCCATATGATCAAAATGGTAGGATTGCAAAACAAGGAGTAGTTGTAGATGAAATTTTGACATATTGTATGAACCATCCATTTTTGAAAATGAATCCACCGAAATCAACTGGTAGAGAACAGTTTGGAGAAGAGTTTGTAAGTGAATTATTGAAGCGGTTTGAAAAGCATGGTAAAGAAAATCTTTTGACGACTGTCACGATGTTTACAGCAAGTTCAATTGTTCATCATTATAAGGAGTTTATTCTGCCGTATTATGAAATCGATGAAGTAATTTTAGGTGGTGGGGGCAGTTATAATCGTACACTTGTTGACATGATACGAAATGGATTGAATGAAGAAAAGTGCGCGATATTCATTCAAGAAGATATAGGCTATTCTTCAGAGGCGAAAGAAGCAATCGCCTTTGCGATATTAGCAAACGAAACGCATCATCGTAATCCGAGTAATGTGCCAAGCGCAACAGGTGCAAAGCAATCTGTAGTTTTAGGGAATATAACATTCCCTCCAATAAGATGATGAAAATGAGGCGGACATATGAAGTATATGATTGGAGTAGATGGTGGAGGCACGAAGACAGAAGCAATTGCATTTGATCAAGACGGAAACGAAGTTGTAAGAGGTACGAGTGGGTTTGGAAATATATTAATAGATTATGAAAAAGCAGTTTCGCATATTATGGAGGCGATCGATCAATGCAAGAAAGCTTTAATTGATGGGCATTGCGTTTGTATTTGTTTAGGGTTAGCGGGTATAAGTGGAGCGAATACAAATGAATTAACATTACGATTAATAAAGAAATATGAAACGAAAATTGAAGTTTTTAATGACGCAGTGATTGCACATGCAGCTGCTTTAAAAGGGAAGGATGGAATTTTAACGATTGGCGGTACAGGCGCAATTTGTATTGGAAAGAAAGGAGAAGTGTACGAGTATAGTGGTGGATGGGGACATATTTTAGGCGATGAAGGAAGCGGATATTGGATTGCGTTACAAGGTTTAAAGAGAATGGCAAATCAATTTGATCAAGGAGTTAGACTTTGTCCATTAAGCTTAAGGATTCAAGACGAGTTTCGACTTTTAACATCATCTCATATAAAAAGACTAGTATATAGTTCTTCAAAAGATAAAGTTGCAGCAATTGCACCATTAATTATAGAGGAAGCGAGGAATGAGAATGATGATGCACATAAAATTATTCTGCAAGCGGCTAAGGAATTAACGATAATTACGGTGAATATTTACAACAAGATGCAGTTTGATTTATCACCTTTAATTGCAGTAAGTGGCAGTATATTGCGTTTCGTTCCTGAGATATATGCTGAATTTAAGAAATGCTGTGAGAAAAGTATGAGAGAAGTTATATTCGTATCACCATCAGAAATGGCAGTGAAAGGAACATATCATTTAATGAAGGGTGTATATTTTATAAAATAGAAGTATGAGAATTTTTGTATGATTTGTAAAAATATGATGTTAAAATATACAAAGGGATGTAAAGCAAGAAAAAGTACAATATACATAGTCATTGAATATTGTATAAGTACTCCCATGTAGAAAGTGAATGATTACATGATTAATAGTATGCAATTTTTGTATTTGGTGGCTTCTTATTTATTTGGAAACATATTGACCGCTTATATAGTAACGAAATGGAAACATAATGTTGATATTCGTGAAGAAGGAAGTGGTAATCCTGGCGCAAGAAATATGGGGCGCGTATATGGAAAAGGGTATTTCGTCGCTACATTTTTAGGTGATGCGATCAAAGGGGCAATCGTAGTTTCTATTGCAAAATACCTTTTTGAAGATTCTACATTTGTAATGTTAGCTTTACTGGCTGTTATACTTGGACATATTTACCCAATTTTATTTAAAGGCAAGGGCGGAAAAGGCATTTCAACATTTATTGGAGGGTTAATTGCATTTGATTATTTGATAGCGCTTACTCTTATTGCTGTTTTCATTATATTTTATTTAATCTTTAAAGGATTTACTAAGCCCGGACTAATTACAATCGCTTGTTTACCAGTTTGCATGATTTTGTATTCTTACTCTATTGTTACGACTATTTTAAGTGCACTTATCATTGTACTTATTTTATATGTAAATCGAGAATGAAATGAACTTTTAATAAGTGGAGTTAATCTCCACTTATAATTTTTATTAAATACATAAAGGAGATACAACATGGGGTTAATTTATAAAGTTGCTGATCAAGCTTGGGAATTTGAAAGTATACATAAATTGAATTATAAAACATTTGTAGAAGAAATTCCGTAACATGAAGAAACGAAAGAGCATGTTCGTATAGATCGTTTTCATGAAGAAAATACTTATTTAATTTGTTTAGATGGTGATAAGTTAGTAGGTATGGTTGCGTTGCGAGGAAAACGACCATTCTCATTAGATCATAAAATTTCAAATTTAGATTTTTACTTGCAAGAACATGGAGAAAACGTATATGAAATTCGTTTACTTTCAATTGTAAAAGTAAACGAGGCAGTACCTGCTTATATGGACATTGGTATGTACGAAGAAAATGAAAGTATCCCATACTCCCATTCATGGAATTTAATTTATGCATTGCAAGAAGCATTAAAAATACTTGAAGATGAAATGGTATTTAAAAAAATAAAAGAGACGTATACATATATTGAACAAGCTATTACTACTATGGGTTTAAATCTTGTTTCACCTAAAGAACATGCCGCGCCAATTATAGTTACCATTCAATTAAATGAAGATCAGTCTTCTAAGGAGCTAGGTGATGCGTTAGCATTACAAGGATATATTGTTCATTATGAATCAGCGTATTTACAAAAGAATAACTGGATCCAAATTGCATGCCTGAATCATTACAAAGAACGTGATATGAAAAGGATGTTGAATTGTTTACACAGATGTACATTAAAGAATGGCGTACATATATGAGCAATGATTTTTGAACATAGTTGGTTGCGTATAAAGGGATTATTACTTACGAAAACTTAAAAATGAGACAAACAGTAGATTATAAATTATTAGAAGAGGTGTTAGCATGATAACTAAAAAACTACCATTACATATAACAGACATTAAAAAAGCTCAAAACATTTTAGAAAGAAATGCTCGTAAAACTCCTTTAGTAAAATCATTTTATTTGACTAGTAAAACAGGCGGAGAAATTCACTTGAAATTAGAAAATATGCAATTAACGGGTTCTTTTAAATTTCGTGGTGCGTTTAATAAAATGTCACAGTTGACAGATCAAGAAAAAGAGCGAGGCGTAATTGCTTGTTCCGCTGGTAATCATGCGCAAGGAGTTGCTTTATCTGCTCATTTACTTGGTATTAAGAGTAAAATTGTGATGCCGATTTCTGCACCGAAGGCGAAAGTTGAAGCAACTAGAGGATACGGATCAGAAGTGATTTTATATGGTGAAACTTTTGATGATGCGAAGGCAAAATGTGAGGAGATTATTAGGAAAACAGGTGAAACATACTTACATCCATATGATGATGTAGAGGTAATGGCTGGTCAAGGTACAATTGGTTTGGACATTCTTGATGATATGTGGGATGTTGATACGGTCATTGTACCAATTGGCGGAGGTGGAATTATTTCTGGAATTGCTGTTGCATTAAAGTCTTTTAATCCATCAATCAATATAATTGGTGTACAAGCTGAAAATGTTCATGGGATGAAGGCATCTTATGATAAAGGGACAATCGTAGAACATTATGAGGCACCTACTATAGCAGATGGTTGCGCAGTTAAAATACCAGGTGATTTAACTTTTGAAGTTGTAAAAGAATTAGTAGATGATATTGTAACAGTGTCAGAAGGTGAATTAGAAGTAGCGATGAAAGACTTATTACAGCGTGGTAAAGCCGTTGTAGAAGGTGCAGGTGCATTAGCTACTGCTGCTCTACTTGCAGGGAAAGTGGATACATATATAAAAGGGAAAAAAGTAGTAGCGGTTATATCTGGTGGGAACGTAGACTTGCAACGTATATCAAGTGTTTGTGAGCAATTTTTTGTAGCTAATGAAGTGAAATAGTATTTAAATAACATAAATTTTATGAAAGCAGAGCTAAGAAAACTAATCTTAGCTCTTACTTTTTGTCTACTGTATAGTAAATTATTATATGTAATCGTCTCTATTCAAAGATAACTCAAATAATTATATCAATATTGTCGAAACAGAAACAGAAATTTAATATAATGGTTTTAATGTATGAATGAGCTGTTAGGAGGATAGGCCATGAATAAGGAAGAACAGGTCATGAACGGTTTCAGGGAATTATATAATAAGATGGTTTGGCTAAATAAGGATAAGATGGAAGCAGGTCTGAAGGGTTTTAAGTCTTCTGAAGTACATTGTATTGAATATATTGAAAACAATACAGATTCTAACGTGACACAACTTGCAGAGGCTTTTTATGTGACTCGCGGTGCAATAAGTAGAATGACTAAGAAGCTCATAAAAAAAGGCCTTATTGAAAGCTATCAAAAGTCGAAAAATAAGAAAGAAATTTATTTTAGGCTTACCGAACAAGGGAAAGAAGTTTATAAAATTCATGAAGAACTGCACAAAGAGTTTCAAGAGCGGGATAAAGCTGTATTTGAGCAAGTAACCGAGGAAGAATTCGACAGTATAATTAACTTCGTGGAAAAGTATAGTAGGCATTTGGATGCAGAAATAAAGAAACAAGGTATACATATTAAGTCATAATAAAGTTGAAGCATTCGGGCTTTTACGGGTAGTTAATCCCGAAAACTAACTTATTTTCCCGTTCATGCGGGATACATTTAAATAATAAAAAGGTAGCCTGTTCATAGTAATCTGTACCCTTTGTAAAGGACATTTTGAAAAAAGTTAGGCAACATCAAGAAGATGATTTCTGTATCCAACAGGAGTCATCTTTTTTAAATTC